>NZ_JAKRVY010000002.1:0-300000 GCF_023638055.1 Natranaeroarchaeum aerophilus | reverse complement strand
TCCATCGCAGTCGGCGAGACGTAGTAGGTGTTGTGTCCCTCGTAGACCGTTTCCTCGCGGTCGACTAGCTCCTTTTCTGCGAGTGAATCGACGATCCGGCTTCCCTGTCGTGAGGAGACATCCAGTTCCTTCCAGAGATCGCTCTGGTGGATCCCGCCCGTCTCGCGGACCAGTTCGAGCCCCGCTCGCTCCTCTTCGGATAGCTCCGCTTCGGCGGTCGAGACGCTCATCGATATCGCCCCCACGAGTCGGAGAGATCTGACGGCATGTCCATATAATACGTACTGGGAGCGACGTGCTTAAAATTGGCCTTCCGGCCGGCCGTCAGATCCAGCCCATCAGCGTCGCGACGAGCAGGGCGACCCAGATGGTCGCACCGACTACCAGCCAGTCATTTGGCAACGTTTCGTTGTCCTGTCTGTTCGCACGGTCCGTCGCACCGATCGCGATCAACCCGAGCGCGAGCACGACGCCAGCGCGCTGGATCACGATCCCGATGGGTATCATGTCGACCGACAGCGCCAGAAGATCGAGCACGACGGCGGTTGCCAGTGCGCCTGCGGCGACGACCCCTGCGTCCATCCGTCTGGTCATCCGGCGGGCGGTCAGATACGTCACGGCGGGGATACCGATCGCGATGAAGGGGTACAGTACCATCGCGATGCCGTGCATCGAGAGCGCCGGGACGTACCACTCGAGCAGAATGCCGCTGACCCGGACCCCGAAATATAGCCCGACGATCGAACCAAACACCAGAAAGTGGTTCAGGGTCAACCGATCGTACGCCGCCCGGATGCGTTGTCGGTCGACCGAGTTCAGACGTCCCCACAGGGACAGCCCCGTGTCTCTGATCCGCTGGCGACCGAGCGCACCCATCAGCAGCAACGGCATCACCCACGCGAGTTCGACGACGGTCATCCACCCGTCGTTGTCGTACGGCTCGTCGTTCCCGACGTGCTTCCGCCAGACGTCGTCGACGAACTCCTGTTGCATGAAGTCCTGCTCTACTCGAGTCTGGGCCTCGTCATTGCCGTGGACCGCGTGACGTAGCGTGAACCAGTCGAAGTGCTCGTCGTGGGCCTGCATGATCACCCACTCGTCGTCCTGATGGGGGGCTTCGTACATCCGGATGTGGTACCGGTGGCCGTAGTAATCGCCGAAGTGGACCTGTGCCGACTCGGTGACGAACTCGGCGTCGTTGCCCCGGGCCGTGTCGTCGATGTACGCGTACCGGGTCGCACCACCGGCTTCGTCCCATTCCATCGACGTCCCGTCGGTGGTGTTGATCTGGATCTGATCGGCGGAGAGCTCTTCGGGACCGAGTTCGTGTTCGTGTCCGTCGGTCACGTTCCAGTCCCCATCGTCCGCCATTATCTGGAGCGTCGTGTCCAGATCCGCACGGACGACCACGTTGATTGAGCTTCCCTTCCGATGTTCTTCGGCCGCACTCAGATAGGGGTAGAAACTGCTCTCGCTGCCTTCAAGCTGGACGAGTTCCGGTTCTTCGTCCTCTTGTGGCGCGATCAGATCGGCTGTCGGCGGTGCGATAAACGACATCGCCGCCGAGACGCCAACCGCTATTACGATCACTGCCAGGGCGATACTGACTGTTCGTTTCACTACCCTCGGATTACCATCAGGAAATCATATATCTATTGGCTTTCTGTCAGGGGTCGTATTCGAGCGCACGCTGGTGCAACTCCTCGCCGCGCTCGGACTCGACGGTCAACTCCGGTACTTCGGTCGGGGAACCGTTCTCCAGTGCGACGAACACGAAATTGGATTCGGTCGTCTGTTCGCACTCGCCCGTGCGGGGGTTCTCACGATAGGTTCGCAGGTGGACCTGGACGCTGGTCCGACCGGCCGAATACACGTACGCCTCGACGAGCACGTTATCACCGATCGGGATCGAGCGCTGGAAGTCGAGCTCGTCGACGTTCGCCGTCACACAGGAGTGGCCGGCAAAGCGCATCGCAGACATCGCGCCCACTTCGTCCATCCATTTCATTACGTTCCCCCCGTGTGCGGTCTCGTAGTTGTTCGCGTGGTTGGGCTGGACGCGATACCTGTTCTCGATGTAGGTGTCCATCAGCGTTGGCATGTCGATTCGTAGACTGCGGGATGACAAGAGTCCGTGGGTCCGAATATTGCCCGGACACTGTTTTTTGTATAATGGGGGCCTAAACCGAATATGACCGGATCCAGCGACGTGAGGCATTTCGACATCTTCGCCGGGTTCTACGATCTGTTCATGCCGAAAGCCGACCCGGACGTCCTGTCTCGCGGGCTGGCACTTGCTGAACACGAGGGTACGACCGGACTGGATGTCGGGGGCGGCACCGGGCGAGCCGCCCGTGCGATCCCGGACATGGACTGGACCGTCGTGGATGCCTCCGGAGGGATGCTCGCCGAAGCGGCTGCTGCCGGAATCCCGGGCGTCCGTGGCGACGCCGCACGATTGCCGGTCGTCGACGAGTCGGTCGAGGCTGTCACGATCGTCGATGCACTCCATCACATCGGCCGATCGCGCGAGGCGATCGCAGAGGCGGTTCGTGTGCTCGCGCCCGGCGGCGTGCTGGTGATTCGCGAGTTCGACCCGACCACGATCCGCGGTCGAGCGCTCGTGGCGGGCGAACACCTGATCGGCTTCGATTCGACGTTTTTCGGCCCCGACGAGCTGGCGGGGATGCTCGACGATGCGGGACTACAGGTGAGCGTCCCCGAGCGTGGCTTCGGCTACACGGTGGCGGGCGTTAAGCCCCAGTGAGGCCGAACCGCATCCGGCAACACGGACCGGGTGTGACAGAATTCCAGTACGCCCATATCCACCGAGTCGCAACTGATGAGTATGTCCACACTTGCACCCCGGCTCGGGGACGTCCCGGACGAGACGCGACAGTTCGCCGTGCTCGCTGGTGACCTGCTGGTCGTATCGCTGGTCGTCGCGGGCGGTATTGTGGAGCACCACGGTCTGGCGGGCCTCACGGACCCCTTTACCACCCTCGAGACGGTCATCCCGTTTGCCGTCGGCTGGCTGCTCTGTGCTGGCATCGCGGGGCTCTACCGCCCGGACGTGTTGACGGATCCACGGGTCGCCGCCCGGCACACTACTCTTACCGCACTCGCCGCGGTCAACGTCGGTCTCCTCTTGCGCGCGTCACCGTACTTCGCGGGCGGCACGGCGTGGCCGTTCCCGCTCGTTATGACCGGGACCGTCCTCGTCGTCGTGGTTCCGTGGCGACTCGTCCTCGTGCGCCTGTTCGGTGGAGAGTGACCGTCTGATACAGCAGAGCACTCTTTTCGATTGCGGTCCTACTGACACACATGACCGAGGCACTGTTCCTCTCCAGCAGCGACGTGGACGGGCTAGCGACTCCCACCGAGTTCGTCGATGCTGTCCGGGACGGCTACCGACAGCACGGCGAGGGCGCTCCCGCACGTCCACGAACCAAACTGCTCCGACGCGATCCGCCGGGGATGCTCACCGATTATGCCGCCGTGCTCCCCGATACCGGCGTGATGGGCGGGTATATGTACGCCGCAGGCTTCGGCCAGCGGGACGCCTGGTTCATGACGCCGCTGTTCGACGCCGAAACCGGGGAACCCCTCGCGGTTCTCGATGGCGCGAGCATGAACCCGTTCAAGACCGGCGCGGCGGGCGCGGTCGGCGTCGACGCACTGGCCCGGCAGGACGTCGAGACGCTAGCAGTTATCGGGAGCGGGCCGCAGGCGCGCGGTCAGCTCCGGGCAACGGTGACAGTCCGGGAGTTCGAGCGTGTGGACGTGTTCTCACCGACCCGCGAACATCGCGAGTCGTTCGCCGCGGAGATGGACGATCTACTCGATCCCGTCGTTCAGGCGGTCGAGTCCAGCGCGGCCGCGGTCGAGGGTGCTGATGTGGTCATCACCGCGACAAACGCAAGCCAGCCAGTCTTTGACGGCGACCTGTTAGAGCCAGGCACGCACGTCACCGCGATGGGCCAGTATAGCGCCGACAAGCAGGAACTCGACGCCACGACGATCGAGCGCGCGACGTATGTCCCCGACCTCCGCGAACGAACTGAGATCGACGCCGGGTCGTTCCTCCACGCGGTCGAGTCGGGAGCCGTCAACGAAGACCACGTCCACGCAGAACTGGGTGAGATCGTTGCCGGGAAAACGGAGGGACGTACCGCTGCGGACGAGATTACGCTCTTCGACAGCGGCGGAACCGGCATCGAGACCGTCGCTGGTGGCGCACTGGTCTACGAGCGGGCTCGCGAGGCTGGGCTGGGCACCGAGATCGAGTTTGCCCCGGCGAGCGAGGCACTCACAGGGCGGTGATCGTTTCGGCTCTCCACTGTATCGCGGCACACAGTCGGCCAGAACTGCTCCGTCTGGGATTTGAACTCGATGGCAAACGCTCGCTTCGCTCGAGAGTTGAGATTGGGACAGGTGCTCCGTCTGGGATTTGAACTCGATGGCGAGACTCGCTGGTGCTCGTCTCGCGTAGTTCAAATCCCAGAACGTGCGCGCTTCGCTCACTGCGTTCGCTGTAGTGCTCCGTCTGGGATTTGAACCCAGGTCATCGGCTCGAAAGGCCGAAATGATTGGCCGGACTACACCAACGGAGCGCACTTCGCTCGTACGAAGCGTATCTTCGAGTTGCTGGCTATTTCGCTTAAACCTGTCGTTACGGGGTCGCCGTGTGAACCTCTTTCGCGGGTCTGTCTCCCGATCCTGACGCTTCCCAGCGGATCGGAACCGACATACGGAACGCGCACGTTGTACCCCTCACTCAGTATTCACGCATGATCGACCCACTCCTGGCCACACTCACGTTCGAGACACTGTTTCCGAACCACATCTGGCACTACCTGATCGGCGGCATCTTCATCGGGCTCGGCGTCTCGGTGATCTACCTCGGAACGGGCATCACCGCGGGCGCGAGCACGTTTCTGGAGTCGACGCTGTCGTACACCTCCAGGCTCCCCCGATTACAACAGCACCGGTTCGTCACTTCGCGTGATTGGCGCGTTGTGTTTACTCTGGGGATCGTCATCGGCGCGGGCATCTACGCGCTCACTTTCCAGTCCGGTCTGCTCACGAGTTCGCTCCACCAGCCCGCAACGGCGGGCCAACTGCAGGACGTCGGCGGCGTGACGATCTGGACGACCGAGGTTAGCTGGTGGCGGCTACTCGGTGGCGGCGTCCTGATCGGGATCGGAACGCGGCTCGGAAAGGGCTGTACCTCGGGTCACGGAGTCTGTGGCGTCGGCTCGCTCTCACAGACCTCAATCGCCAACGTCGCGACGTTCATGGTCGTGGCCATCGGGACCGCACTGCTCGTTGGGGCTGCGGGGGTGAGTCCGTAGGATGACGAACGACGAGCAAAGCGGCGCGTTCGTGGCGCTAATTTTCGTCGGCGGCATCCTCTTTGGCTTTGGGCTTGGCTTCAGCCATATGGCTCAGCCCGAGGTCGTTCTCTCCTTCCTCCAGCTAGTTGACCTCGGACTCGTCTTCGTGATGGGCGGCGCGGCGACGGTGACGGCGGGAACCATCTTCCTCGCGATGCGGTTCCGCGAGAACGCCCCACTGACCGGGCGGCCGTACGAACGTCGCCTCAAGTCGATGGACGGCAACGTCCTTTCCGGCGGGTCGATCTTCGGCGTCGGCTGGGGGCTCTCGGGCATCTGTCCCGGCGCGGCCTACGCCAGCCTCGGGGTCGGTAACTACCCGATCCTGATCGGCGTCGCTGGAATGTTTATCGGCGCGTACCTGCAGGCGTACTGGCGCTCGATGCGCGCTGAATCCGGGGCTGCTGCGGTCGGCGCTGACTGACACGACTGTACGTTTCGGCCGACCTGACGACTTCTGAAGATTTAACGCCCACCACGACAAGACACCGGTATGAGAACGATCCGCTTTCGTGATCCTGCGGGCTCGATCCGCCGCGGCGAGCTCACCGACGACGGGATCGTCGCGTTCGGCGACAGCAGCTACGACGCGTCAGCCGTCGACATCCTCCCGCCGTCGACACCGGACAAGGTAGTCTGTATCGGCAGAAACTACGCCGACCACGCCGCCGAGCGTGGCGAGGACGTGCCGGACCGGCCGCTGCTCTTCCTGAAGCCCCCGAACACGCTGGCGGGCCACGGCGATACGGTGACGCTCCCGGCCGGGAAAGAGAAGATCGAACACGAGGCCGAACTCGGCGTCGTGATCGGCGAGCAGTGCCGGGACGTCGATGCCGCGGACGCGATGGATATCGTCGAGGGCTGTACGATCGTCAACGACATCTCGAACCGCGACGACCAGCGTCGCGAGACAAACTGGGTCAGGGGGAAGGCGTTCGACGGCGCGGCGCCGATCGGTCCAGTCGTTGCCGACCCCGAACACGTACCCGAAGACGCCCGGATTCGGCTCTGGGTCGACGGCGAACTCAGGCAGGACTCGACGCGTGATCGCCTGATCTTCTCGATTCCCGAACTGATCGAGGAGATTACGACGTACATGACGCTTGAACCGGGCGACGTGATCTCGACCGGGACGCCCGAGGGTGTCGGGCCGCTCACGGATGGGGATCGCGTCGAAATAGAGATCGAGGGGATCGGACGGCTCGAACACGGCGTCGAGCAGGATTGAACGGAATCAGGGCTGCTGGCAGGCCGTCTCGAAGACATCCCGGTGGAGCTCCTCGGAGACCGTCTCCATCAGCGACTGGAGATTCACAGCGTCGTCGCGGTTGTACGAGACCAGCGTCTCCAGGGAGTCCTCGTTGCCGCGCTCGTACTCGTGCCACAGGCGGACCGCGTCTTTTCCTGATATATCCGGCTCGCCTCGCTCGACACCCACGTCCCCTTCGATCTGTTTGAGCCCGCCGGAGTAGCCCAGCTGTCGACACGGGTACATCAGGTCGACGTGAGGAACGTCCAGATCGACGCCGAAGGAGGTTTCGAGGAAGGGTACGTCGAAGCGTTTCCCGTTGAACGTCACCATCAGTTTGGCGTCTTCGAACTGGCGATCGATCCGTTCGGCGGTGAGGTCTTCACCCTGCACGAGCGTCGTCGTCTCGCCGTCCCGGTGGAAGCTCACGGTCGTCACGCGGTCGCGATGGTGGTCCAGTCCGGTGGTCTCGATGTCGAAAAAGCAGGTGTCATCGCGGAAGTTCTCGTAGAGCCGCCAGCGTTCGCCCGCGGGCAGGCTTTGGTCGAAGAAGCTCACGTCGCCGTCGTCGAGATGCGTCCACGCCTCGTTGATGAACGTCTCGATACGATCCGCGCGCGTCGGGCCGACGACCGAGCCGTCGAACTCGTCCCAGTGTGTGATCCCGTTCGACCAGAGCTTTCGTTCGGTCGACTCGCCGATACCCCGGACCGGGATGAAGCTATTCTCGATTCGCACGACAGAACGATGGGGATGGGTGGTTGTAAACCCTTCCAGTCACGTCCAGTCGTCGGCGTCTGTCGGACTGACCGCCCAGTCGCTGGTTCGTATCCGGGCCTCTTTCGCGTGATCGGTCAGCGAGAGACGGTGGCGACGCCGGACGACAGCGACCGGGTGTTCGTACCCGTTCTCGTCTGCGAGCCGCTTGATCTCCGAGAACAGTCGTCCGGACTGGCGTTCGAGTGTGGATCCGAGATACGCCAGAATGTACGCGCCCGCCAGCCCAAGAGCAGCGACAGCAAAGAGGACACCACCTATTCCGGGTGAGAGTAGCCCGTACACCGCCGCGACGAACAGGAGTAGCGTCACGATCCAGCCCCCCACGTGCCAGATATGTGGCACCGCACCGACGGCTGCGAGCGGCGACTGCCCCACGAAATGGACCGGGATCGACCGACCCGCCGAGATATCCGTAACCGCTTGCTGGTCGAACGACCGATCCGTCGTCCCGTAGCTCAGATAGTCACTGGTCAGGGCGATTGCCGAGGCGATGCCGAGCAGTGCCAACGCGGGGTTGCGTGCGTATGCACTCCATCGTGCTCGCCGGGAGAGCGCCCCCGTCGGGCGGTCGATGATGATCGCGTCCGCATCCTCCGGAACGGCATCGGGAAGCTCCTCGGGTAACCCGCTGTCGCCGCGGTCCACGCCGAGAACCGTCAGCGTCACGGGATCATCGACGGTCTCGGCACGGTCAGGCCACGGGCCATCGGAGCGAGTGGACATTCAGTTGGTCGAGTGTGGGTTGTGGTCGTAATTAAATGCTCCCGTCCGGCGTGACAGAGAAACGCTACGCTTACCCGTACTCTTTGCATGGCTTCCGATAATGAACCGAGTGTGGAACGATGAGTGATGGTTCGGACTCGTGGTGGGCCATCACGGGCAACACGCCCGGCGAGCGCATGCGCAACGGATGGCTCCAGATCCTGCTACTCGCTGGGGTTGTCTGGTTCGGCGCGCTCGTCGTCTACAACGTCGTCTCCGTCCTTATCGATCCGATCACCGCCACCGCGGTGTTACTCGTCGGCGGTCTGTTCGTCGGATTCAAACTCAAAGACTGGCTAGTCAATCCGGAGGACAACGACGATCAGAACGCGACCGAACCGACGACAGACAGCGAGTCAGCCGATCAGTGAGCCAGTTCGGACTCGCGTAGCTGGTCGGCGAGATAGATCGCCGCGGGCACTGCCTCTTCTTCTTCGAACCGTGTGACCTCCTCGCCGTCGCGTTCGACGACGATCGTCGCGATCAGTTCGACCTCGTACTCCTCGGTGAGCGGTCCGTCCTTGTCCCGGTCGACCTCGTACTGCTCGATCCGATCCTCATCCACGCCTGCAGCGTCGAGCGCGGCCGCGAAGTCAGGGAGTTCGGCCCGGCAGTCCTTGCACCAGTCCGCGCCCCAGATCTTGAACGTCAGATCGTCGAGCTGTTCGAGTACGTCGACCGTCTCGGCGTGTGCCTCGGCGTCCCACGTCGGCGTGGGCTCCATGGTTTCGAGACTCATACACCGCCATTCGCACCGGACCGATATAACGACCGCGCTCCGGCGGAGCGGCCGATCCGCGTACTCTTTAGGCCTTGCCCGTCAACGGGTCGATAAATGAAGACGAGCATCCTCGAGACGATCGGGTCGCCGCTCGTGGCGGTCGACGCGCCGGAGGGCGCGACGCTTGCGGCGAAGATCGAGTCGTTCAACCCCGGCGGGTCAGCAAAGGACAGGCCCGCACTGGCGATGGTTCGTGCTGCCGAGGACGCCGGTGCGATCGAACCGGGAGACGCCCTCGTCGAGCCGACCAGTGGGAACACGGGGATCGGTCTCGCACTGGTCGCCGCGGCGAGGGGCTACGACTTGACGCTCGTGATGCCGGACGGCAAATCGAAGGAGCGTCGACAGATCATGCGCGCGTACGGCGCTGACATCGAACTCGTCGACGGTGACATCTCCGCGGCACGCGAGCGGGCCGACGAACTCGAAGCGGCCGGAGCCACCCAGCTGGGACAGTTCGAGAACCCGGCCAATCCCAACTCGCACTACGAAACGACGGGCGTGGAGATCCTCGAACAGGTCGGCGACCGGGAGATCGACGCCTTCGTCGCGGGCGTCGGCACCGGCGGGACGATCAGCGGGACGGGACGACGGCTCCGCGAAGCGTTCCCCAACCTGAAGATTGTCGCCGTCGAACCCGAGGAAAACGCCGTACTTTCCACAGGCGAGTCGGGCCACGACGACTTCCAGGGAATGGGTCCGGGCTTTATCAGCGAGAACCTCGACACTGACCTGCTCGACGACGTGGAGACAGTCTCGATCGAGGGGGCCGAAGCCGAATGTCGCCGCCTCGCACGCGAGGAGGGGATCTTCGTCGGCCAGTCCAGCGGTGGGACGAACCTCGTGGCGAAACGGGTCGCCGAGCGACTGGTCGAGGAGGGTGTCGAGGATCCGCTGGTCGTTACCGTCTACTGGGACAGCGGCGAGCGGTATATGTCGACTGGGATGTTCGATTAATCGGGCACGAGACGGACGAGCGGCGCGTCACCGTCGTCGACGAGCACGTAGAGGTGGCCGGTCCCGGGATGGACGTCGACGTCCCGGATTCGCCAGCCGTGATCTGCCAGCAGCGGGTCGAGTTCCCGCACATCGCGGCCGTCAACCGCAAAGCGACCGAGATACTGTCCGGCGAGATTGCCGACGAACAGGTTACCCTGCCAGTCCGGGAACGCTTCGCCATCGTAAAACGTCATTCCTGCAGGCGGGAAGCCGCCGGAGCCACACTCCCAGTAGTATACCGGCTCGACTACGTCCTCGCGCTCGTCGGGTCGGTCCCCCACCGGTTCGTCGGTGTTGTACTCGCAGCCGTAGCTCGCGACCGGCCAGCCGTAGTTCCCGCCAGCCTCGACGATATTTAGCTCGTCACCGTCCTCCTCGCCGTGCTCACTCTGCCAGATTTCGCCTGTTTCGGGGTGAACTGTCATTCCCTGTGCGTTCCGATGACCATAGCTGAAGATCGCATCCCGAACGTTGGGGTCGTCGACGAATGGGTTGTCGTCCGGAATCGAGCCATCCGGATCGAGCCGGAGCGTCGCCCCGAGTTCGTTCGTCGTATCCTGTGACACGTGCTCCGGGCCGAAGTCCTTGAACTGCCGGTCGCCGGTGGTGACGTAGACTGCCCCGTCCTCACCGAACACGACCCGCGAGCCGTAGTGATTGCTCCTGTCGAGAAACGGCTCGGCGGCGTGGAGGCGCTCGAACTCGGCAAGTGCTTCCGCGTCGGGATCGAGGCGGCCACGACCGACCATCGTCGCTGTGTCGCCGTTCTCGTCGCTCCCTGCATAGGTTAGATAGAGCCAGTCCGATTCCGGATAGTCCGGATGAAGGGCGACATCGAGCAGCCCGCCCTGTCCCGCCGTCGAGACCTCCGGAGCGCCGTCGATCGGCTCGGCCGATTCGGCGTCGAGGTCGACAAGCAGCAGCGCGCCGTCGCGCTCCGTGACGACAGCACGGTTTCCGGGCAGGAACTCCATTCCCCAGGGATGGACGAGACCGTCGACGATGGTTTCGGCGGTTGCTCCCTCGATTGCCGGGGATTCGGCAGGGCCGTAACAGCCCGCGAGACCGACTACGGCCCCGACTCCGCATGCCCGAAGCAGCGTCCGCCGATCGACTGGACCATGCCAACCGGGAGTGTTGTCTGTCATCTGTTCTCGTCGGCGATAGCGGCGGCGGACGGATGAACCCCTCGCCGGGCTGGGCATCGGAAGGCTACGGGTTAGAGGAACTCGACCAGCACGTCGTGGAACGCGTCTGGACGCTCGCGAGGTGGCCAGTGTCCGCATCGCTCGATCACTTCGAGCGTTGCGTCGGGGATCGACGTGGCGGCCGTCTCCGACCACTCGACCGGGACGAGCGGGTCCTCCGCACCGTGTACGAGCAGCGTTGGAATCCGGAGTTCGGAGAGCCGATCCGAGTAGTCCGTCCGGACGCCGTCGGGTCGGAACTCCTCGCGCATGAACGAGAAGAAGGCACTTCCTGCACCCGGCTGTCGGAGTCGCTCGTTTACCTCTCGGACGAACCCATCGTCGAGCGCTGCGGGGTCGTTGACGAACTCGCCGATCGCGAGCCGGGTCCCCGCTTCAGTGGCCGCAGCGAACTGCCGCCCGAACAGATTCGCGAAGGGCGTGTTTGCCAGCAGGTACGAACCGGTTCCGCCGGGGACTGCATCACGGAGTCCATAGCTGTCGACGAGCACGAGCCGTGAGACTCGTTCCGGGGCGTCGAGCGCGTAGCCCAGCGCGGCGCTCCCGCCCATCGAGATCCCCACTAGTACCGCTCTGTCGAGGTCTAGCGCGTCCAGAAAGCCCGAGAGCACGCTGACGTAGTACTCGGTCGTCGTCTCTTTCGGGTCGTCGCTCTCGCCGTAGCCCGGCCAGTCGGGTGCGTAGACGCGTCGTCCACAGTCGTTTGCGAGGAATTCAATGGTGTGTTTCCAGGAAAGTGCGGCGTCGTCGATCCCGCTCCCGTGGAGCAGGACGATCGGCGGCTCCTCGGGGGCGTTGCCAACCCCGGCTTCGAGATAATGGATGCGCTGCTCGTCGACGGTGGCGTATCGGGCGTTCGCCGCGGGGACGCGCTCGCTCGCGATCATCCTGACTCCCTTCGCTCGGCCCGGGTCGTCACAGCTCGAACTCCGACTCCGAAACGCGGACGACGACTGTCTCCTCGACATCGCGCAGGTCGTACTCGGGGTGGTCGCCGTCGCTCCGCCGGACGTAGAGCGGTTCGACAAGCTGTGGCTTCCGCTCGGTCTGGACCGCGCCGCCGCCGTCGCTTGCCGTCTCGTCAGCCTCTGTGCCGTCCGCTGTTTCGACGCCGTAGAGCTTCAGATACGTACCCGTCTCCTCGGGGGCGATTCGATTCGACCGAACGGCCTCGGCGAGGTCGCGGGAGAGCCATTCGTCCTCGCTGATCGACGGTTCCCTGACGAGGACGGTATCGACAAAGCGGACGAGATACCAGTTGAGGTCGTTCAGCAGCGAGATCGCAGCGCCGACGCTGACGGTGTCGAGCGCGACGGTATTTTCGAACGGTTCGGAGAGGTCGTACGTCGAGAGGGCCTCCCGGGACGTCTCACGCGAGAGCAGTTCGTACTTGAGGACGACGTCCGGGGAGCCAACGAGACAGACGCGGGTCACTATCGGGGTCTGGGAGTCGGGGGGTATTGGGAATTTCGGCTAGAAGGTGGTCAACTCGCCGTCGATGACGCGCTGGGTGATCGCGGTGACATCCGCGAGTTTGGCGTCGACGATCTCCGTGATCTCGTCCTCGACGTCGTCGAGTTCCACGCCGTCCGCTGCGACGACGTGAACGTCGGCGACGTGGGGCTCGTCGATCGGGCGACCGATCTGGCTGAGCAGGCGCACGCGTAGATCGCGGATGCCGTCGACGTCGTCGACGACGCTTTCTGCAATCTCCGTCGACAGCAGGTTGTAGATCTTCCCGATGTGGTTGACCGGGTTCTTGCCGCTGGTCGCTTCCATCGACATCGAACGGTTCGGCGTAATCAGCCCGTTTGCGCGGTTCCCGCGACCCACGGAGCCGTCGTCGCCCTGCTCGGCACTCGTGCCGGTCGTGGTGAGGTAGATCGAGCCGTCCTCGTAGTTGTCCGCCGTGTTGACGTCGACCGTCACGTCACGGTCGGTGTACTCGGCCGCGAGATCGACGACGTGATCGTGAATTCTCGTGACGGCGTCGTCGTACTCGTCAAGGTCCTCGATATGCTCATCGATGATCGCTGCGGCGACTGTAATGTTGATCTCGTCGCCCTCGCGTTTGCCCATGATCTTCACGTCCGGGCCGACCTCGGGATTGTCGGCGGCGTAGGGACCGTTCAGGCTCCGCTCGGCGTTCAGGACGATCTCCTCTGTTTCGGTGAGGGGTGCGTGACCGACGCCGAAGCTCGTGTCGTTGGCCATCGGGACGGTCGCACCCTCCTCGCCGAAGACCTCTTGCAGGTCGCCGCTTCCCTCGCCGAGTTTGACGTCGATGATGATGTCCGTGCCGACGTCTAGCTGGGGAATATTCTCGTTGAGGTACTCGCGGGCGGCTTCGAGCGCGATCCGTTCGGCCGGGATCTTCGTCCCCTCGTACTCTTTGGTCGCACGGCCGACGATCAGCAGATAGATGGGTTCGAGAACTTCGCCGCCGCCGAATGCGGGCGCGGCGTTACCGGCGACCAGCTGGGTCTCGTCGGTGTTGTAGTGCAGGACTTTGCCTACCCGGTCGATATACTCCCGTGCAAGGGCCTGCGCGACGTGCTCGGCGATCCCATCACAGATCGAATCGGGATGGCCGATCCCCTTTCGCTCCACGATCTCGACGTCCTGATCCTCGACTGCATGGCGGTCGATCGGTTCGACCCGGATGTTCCGTTCTGTCATTATACGGACGTTCGACGCCGGTGGTTCTATAACTTGCGGAAACCACCGAGCATCGTATGATGTCCAGCAGTTATATCTCTACCTATTCATCGGCAAGCAATAGTCCGAGGTAGGACGTCCGGATCTGCTCGTCGGGATCGAGATCCAGTCGGTCGAGAACCGTCCACGCGCCTTCACGCGCCGTCTCGATATCTGCCGACTCGGTCTCCGTTTCGACCTCGACGAACTCGCCGAGGCCCTCGACACGATCCAGCGTGATCGTGTACCCGTCGAACGCGAACTCGGTTCGTTCCTTGGTGACTGTCGCCGCAGGCGAAAAACCGAGCCGTTGCAGTATCTCGGCCATCGTATCCCCGTCCTCAACGCGGGTCTCGAACTCCTCTCGTGACTTCGATTCGGCTTCGAGCAGCGGTCCCTTGTAGGTCACTCGCTCGACAGAGTAGTCGTCGTCCGGACGACTGACACGCCGGATCCGGAGCGCCTCGTCGGTCTCAGTGAAATCACGGTGGGGCGCATCGTAGTAGGTGTCTTCCTGCTGGATGTGGTTCTCCCGATCCGCGTCCAGTTCGTCGAGCCGCTGTAGGACTGTTTCGTGGTCAGCACGGACCTTCAGTTCGACCTCGTACATGACTTGACGAACGACTCCGGGCCGAAAAGGGGCGTCGGTTGCCATCCGGAACATAAAGAGCGACGCACCGCTGACGGGACCGAAACGTGGTGTTTAAATGCCGAACGGGAAACGTTTAGGGTATGAGCGACGATCAAGAGGCAGAAACGGAATCGACCGAGGAAGAGACAGACGGACTCGCAGACGGCGACTTCGTCCGCATCGCCTACACCGCGCGCACCGTCGAGAACGGACAGCTTGTCGATACGACCGACGCCGAAGTCGCAGAAGAGGAAGGCGTCGACGACCAGCAACAGAGCTTCGAGCCGCGCGTCATCGTGCTCGGTGAGGGGCATATCTTCGAGAGCGTCGAGGAGGCGATCAAAGGCGGCGAGGTCGGCGACGAGGGCGAAGTCGTCGTCCC
The DNA here is from genome assembly GCF_023638055.1 of Natranaeroarchaeum aerophilus. Classification (NCBI taxonomy): domain Archaea; kingdom Methanobacteriati; phylum Methanobacteriota; class Halobacteria; order Halobacteriales; family Natronoarchaeaceae; genus Natranaeroarchaeum; species Natranaeroarchaeum aerophilus. The sequence goes on along the minus strand of NZ_JAKRVY010000002.1, from coordinate 285,115 downwards.
CGCAGAGGAAGCGTTCGGCGAACGCGACCCCGACGAGGTCCGTACCGTCAGCGCCGACAAGATCCCCGAGGACGATCGCTACCCCGGTGCTCACGTCGACCTCGACGGCGAGCACGGCCACGTCGAGGCCATTATCGGCGGTCGAGCCCGTGTCGACTTCAACCACCCACTCGCGGGTCAGGATGTCGAGTACGAGTACGAACTCCTCGACGTCGTCGAGGACCGCGTCGAGCAGGCGAAAGGCCTGATCGGCATGTACGTCGACACCGACCTCGAGATGTGGATCGAGACGGACGAAGAAGAGGAGGAAGTCGTCGTCGAGAGCGACGACGAGGAAGACGACGAGGACGCCGAGCCGGAAACGGAGCTCCAGACCGTCGAGAAAGAGACGCTGTACATCGAGGCGACGCCCCAGCTCTCGATGAACCAGCAGTGGATGTTCTCGAAACAGCAGATCGCGGGCGATGTCACCCAGAAACTCGACCTCGATCGCATCATCATTCAGGAGACCCTCGGTGAGGGTGCCGGTATGATGGGCGGTATGGGCGGTATGATGGGCGGCGGTATGGGCGGCGGCGACATCGAGGACGCGCTCGAAGACGCCGACGTCGACGCAGACGAGATCGTCGAAGAGCTCGAAAACGCAGAAGAGTAACGTCGCACGCTGTCGTTTTTCGGTTCGATCGAGTGGTGAGCGACTGCTGTACCTCAGGCGATATCCCGGCTCGTGTCGATCGCAACCTCGTCTTTCATTTCGAGTTTGATCGTCTCAGTGAGTGCTTGCCCGCCCCGGAACTTCGGCACCGAGAGCCTGTTCTCGACATCTGTCCCTCTCACTGTCGTCGTCAGATCGAACACGATGTCGGCCATATGACGTGTCGTATCTCGGTTGTCGGGGACGGAATGACCGGAGAGGCAATGAAGAATCGCGATACTGCCCGTGTTTACCATGTGGTTTTGCAGGTCGTTGAGGAAGTTCTGATAGCGGCTTGGCTCCCGCCGTTCGAGCGCGTCGACGGGATCGATGATGAGATTCGCACCTTCTGGAAGCGCCCGGATCAGTCGGTTCGCCTGATCGAGCGGTTCGTTGCCGCTGATATCTCGTACCGTTGGACTACCGGTTGGGGCACTGGTCGATTCGATAGCATCCCTGACGGCCTGATCGTTTCGCTGGCTCGTGAGATAGAGCGACCCGCGCGCGGCAGTCAGTTGGTACAGTAATAATTCCGACTGGCTAGCCGGGGAGGCACTGAAGGCAATAATGCTCCCCGGAGGAATACCTCCGTTGAGCTTCCTGTCGAGAACGTCGATGCCCGTATCCAGCCGCCCCGTCATTGTCTGCGTAGCATAGTTTCGTTTAGTACATAGTTCTTTGCCTCCTACCAGAATACTGGCCAGAGTGGTCAATTATCCAATGTTACTGATCTCCAGTTGACCGACCACACGTTCGTAGCACTGGCTGACCTCCGGGGATCGTAACGGTCGCCTGGTCTCGGGAATTGGGATGATACGGTCGGTACCCAGAAGTTGTGTAGCCCCCTCAGGGACGGTATCCGTCCCGGTAAGGACAGCCCCGATGACTGGCGAACGGAGCTCCTCGGCCATCGCCGCGGTCTTTGCCGTATCGCGGAGACTCGCCGGTTCCGCGGTCGAGACCAGAAGAATTCCGGATGCAACCTCGATGGGCACTGCGGCGTCCCTACCAGCACCCGCGGGACAGTCGATCAGGGTCTGTGCCGGGAGGTTCCTGCAGAACTGGTCAACCCGATCAAATATCTGCTGACGTCCCAGTGGCGTCGCCGTTTCTGGTGCTTCGAGCACGGTAAATCCGGGGGCAGCAGATCGATCGCTCAGCCCCTCAGCCCGGATCGAGCGGACGGGTAGCGATTGAAGTGGAGCCGTTTGCGCCAGCCAACGGAGGTCCGGCATATCCCAGTCGGCCTCGACGCCGACCACTGGAGTGGTTGTCCCCGACGCGATTGCTCGCGCTATCGCTACTGTCGTCGTCGTTTTGCCACAGCCGCCCTTCCCGCCTGCGATGGCGATCACGGGGTGTCTGGTGCGGGATCGTATATAAACTACAGTACTACTCCCCGGTGCCCACCGATCCACTCACACGGTCGGCGTCCGGATGGTCGAGTTCCTGCATAACACGCTCGTGGAACGACTGCAGGACGGCGCTTTCGTCCTCTGCCAGTACGACATCGCTGGCGGACAGCGTGGCCAGTCCGAACGCGCGCGGTGTCGGCGAGTCGACCGGGTGACTGACGACGTCGATATCGCCGCGCTGGATCGCCCCCAGTACCTCCTCGATCCCCACGATATCGAGTTTGTCCTCGATAATCTCGCGGTACGTCTCCTCGATGACGGCGAAGTTCTCCAGATCCTGTGCAAACCCGAGCAACATCTCGCTGGATACCTGCTGTTCGCTCGCAGACTTCTCGTAGCCCTTGTACCGTTTGAGGATCATCAGTGAGCGGGTTGCGTTGATCCGAAAGTACCGCTGGAGCAGGTCGGTCCCGTCGAGGCTCGACCGTAACAGTTCTCTGGTGTTTTCGGGGGCAGTATCTTCTATGATACCCTGTACGTCGACTTTTCGGTTCAGTGGCATCGAGATGGTAAAACCGTTATCCGCGACTGCGACGGTCACGTTGGCGTTCGTCTCCTGTGCACAGCGATAGGCAAGCAGGCGCGAGAGGCCGTCGTTGAACTGTCGGCCGTAGTTCGAGTGGACGTGAAACCGCCGCTCGTACTCGTCGTGATCCCGCTCGACTTCGATCGCCAGTCGCTCATCGGTACTGACGCTTTCGGGTCCCGCATAGCGGATCTGGTGTTCGAAGATTCGTGCGATCGCCCGGACACTGTCGTCGTCGAGCGGGAATTCCCGGAGCCAGTGACGGACAGCGGCCGCGTCGCCATCCTCGTACTGGTCGACGATCTCGCGCTGGAATCGCAGGACCTCTTTTCCGAGATCGTATGAGAGTGGGAGGCGCTCGGAGTACCACGAGGGGACTGTCGGACGGGCGCTCGTTCGATCGACGTAGACCTTCGATCCCCGGCGATACCGGTACTCGAAGTTCGACCCGCCGAGGACGAAGACATCGCCCGGTTCGAGGGTGTCGAGGTATGTTTCGTCGAGCTGTCCGACCCACTCGTCGCTTGCACGGGTACAGACATCACAGCTAAACGAGTCGGGGATCGTCCCGATATTCGTCATATAAATAACGCGTGCGAGTCGACCGCGTTTTCCGATCAACGGCATTCCGACGGAAAACTCCTCGTGGTGATGTTCGCCCTCCGGCGGATCGTTCTGGTCCCGCCAGATCTTGGCGTAGACGTTCTTTGCTTCGAGTCCCTCGTAGTCGGCCGTCAGGTAGCGAGCGAGTTGCTCGAATTCTTCGTCGGTGTAGTTTCTGTAGGGGTAGGCTCGACGTAGAATGTTTAGAACTTCTACTTCGGGGCGGATCTCCGCGATCGCCATCCCGTACACGTGTTGGGCTGCGACGTCCTGTGGCTTCGACGGGATATCGACACTGTCGACGAACCCCTCCTCGGCCTTTTTGAGCATGACCGCACACTCGATGAGTTCGTCGCGATCGAGGGCGATGACTCGCCCAGTGACGGTCTGGCCGACGCGGTGACCCGCTCGTCCGACGCGCTGGAGCAGCGAGGCGACGGACTTCGGACTCCCCACCTGTACCACAAGATCGACATGTGGCATGTCGATTCCCAGTTCGAGACTCGTCGAGGTCGTCACGAATTCCAGCGATCCGTCTTTGAGAGCCCCTTCGATCCGTTCGCGCTCGTCCTTCGAGAGACTGCCGTGGTGACAGCCGGAGTTGTCCTCGTCGTACCCCTCGAAGCGTTCGCGGAGGTTGTGCAGGACGCGCTCGGCCCCGGATCGGGTGTTCGTAAAGACGAGCGTGTTGGTGTGGTCGGCGATCAGGTCGTGTAGCTTGCGGTAGAACCGGTCCTGGATCACGTCACGTCGCGTGTGGATCAGGTCGGCGGTCGGTGACTGCAGCTGGATGTCGAACTCGCGGGCAAACCGTGCATCGACGATCTCGTATGGTCGGGGGTTGCCACCGGGTTCGCCTTGTCCGACGAGGAACTCCGCGACCGTCGAGAGTGGATCGATCGTCGCCGAGCAGCCGATGCGAGTGGGCGAGCCGTCGGCGAGTGCTTCGAGCCGTTCGAGACTCACGCTCAGGTGCGTGCCCCGCTTGCCCGATGCCAGCGCGTGAATTTCGTCGACGACGACGTACTCCACGGTCCGGAGTTTCTCGCGGAACTTCGGGGAGTTGAGCAAGATTGCGAGCGTCTCCGGCGTTGTATTGAGGATATGTGGCGTCTCGTCGAGCATCCGCTGGCGTTCGCTGTCTTTCGTATCACCGTGACGAATCGCATGATGGATGTTCGATGCGTTGTCGGTGTCGTCGCGTTCGCGTTCGATCTCGGCGATGCCGTCGAGTGGGACGGTCAGGTTCCGGTGGATGTCGTTCGCGAGCGATTTCAGCGGGGAGACGTACAGACAGTAGACCGAATTGTCGAGCCCCTGCTCCCGTTCTCGGGTGAACAGTTCGTCGATAATTGCGGTGAAGCTGGCGAGCGTCTTGCCGCTGCCCGTCGGCGCACAGATCAGCGTATGCTCGTCGTCGTCGATCAGGGGGATGGCTTCCTTCTGAGGCGGCGTAAAAAAGCCCTCGTTCTCGTCGACGTATTCTCCGAACTCCCGTACCCACCACTCCTGGACGAGCGGATCGAGCCGTTCTAGAACGTCGCCGTCGGTGACAACCTGTCTGTCGATATGGGTCTCACCGACGCTCTCGGTCAGCTCTTTCCAGCCCATTATCGGCTACTGAGGCCCGGTCGCTCAAGTGCGTTTGGTCGAACCGAGAAAATTACTGTTCGTCAGGGTCGTTCTGGGACTCGTCCCCGCCACGGGCCATCGCTGTACTGGCTCCCGCGGAGTCGTTCGCCTCCAGACGTCGCTCGACCAATCCCTCGAAGTCGGCAGTCGAGTCGTACTCGTCGCGACACCGGAGGGCGACACCTCCACGGTCAGTTATTTCGTACAGGCCCGAGCGCTCGGCTGGCCCGATCTTTTCGACCAGTCCGTAATCTTCGAGTACGGGTAACCGATTGTTGACGTTCTTTCGGCTCTTGCCGGTGATGTGAGCGAGGTTCGGAGCGACGTTGCGTCCGTAGGCGTGTAATGCTTCCAGTATCAGGAAGTCTGTTGGCTGTCGCAGTTTCACGGTTGTACTCCTTGAGTAATGATAGTTGGCAGACGATAAGTAACCATCCCTTTTCTACTGCTCCATAACGCCGTAATCAATAACCAATGGAAATTACCGTCGGCAATTATAAGTTGCGGGGGCACGATAGGATATTCGTGGCTCGGCGAGTCCGACGTCCCACACCCCCGAACACCGGGCCACGATTCAGCCATGTCAGAGCACTACGATCACCCCCTCCCGGAGGCTGCCGATGACAGACCACAGTAGTGTGGAGCGGTTCGCGGAGACTCGGCCCTCACGTTCCACGCCAGCGGTGGTTCTCCTGGCAGATTCTGAGGACTACCGAACGAAGGTTCAGTCCGCGCTGTCCGACACTGTTCCACTGGCAACGGTAGATACCCCCCACGACATCACGATATCGGAGTTCGATCTTGCCATCGTCGCGGAGGGAAAGCTTCCGGATGGGGTGGTTGAAGGACAGAGACCGTGCAAGACGCCGATTCTATACATTACAGCCGATGAATCAAGCGTTCCGCCCTGCGTCTGGAGGGTGATTACTGACGTAGTTCGTCCCTGTGCACCGACGTCATCTCTGAGCGCGCGCATCCACAACACCCTCAGTAACCCGAGTGATCGTCGGGCACAGGACGGCCTCGTTGGTATCGATTGCGTCCCGGATCCCACGGTATCGGTCGACGTCATCGACGGGAGCCGGTTCGTGAGACATGCCAACACTGCGTTCGAGACGGAGTTCGGCTTCGATCCGGGGGACGTGACGGACAGGCGGCTCGAAGAACTGATCGTCCCGGACGTGTCGAGAGAGTACACCACGGACCTCACCAATCGAGCGGTAGCCGGAGAAACCATCGAACGCGTCCTTCGCCGGGATACGCGACACGGGCGACGGGATTACCTCGTTCGGATGGTCGAATCCCACCACTGCGAAGCCGACCTGTGGATCACGTATACCGACGTGACGAACAAGCGGTGTCGGGAACAACAGGTCAAGGTGCTCAACCGCGTGCTCCGTCACAACCTCCGCAACGACATGAACGTCATCCTCGGGAACGTCGAGCGGCTACTCTCCAAGGTCGACGACCAGCGTGCGGCGGAGGTCGGCGAAGAAATCAGGCAGGCAGCCGAAAGTCTCGTCGGACTGGGCGATACAGCAAGTACCCTCCGGGAAACCTGGGACAGCGTCGACCCGACTGCGATCGATCTCGTACAGGTCGCTGAGCGTGTACGACGGGATGTTCGCAGGCAGACGCCCTCGGCGGAAATCCAGCTAACAACCCCGGAACGGTGCTGGGTGAGCGGCGATTCCCGACTGGTTGCGGCGGTCTCCGAGCTGGTCGAAAACGCGATCGATCATACACCCTCTGGCACGGACATCGGGCTGAGGGTCGAATCGGGCGGAGACTGGGCGCGGATCAGTGTGCTCGACGACGGACCGGGACTGCCACAGTCGGAACGGGCGGTCCTCAACGGGGACGCGGAGACACCGCTTGATCACGGCAGTGGACTGGGTCTGTGGATCGTCAACTGGATCGTCTCGATTTCGGGCGGGCAACTCGAAGTCGATGTCGAGGAGGAATCCGGTACGGCCGTAACGATCTCGTTACCGGCTGCTGACGTCGAGACGGAGTGAACCGCTGGTTCAAACACTGACAGTGTGTTTCAGGGCATGTCTCACGTCGTCGGTACGTTTATTCACATCCTCTCCGTAAATGGGTTGTACATGGGTAGTCCCCGTTTCGGTGGGAGGTGTTCAGCCTCATGAATATCGAATTCACAGCGCTCAAGAGTGGTGGGGTCGAAGTCGTCGACTCGATCGAGCGCGTCCACTACACGCTGGACACACCGGAACGGCTGTCGATCGGCGACGCCGATACCGACCGGTTTCGCTTTCCCGTCGACGCTGCCGTGAAGCTCCGCTGTGAGCGACTAACGCTTCCCACCGTCCCGGCGACGCTCGTACGGGACGGCTCCGAAAGCGTGGTCGCGCAGGTCGAGCACTTCTCGGACGAGTCGCTACCCGCGGGGGAGTACAGCATCGAACTGTCGCTCCCATTCAAACTATACATCCACGTCGATAGCGCGATCGAATTCAGTTCGGACGACGAGCAGTTACGGATCGACTTTGGGAGCCCGACCGACGTCTCGATCGGTGCCAGATCGAAACACGAACAGCCAGCAGGGACGATTACCACGACCGAACAGCCGAGGGATATCATGCCGACGGTGTCGGCGCTTGGTTCCTCGCTGAAAACCACCTCGCCGGAACGCTCCCTGCCGACGCTGCGTGGCCATCCTCCAGAGATCGAACTCGGGGAGAGCCTCTCGATTCCCGAGGGGATCGCCGCGCCGGAGACCGGTATCGAACTGCAGGTGCCGCCGACATACGAACACGTGTTCCCTGCCGCCCCGCTCGCGTACTATCTCGGCGCGACGATGCGACCGGGCGACGAGCCCCGCATCGTGACGGGCGACGACTACACACAGGAGCTCGTTCCGGCACCAACCTACGAGGAGAGCGTTGCTCGGACGCTCAAACAGGTGTTCTTCCTCGACTGTGTGACCCGTACCGAAGGCCTGTATCCGGTCCCGCTCCGGGAACGCACGCGACTCGAAGACCGGGTCGAGTTGCCGTTCGACCGGCTCTACGAACTCTCGCCAGCGGATCGCCTGGCGACGTATCTCGACACTGTGGCCTACAGCGACGTCGATGACCTCCTCCCCGACTGGAAGCTCACGACACACGTCTCGCCGACACCGGAGACGATCGAGACGCTGCCGTACCTGATCAACGACCTCGCAATCGTGCGGATCGCCGACCCACGGGAAGTATCGCGTTCCTCGGTCGAGGACACCGGCATGGGCGCGTACACCCGTGGTGCTGACACCCGAACCGCCACTGGGCAAGCCACCGACACCACGTACGTCCAGATAGACGAAGACGACAACGCAGTCGAGCAGGCCTGGATCGGCGACGAGACGCCAGTCGGCCTGAGCAAGGCGATGCCCGAAGCCTACCGCAACCGGTTCGACCGCGAGCCATCTAGCGGGGACATCTCGATTACCGTCGTCTGCAACGACGACCGGATGGACCGCGAGCGCGGCGTCGTCGACGAGGTGTACGGTTCACGCGACCGCCTACCGTTCGACGTCTCGATGAGCCACGACCTGACGACCGAGGAACTCGCGGACGTCCTCGCCCAGCCTGCCGACTTCCTCCATTACATCGGCCACATCGAGGACGGCGGCTTTCGCTGCACTGACGGGCACCTCGATGTGAACGATCTCGACAGCGTGGCCGTCGATGCGTTCCTGCTCAACGCCTGCCAGTCCTACCAGCAGGGCCGGGCGCTGATCGAAAAGGGTGCGATCGGCGGTGTCGTCACGCTGAGCGACGTCGTCAATTCCGGTGCAATCCGGATCGGTTCGACGCTCGCACGCTTGCTTAACTCCGGGTTCCCGCTTCGTGCGGCGTTACAGATCGCCAAAGGGGAAAGTATCGTCGGCAGCCAGTACCTCGTGATCGGTGATGGTGGATTAGCTATCGCGCAAGCGGAGGGGGGAACGCCGACACTTGTCCATCTTGAAAAAGAAGGCAGTGAACAATACAATATTTCGATGATTGGCTTCCCCACCACCTCTGGAGGGATGGGAGGTATGTTTGCACCAAATATTGAGGAAGTGAACAGTTATACGCTAAACTCAGGGTCATCGTCACTCGGTAATTTTGACCAGTCAGAAGTCGTAGATTTGCTTCAATTAGAGAGGATGCCTGTTAGACTTAATAATCGGTTACGATGGTCCTCTGAACTCAGTGCGGAGCTATCTGAGGAATGAATTTAGTCGATCGTTCTTACTGCCGCCGCCGCCGCTCCACCAACCTGGCTGAGCGCCAGCAGTATCGTGAACGTGACGCCGATCATCCGCGGGTGTTCTCTGAGGAACGATTCCATCTTGCCGTGATTGCTGTCTGCCATGGTACATGGTAATAGTGATTGCCAATGGAAATAAAGATATTTAAAAGTTAATTACAGTAAAATAATGGATTATCTTTATCGTACGAGAAAGTATGACTAAGCAGCAACTATAACGATAGTACGACGATCTACACGGCTAAGAGTCATAATCTGGCCGTCAGAGTGTGTTGACGCGCTGGAACGTTATCTGGAGAAGCGAGAGACGGTATCGGTCTCGACGACGGTATCGAACCCGCTCCGGAGCTTGTAGATCGTCCGGTCGTCGGTTCTGGCGGGGTCGAGATAGAACTGGCCGATCGCATCGGCCGCGTGGACTCGACTGGTGAGCACGTGCAGGAATCGGAACAGCTGTTCGGTTTCGACCGCTTCGAGCAGTGCGGTCAGCGAGTGAAAACAGACGACCGTTCCCCCCTCGTCGTCGAGGAACGAACTGATCGCGATCCCCGTGGTGCTCAGGTCCGCTGGGTCGGAGAGCTCCTCGACAGCCGTGTGGACACCCACGCGTTCGGCAGCTGCTCGGGCGTCGGTCAGGAGGCGCTTTTGCTCGGCGTCGATCCGTTCAGTGCGCTCGATTACCTGCGCAGGGTCGGAGCCACAGGCGAGGACGAGCAGATCGTCGACCGAGTGTTCCCGTGCAAATCGCTCGGTGTACTCGATGTCGTCGCCGGTTTCGAGTATCAACGTGCTGGTCCCCGGTTGCTTGGACGGGACCGGGGTGGATCGTCCGGAAGTTAATTTCTCGTCGTCGGCCATAGGAGATAGCTTGGAGGAGACGTATAAATGCATTCTGAAACAGCTACGACCGAGTCACAAGGGATTATGCTCGGGGGACCGTTGCCCCGGGCATGCGAGTGACCTTTCTCGGGACCGGCAGCGCGATGCCGACCGGCGATCGGTATCAATCGGCGACCGTCCTGCAGGACGACGACCGAACACTGCTCGTTGACTGTGGAGCGGGCGCGTTACAGCGGCTCCAACAGAGCGGCGTCGGTTACGAGGCAGTCTCGACCGTCCTGCTCACACACCACCACCTCGATCACGTTGCCGATCTTTTCCCGTTACTCAAAGCGCGGTGGCTCGCCGGTGAAGAGCATCTGACCGTCGTCGGCCCCCGCGGGACGAAAGCGCTGGTCGACGGTCTGTTCGAGGTCCACGAGTATCTCGACGGGCGGATCGACGTGAGTATCCGTGAAATCGCGTCCGGCGACCACGAGATCGCCGGCTTCGACGTGAGCGCACGCGAGGTCAGACACTCGAAGCGAACGCTCGCCTATCGGTTCGGCGACCGGCTCACGCTGAGCGGGGATACCGAGGCCTTCGAGGGGCTGGCCGACTTTGCGGATGGCTCGGCCGTGTTCGTCCACGACTGCTCGTTCCCGGACGACGTCGACGTCGACAACCATCCGACGCCGACCGAGCTGGGGCACGTCCTGTCGGGCCACGAGTACGGGCGCGTCTACCTGACGCATCTGTACCCACACACCGAGGGCCGCCACGAGGAGATGCTCGACGCGATCGCAGCACAGTACGAGGGCGAGGTCCGGTTCGCCGAGGACCTCACGACGGTTCGGGTCAGCTAGTTCTCCTCATCCGAGAGTGGCCGAGAGAGTCGATCGAGCCGATCCTGTGCGTTCTCCGTTCGCTTCGTCGTCTCTTCTTGCCGATACGTGAGCTCGGCGATCCGCTCATCCCTGACGACGGCGTGAAACACCGCCCCCTCGTGACGTCCGTCCTCGGGCACCTCCATCACGTCTATCACGTACTCGTCGACGACTGCATCGTCGGCTTCGAGCAGGAGTGTTGCGTGTTCGCCATCGACGATCCGGTCGAGGACGGCATCGTACGTTTCACTCATCGGTGGATCATAGGCGCGACAGGGGCTTGAGTGTCGGGTGGAGCGATCGCACTACTGTCGTCCTCGGGCTTGTGTTCTACCAACTCATCCGGGTCGGTGGTCTCTTCGTGTTCGGCCGTGACGGTCGTCTCCTCGCCATCGGTATAGACAACGACATCGCCGTGGACGCCGGTCCAGTAGGTTTCGATGTCACGGTCGGCAAACGACTCCATGACCTCGTCGTGGGGGTGGCCATACTGGCTATCGAGCGCGCTGGAGATCACTGCGACCTCGGGCTCGACGGCATCGAGGAACGGCTCGGTCGAGCTGGTCGAGGAGCCGTGATGGCCGGCCTGATAGATCTCTGCGTCGAGTTCATCCCCGTGTGCATCGACCATCCGTTGTTCGGCGTCACGCTCGGCGTCGCCGGTCGTTAGATAGCTCGTCCCGCCGATTTCGACCGACAGCGCGACGCTGTTCTCGTGAAGATCAGTACCTGAATCGCCTGCAGGTGGGTTGTACACTTCGACGGTCGTCTCGCCGAACGCGAAGCTATCGCCGTCCTCGACGAGTCGGAGGTCGACATCGTGGCGCTCGATGGCGTCGAGATACCGTTCGTACGTCTGTGAGGTGTGAGCCACGCCGCTATCGTAGGCGGTGCCGATCCCGCCACCCTCCTGCTCGTAGTGATCGATCACGGCCTCGTGGCCGCCGATGTGGTCGGCGTGGCCGTGGGTCGCCACGAGGTGATCGATCCGCTCGACATCCTGTTCGTCGAGATAGGCGAGGACCTCTTCGCCGTCCTGTCGCCAGTCTCCGGTGTCGATCAGCATGGTTTCCCCACCCGGTTCGATCAGCAGAGTTGCGTCGCCCTGTCCGACGTCGATGTGGTGGAGTTCGACAGCGTCGTCGAGTGGTTCGGTCGCTTCATCCTCGGTATCGCCGAGGGACGCGGTCTGTTCATCATCGGCTGCATCGACGGGGATGTCGCCGACACAGCCTGCCGTGACGAGCAGGAGGCTGACGCAGACGACGAGAAGCGCGCGGCGCATACCCTTTTAAGAGTCCTCTGTCGCATAAACGTCCGGGCGTCTCTCGATTTCAGAGACGTTGCTTTTTCGTGTGACTACAAAGGAATTATATCCTGATCGAGTAAATACCGCACCATGACAACCAGTATATTGATCGCTGGTGGCGTCGTACTCCTGTTGATCCTGATCGTTCTCGTCATATACGTTCCGGACTGGGACACGACCTCGGAATCGACGAAGGCCGCACAGTCCGCACTGGAGACAGTATCACTGGATCGGGACGCGGATCTCGTTGCGGAACCACCGAGCGTCCACAAGACGCCAGAGGTGAATACGCATCGAGACGGCGACCCGATCGTGGTCCCAATTGTCGAAGTCCCACTGGAGACCGACGAGGAACCCGACCGTGCGACGGGCTACCGGATCGCCGCGGGCGTTCTCGAAGCGGTCCATCCGGAGTACACCGATACCCACGTCCGGAACTACGATATCCATCTCGTCCAGGGCGAGGACACCTGGGTGAGACAGCCGGACAAGTGCCGAATCGCCGTCACGCCCGGACTGGTCGAACGGCTCTCCCGCGAACCGGATTTCGATGCGCAGGATCTCCGACGGGAGGTCGAGGCAGCAGACGACGGCGACGACGAGATTCCTCCTGTGGCGTGGGGTGAACCGCTCGATTACTGGTACAGCGATGGCTCGTCGGCGGCGACGGTCACGACGACTGGCGTCCACTGAAAGAAGAATTCGCGGCGAAACGAGGAACCGACGCTCTCACTCCTCTGCGTTCTCTTCGGCACCGAGCACGCGGTTCGCGGCGTAAACCGCTCCGCCTGCGACGCCCGCCGCACCGGCGGCAACGCCAAAGCCGGGCAGTCCGTCATCTTCGTCATCAGCGTCGTCGTCTTCGCCCTCTCCGTCTTCCTCGTCAATCTCCTCGTCACCGAGCGCGACGTAGGGGAGCTGTGCGTGGCTATCCTCGTCGTACGCGAGTGCGTCCTCGTTGTCGACGTCCTCGGCGGTTAGCAGGTCGATGACGTTCGGGGCCGTGCCGTGTTCCGCGCCGCCGAACTGCCACTCGCTGGCCTCGGATTCGACCGCACGAACGCCGCCGTCGCCGTAGCCGTCGTAGCTCATGACGGTCACGGCCATGCCAGCTTCGGGCAGGTAATCGATCGCGTGCTTCTCGAACTCGACGACGATGGTGTTGGGAGCCTCCTCGGGGTCGTAGTTGTAGTCGCCCTCTTCACCGACGATGTCTCCGTCGGCATCGTAGACGGTGTGCTCGCCCGGGCCGGCAGTCAGAACGTGCTGGTAGGGGGCGGCGAACTCGGCGTTGACGCCGGTTCGAGCCTCCGATGCCCCGCCCTCTGCGTCCGGATCGTTGAGGTACACCTGGATGTGCTGGTGTGAGACGCCGCTGTCGTTGTCCCACGGGTTCGACACCTCGTTGTGGAACTCGAACTCGAAGCGGAACGTCTCGTCGGTTTCTTCGATGGCAACGCCCGCGAGATCGAACTCGCCCTCGGGAATCTCTTCGGTAGCGGGGTAGGTGTAGTTGCCAGGGCCGAAGTCGGTTCCTTCGGGCTGTTCGAACTCCGCGATGACGTTGCCGGGCAGGCTGAAGTCGGTCGGTTCGTCCGCTTCGAGGACGATCCCCGTCGCGACGTCAACCTCGATGTAGTCGTGTTGCTCGTTGACGTCGAGCCCGGCATCGTCGCCAGTGATGAGGTTTTCCGATTCGACGTAGTCGCCGATCCGGACGGTCTGTGAGTCGTCACTGAAATCAAGCAGCACGACGACGCGTCGGTCCGTCTCGGGATCGTAGCGTGCGTACGCGAGGGTGGAGTCCGAATCGGCCTCGTAGTCGATCCGCTCGACGCGGGCGCGATGCTGGAGCGCCGGATGGGATTTGCGCAGGTCGACGAGCTGCTGGTAGAACTCCAGCATGTTCTCGTCGAAGTCGCCCCAGTTCATCGGTTCGCGCCAGTCGGTCAGGCCGGTCTCCTGCCCGTAGTAGATCATCGGGACGCCGGGGAGGGTGAACGTCGCCGTCCCGGCAGCCAGCTGTGCCATGAAGCCGTGCTGTTCGAGATACCGGTCCGTGTCGTGGTTCTCGATGTACTGCATGAACAGCGACTCGGGATGTGCGCCGTTCCGGAACCGGTCCTCGTAGGCTTCGAGGATCTCCTCGGCCGTTCCCTCGGCGGCAGCGCCAAGCGCGCCGTGCAGGTGATTGTCGTAGTGGACGTCGAAGCCGCCTGCACCGAACTCCTCTGCGTAGGGCAGCGTCTCGTCGAGCATGAAGAAGTCGGAGTCGTACTCGGTGACCCGCTGGTAGATCTCCTTCCAGAAGTGGTTAGGAACGCCCCACGCGATGTCGGAGCGGAACCCGTCCACTTTCGGTGCCCAGAAGTCGACGACGTCGAGACACCACTGCCGGACTTCGGGGTTTTCGTGATCAAGGTTCGGAATCCCGTCCCAGCCGTAGTACGCCTCGCGATTGCCGTCCTCGTCCCAGCGGAACCAGTCGTAGTACTTCTCGTGTTGATCGTGGCTCGGATCGAGCGCCGCCTGGAAGAACGGATGGTTCTCCGAGGCGTGGTTGATGACGAGATCGAAGACCACCTTGATGTCGCGGTTGTGGGCCTCCTCGACCATGTTCTCGAAGTCCTCCATCGTCCCCAGATCCGGGTCCACGTCGAAGTAGTCGGTCTTGTGGTAGCCGTGGGGGCCGCCGAGTGCCTCCGAAGTACCGTACCCGCGGTCGGTCGGGACAAAGGGCGTCATCCACAGGACGTCGACGCCGAGTTCGTCGAGATGGTCGAGTCGGTCAGCGATGTCGTCGAAGCCGGGTGTCTCGCCGACGATCGTACCGTCTTCGAGTTGCTGTTCGGGGAAGCGCCGCGTGAAGATAGAGTAGATAATCGAGTTTTCGACCCAGTCGGGCGCTTTGTATGGGTGTTCGACGTGTAGCTCGTCACCCTCGGGAACGAGCTTGATCATGTCGGACACAGAATGGCGGTCGCCGACAGCAACCGCATGGATCCGGACTGGTTCGGTGATCGCTGAGGCGGAGACTGTTCCGTCGCCTGCGAGCACGTCTTTGTCCCGATCGTCGACGTAGAACTCCACGTCGACCTGCTCGTCGATGATGTCCTCACGGTCGGGGGCCATCGCGTTCGCCGAAAGCAGCACCTGTCCCTCGACGACTTCGGCATCGAGATCAACGCGCGGACGCGGGTCATCTTCGTCTTCCTCGGGGAACACGCGGACGGTCAGCTCGTGCGTCCCGTCGGGCGCGTCGAGTTCGAGCGTGTACTCACCGGGAACGTCCGGTTCGAACTCGGCAACAGCGGCGTCAGTCGGCGTTGCGGACGAGCCGGATGGGGCGTCGACGACCGACCACTCGTATTCGGCGTCGCCGTCGGGGTTTCGCGGCGCGAGGTCATCACGGATGTTCTCCTCGTCGAAGTTCGGGTTCACGAACCCGCGGCCAGTATGGGTAAACCGCGGTGGGCCAGGGTGATGGGAGCCGTCGTCTGTCTCCAGATCGAGCTCCGATCGGTTCTCCGTGTGGTCCGCCGCGGCTGGCACGCCGGTAGCCGCCGCACCGGTGATTGCCGCGAGACTGGTGATGAATGTTCTTCGTTGCACTGTACCACCCAGTTAGACCACGGACTGATAACAATTATGGTGAATGATTACTTCATTAATTCCATTCCTTTCAGTAAACGGTGAGATACATTTGGACAACGCGACGAAATTTGACGGTTCGGCCGTGACCCACGGTTTCACGACGCGTCGATATCTCCCGGTCGCTTCTCCGAGAGCACCGTCCGATCGAACCGACAGACCACCTCGTCGTCCCCGTTGAACACCTCCACAGCCATCGTGACGACGCCGCGCTCGCCGTCGCTGGTCTCCCGTTTGCCCGTCACGGTCGTCTCGGCCCGTATCGTATCGCCGTGAAACACTGGTGCAGGGTGTTCGACATCGTCATACGAGAGGTTCGCCACGATCGTTCCGTCAGTCGTTTCGGGGATCGTCAATCCGACGGCGAGACTCATCGTGTAGAGACCGTTGACGACACGCTCGCCGAACTCCGTCCCCTCTGCGAACTCGGCGTCGAGGTGGAGCGGCTGCTGGTTCATCGTCAGGTCACAGAACCGCTGGTTGTCGCTCTCGCTGATCGTGCGCCGTTTCTCGTGGACGATCCGCTCGCCGACCTCGAACTCCTCGTAGTATCGGCCCGTCATACGCTATCGTCATCCAGTGTCGACTAAAGCCCATCGCCCACTCACCCGGGCGATCGGTGGGTCCGGAGCCGTGGATGACGGTGGTTTTTAACGGAGGGCGACCTACCGAACGGACATGACTGACGACGGGCAGACGGGACTTGCCGAGTTCGGTTCGGGGGAGGATGACTCGTCCTCCAGCGACGGCGAGCGGGATCTCGCCGCGGAAGCCCGGGCCGTAGCCGGCGACGGCGACGGAAGCGGGATCGAAACGATCGACCCGACGCGGGACGGTCTCGATGCTCGATACGGCGAACCGACCGAGACGATCCGGCTCTCCGTGATGCAGATCGACTACACGATCGCGGGGAGAGGACAACACGAGCGACCCATCATCAACGTGTTCGGCCGAGACGAGGACGACGACCCACATCACGTCAGAGTGCTCGGCTTCCAGCCGTACTTCTATGCCCCAACAGACTCCCTCGAACGCCCACCTGAAGAGGAGTACGACGGCCTGGTCGACTCCGACGAGACTGGCGAGAACGGCGAGCCCTTCGAGAGCATTCGCGGGGAGCACCTCACGAAGATCTACGGCCGGACGCCGCGGGACGTCGGTGAGGTTCGTGATGACTTCGACCATTACGAGGCCGACATCCTCTTTCCAAACCGGTTCCTGATCGACAAGGACATTCAAAGCGGCGTCGAGGTGCCCGTGCGCCGGGACGAGGAGGGCGCGCTGATCGTCGCCCACGAGGAAGTCGAGGCGGCCGAGATGACGGCAACGCCGCGCGTCAACACGTTCGACCTGGAGGTCGACGACCGACACGGCTTCCCCGAACCAGACGACGCCGAGCAGCCGATTATCTGTCTGGCGAGCCACGACTCCTACGACGACGAGTACATCCTCTGGCTGTACGACGCGCCGGTCGGCGGCGTCGACGCCCCGGAGGCGCTGGCAGGATACGACCCACTCACTGACGAGGCCGACTACAAGGTGCGGAGTTTCGACAGCGAGGAAGCGATGCTGGAGGCGTTTCTGGACTATCTCGAAGAAACTGACCCAGATGTTACGACCGGGTGGAACTTCGAAGATTTCGACGCGCCGTATCTGGTTAACCGACTCGAAAACCTCGGGCTCGCCTCCGACCGCCTCTCCCGCGTCGGCGAGGTCTGGGCGGGCGGCTGGGGCGGCCCGGACATCAAGGGCCGGGTCGTCTTCGACCTGCTCTATGCCTACAAGCGCACGCAGTTCACCGAACTCGAATCCTACCGGCTCGACGCCGTCGGCGAGCAGGAACTCGGGGTCGGCAAGGAACGATACACCGGCGACATCGGCGACCTCTGGGAGCAAGACCCCGAGCAGTTGCTGGAGTACAACCTCCGGGACGTCGAACTCTGTGTCGAACTGGATCGCAAACAGAACATCGTCGAGTTCTGGGACGAGGTGCGCACGTTCGTCGGCTGTAAACTCGAAGACGCGCCGACGCCCGGTGACGCGGTGGACATGTACGTGCTACACAAGGTCCATGGCAACTTCGCGCTCCCATCAAAAGGCAAACACGAGGGAGAAGATTACGAAGGTGGAGCCGTTTTCGACCCGATTACCGGCGTTAAAGAAAATGTCACAGTTCTGGACCTGAAGTGTTTCAGCGGCGATACCGATGTATTGACGCCGCAGGGCCCACGAAACATCACCGAGCTGGACGTCGACGACGAAGTGTACACGCTGAACCCGGACACGTTCGAGTGCGAGATCAAGCCGGTCGTCGAGACCCACGCCTACGAGAACCGCTTTGGCGAACTCAATCACCTGAGCGGTAACACTCACGATCTGAAAGTAACCGGGAACCATCGGTTTCTTGTCTCCGACGAACGGGGCTGGGACGAACAGACACCGGAGGATTTCGAGTGGCAGGAGTACGACGATATTCCGGAGTACGAACGGTTCGCGTTCCCCCAGCATCGTCGGATAGAGGGAGATCGCCCTGAGACGTTCGATCTGGTCGACCACGTCGACGGCGGGAACGTCGTCGTCTACAGCGACGACGACCTGCGAGCGTTCAGGAGCCGGGTGCCAGACGACGTGACGGAATCGCTGGAACTCGTTCACGGCTCCTCGGCGGCAATGGGCGTACAGAAATCGATCGGCAAGTACCTCGTGCCGATCGAAACCTATCGAGCGCACCGGACTGTAATCGAGCAGCACGCCGACGATACGTTCCTCAAATACGCGCCACAGCACCGCGAGACCCCCTGCTCGTTCGAGATGGACGACTGGCTATCGCTGCTGGGCTGGTACGTCACCGAGGGGAGTGCCGACCGTGCAGCAGGCCGGGTGACGATCCATCAGAGCGATCCTGATGGCAGGGAAGCGATCCGCTCTCTCCTCGATCGAATGGGGATCAACTACAACACCGACGACCGCGGCATCAATATCTCCAACCAGTATCTGCTGAACTGGCTCGAGGACAACTGTGGGGACGGCTACGCGACCAAGCAACTCCCCGCGTGGGTGTTCGATCTCGACGGCGAACTACTCGAAGGATTGCTCGAAACGATGATTCGGGGGGACGGCTCCCGCACAGAATCGGGACTCGGCAAGTTCTGGACGAAAAGCGACCGACTCAAAGACGCCGCAGTAGACCTCGCGGTCCGCTGTGGGCACAAACCGACCGCATCGAAACAGGATGACGGAACGTGGTACGTCTCGGTCGGCAAACGCGGCTCGTTCAAAAAGGAGACCAACGCCACCGTCGAGGACCACGACGGCGACGTGTACTGCATCACAGCAAAGGACAATCACGCCGTCCTCGCCGGACGGAACGGGAACTTCCAGTGGGTCGGACAGTCCCTCTATCCGATGTGTATGGTGACGACGAACGCCTCGCCCGAGACGAAAGTCGATCCCGACGAGTACGGCGACGAGACCTACCGGGCACCCAACGGGACACACTTCCGCAAGGAGCCCGACGGGATCATCCGGGAGATGGTCGACGAACTGCTGACCGAGCGAGAGAACAAAAAGGAACTCCGAAACGAGCACGACCCCGACAGCGAAGCCTACGCGAGATACGACCAGCAGCAGGGAGCTGTCAAGGTTATTATGAACTGTTTCACGCCGGATACGGACGTTCTCACGCCCCGAGGCGTCGAGAACATCAGGGACCTCGACATTGGAGACGAGGTGTACTCCATCGATCCTGACACGCTGGAGATGGAGCGAAAACCGGTCGTCGAGACCCACGAGTATCCGGAGTATCGTGGGGAACTGGTCGACATCGAGACGAGCAAGATCGATCTCAGTGTGACGCCGAACCACCGGACGCTGGTCCGGAAAAACGACAGGAATGGGATCACCGAAGATGACTGGGGATTCGTCGAAGCGGGAGACCTCTACGAGTGTTGCAACTACGAAATGCCGTACGATTGGGATTTCGATCACGAATCCTGCCTCAACGACATGATCGACTTGGAGGAGCTGGTTCGTCGCCATACCAATACTCCACTGACAGCGACAGATGGTGGGACAAAGCTTGCAGCTAAGTATGGTAGTCCGAATGTTACCCGTCGTATCTCGACTGACTCTTTCCTCGAGCTAATGGCGTGGTACATTGCTGAAGGGAACGTCTACGAAGCCGACACCGCAAATTACCGGATCAAAATAGCACAGGAAGATTCGAAGAACCTAGAGCATATTGAATCATTGATTGATTCTGTTGCCGATTACCACTATGTCAATAACGGACGTTCTGTGAGTTTCTCCAGCCGAGTCTTAGCCGATTTACTTCGTGAACTCTGCGGTAGTGGCAGTAAAAAGAAACGTATCCCTGAGATGGTGTTCAAGGCCTCAAAAGAACGCAAAGAAGAGTTTCTTGACGTGTTGATTGAGGGCGATGGGGACCGCCAGAAGAACTCTTGGCGTTACTCAACTACGAGCAAACAGCTTCGTGACGACGTCCTACGGCTGTGTACACATCTCGGATTGACTGCAAGTTATAGCCGTGACAGTGATACGTGGCGAATCTACTGTACAGAAAACGGAAAGAACTCGTTCCGGATGCACAGGAGCGGGTCCCGAAGCACAGCAGAAAATGGCGTCTATTGTGTCACGGTTGCGGACAATAACACTCTGCTGGCCGGTCGGAACGGCACCTTCCAAAATGTCGGGAATTCTTTATACGGCGTACTTGGGTGGGATCGGTTCCGCCTGTACGACAAGGAAATGGGAGCAGCAGTAACTGCAACAGGACGTGAGGTGATCGAACATACTGAAGACGCCGCCAACGAGGCAGGACACGAAGTCGCATACGGGGACACTGACAGCGTCATGTTGGAAATCGGACATGTCCAACCCGACGACGTCGAAGCAGATGTCGTGGTTACCGATTCCATGCGTGAGAGCCACCCGGAAATGAGCGAAGAGGAGCTGGAATCGCTGGCAGCAACTATCGAAAAGGGGTACGAACTCGAAGAACAGATCAACGGGTCGTACGACGAGTTCGCTCTCGACCAGCTGAATGCCGAGCACCATCGCTTCCAGATCGAGTTCGAGAAGCTCTATCGACGGTTCTTCCAGGCGGGCAAAAAGAAACGCTATGCGGGCCACATCGTCTGGAAGGAGGGCAAAGACGTCGACGACATCGACATCACCGGCTTCGAGTACCAGCGTTCTGATATCGCACAGATCACCAAGGAAGTCCAGCTGGAGGTGATTACCCGGATCGTCCGCGGTGAGGATATCGAGGACGTCAAGACGTACGTCCACGACATCATTCAGGAAGTGCAGGCTGGCGAGGTTTCGCTGGACGAAATCGGGATTCCGGGCGGGATCGGCAAGAAACTCGACAACTACGACACCGACACAGCGCAGGTCCGGGGGGCGAAGTACGCCAACGAGCTGCTGGGGACGAACTTCTCCAGCGGCTCGAAGCCGAAACGGGTCTACCTGAAGAAGGTCCACCCCGATTACTTCGAGCGGATGGAGCGTGAGGAGGGCTTTGACCCACAGACAGACCTACTCTACGGAGAGTTCAAACGGGATCCGGACGTGATCTGTTTCGAGTACGACGATCAGATCCCAGAGGAGTTCGAAATCGACTACGACAAGATGCTCGACAAGACTCTCAAGGGGCCGATCGAGCGAGTACTCGAAGCGCTCGATATCTCGTGGTCGGAAGTAAAAAGCGGGCAGGAGCAGACGGGTCTTGGCGGGTTCATGTAGCAGCTCCGGACAATAGCCGGTCGGGCGACCGGTTTATATTCGCCCGGAAAGAACCCCAGCACTGTGACAGATAGAGGATCACGCCACGACCGACTCTCCTATCACGGGACGCCCGGCCCGCTGAACTCGCTCCGGCATTGGCCTGACGCAAAACACCCGCTACGGATCATGCTGAACTACGTCGTTATAGTCCTCTGCCGGATATCACCCAGCCTCACACTCAAGAGCTGGCTCCTCCGCCGCCTCGGCGTGAGCGTCGGCGAGGGCGTCTCATGGGGACTCGAATCGACGCCGGACGTCTTCTGGCCGGAGCTGATCGCCGTCGAAGATCACGCGATCATCGGTTACGACGCCACATTGCTCTGTCACGAGTTCCTGCAAGACGAGTACCGACTTGGTGAGGTGGTCGTTGGCGAGCGAGCGATGATCGGTGCGGGCGCAGTCGTCCTTCCGGGCGTCAAGATCGGTAACGGTGCACAGGTTGCGGCGAACTCGTTAGTCACTGAGGACGTCCCCCCGGGTGAGACAGTTGCCGGGGTTCCGGCCGAGCCACTGTCCTCGAGAGATGAGTCGGAATAGCGTATTTCGAGCGAAAACTGGACTGGCGATCTTGACCCAAGCGGATCACAGAAACCGGTCATCTGCTGTTTTCGCCTCGACGTCCTCGTGACTCTCCGCAACCCACCCGTCGTCGGTGGACGAGGGAATATCGAACCCCGAAACGAGCGGTTTGATATCGAGCAACGGCGTTCCGTCCACTACGTCGACATCCCCGACAGTGAGCTCGTTGTCGTCGATAGATTCCACGGAAACAACTGACAGCCCGATCCGGTTAGGGCGACGCGGAGCGCGAGTTGCAAAGAGTCCGCGTTCCGTTTCGTCGAGGAACGGCTCTACACTCATCGAGGCACCGTCCTCGCCGGCGTGAAAGTGATACAGGAGGATACAGTGTGAGAACCCGTCGAGATCAGTTAGACCGTCGGCGTACTGGGGGTCGAGGACTACTGTCCCCCGCGCTGCTTCGTCCCCCGACGGCTGAATCGGCATTCCGTCGGGGTCTTCGAAGGGGGTATAGATCGTTCCGATAGGCTCGTACTCGACAGTTTCCATGGCCGAGAGCTATCGCTCAGCAGAACATCAATCCTCCGAAGAGCGCCGATTTTTTCGCAAATTCGCTGGTCACTCGATGAACGAACCCAAGCTATCTTGATAGCGCGCCGCGATGGTACGTGTATGGCTGACGAAATCGACGATACGGACGAACTGCCGTCAGTGCCGGGTCGACTCGCAAGCGAACAGCCCGACGTCTGGGAGGCGTACTCGGACCTTGGCAAAGCCTGTTCGGAGGCCGGCCCCATCGACAACGAGACGAAACGACTCGTAAAGCTCGCGCTGGCAGTCGGCGCGCAATCGGAGGGTGCGGTCCACTCCCACACTCGGCGCGGGCTCGACGAGGGGATCGATGCTGACGCACTTCGACACGTTGGGATCCTCGCGATCCCGACACTTGGCTTTCCGGAGGCAATGGCGGGGCTCAGCTGGATCGACGACTTCGCAGAAGAATAGAAGAACGGCCGCTGTTACAGCAGGTCTTCGACGGCGTCGGCGACCTCTTCGGGCGTGTCGCCGACCGGGACGCCGGCGTCGTTGAGCGCGTTGATTTTGGACTCCGCGGTCCCAGTACCGGAACCGGAGACGATCGCACCGGCGTGGCCCATCCGTTTGCCCGGCGGTGCGGTGCGGCCCGCGATGAAACCGGCGACCGGCGTGTCCATATTCTCGGCGATGTAGGCTGCCGCCTGCTCTTCGTCCTCGCCACCGATTTCGCCGCACATCACGACGACGTCAGTATCGGGGTCGGCCTCAAACTCCTCGAGGGCGTCGATGAAGGTCGTCCCGATGATCGGGTCCCCGCCAATGCCGATGGCGGTCGACTGGCCGAGGCCGCGATCGGTGAGGTTGTCGACAACCTGGTACGTGAGGGTACCGGAACGGGAGACGAGACCGACGTTACCCGAGGAGAAGATGTTCCCGGGCAGGATACCGAGTTTCGCCTCGCCGGGTGTAATGAGGCCGGGACAGTTCGGTCCGATCAGTTTCGTATCGGTTTCGGAGAGGCGTTTGTTCACCTTCGCCATATCCTGGGTTGGAACGCCTTCAGTGATGGCGACCGCAAGGTCGAGTGGCGAGTCCAGTGCCTCGAAGATGGCATCGCCAGCAAAAGCGGGTGGGACGAAGATTACCGATGCGTCGGCATCTTCTTTTCGTGCTGCTTCGTCGACGGTATCGTACACCGGCACGCCGTGGACCTCCTGCCCACCGCGGCCCGGCACCGCACCGGCGACGACGTTGGTCCCGTACTCGATCATCTGTCCGGCGTGGAACTTGCCTTCCCCACCGGTGATCCCCTGCACTACGACGCGCGTATCATCATCGACTAGAACGGACATTATTCTTGCACCTCCGTTGCGTACTCGACCGAGCGTTGCACCGCATCCTCCAGCGTCTTCTCGACGGTTACGAGGTCCTCATTGAGGATCTCCATGCCCTCCTCCCAGTTGGTCCCGGCGAGTCGCACGACGACCGGTTTGGGAATCTCGTCGAACTGTTCGAGCGCGCTGTTGATCCCTTTCGCGACCTCGTCGCCGCGGGTGATCCCGCCGAAGATGTTGAACACGACCGAGTCGACGTTCTCGTCGGAAAAGACCATATCCAGCGCGTTGGCGATTCGCTCGGCCTTCGCGCCACCGCCGACGTCGAGGAAGTTGGCGGGTTCGCCGCCGTAGTGGTCCACGAGGTCGAGAGTCGTCATCACCAGTCCTGCACCGTTGCCGATGATGCCGACGTTGCCCGAGAGGCGGACGTAATCGAAGCCGTACTCGTCGGCCTTGGCTTCGAGTTCGTCGCCGCCGGCGGAGTCGTCTTCCATCTCGGCGAGTTTGGGCTGGCGGAACAGCGCGTCCTCGTCGATGTTCATGACGGCGTCCGCAGCGATCACTTCGTCGTCCGCTGTAACCATTAGCGGGTTGATTTCGGCTTCCGTGGCGTCGCTGTCGGCCCAGAGCTGATAGAGTGTCCGCAGGACCGAGGCGACGTCAGTTGCGACCTCGCGGTCGACCCCTGCCTCGAAGACTGCGCGGCGGGCCTGATACGGGAACATCCCGAAGGCCGGATCGACGTGCTCGCGAACGATCGCATCGGGATCCTCCTCGGCAACCTGCTCGATATCGACGCCGCCTTTGGTCGAAACCATCGCGACGGGCTTGCCTTCGCTACGGTCCATCGTGATGCCCAGATAGAGTTCGTTGACGAAATCGACCGCACCTTCGACGAGCACGCTGTCGACGTGCAGCCCCTTCAGATCCATCCCAAGGATCGAGTCGGCGGCTTCGCGGGCCTCCGCTGTGTCGTCGACGAGTTTGATCCCACCGGCCTTTCCGCGTCCACCGACCTGTACCTGTGCCTTGATGGCGACCGGATAGCCAATCTCGTCTGCCGCCTCGACCGCCTCGTCGACGGTCTTCGCGAGCGTCGACGGCGGCGTCGGAATCCCGGCGTCGGCGAACACCTGTTTCGCCTGATATTCGTGTAGCTTCATTCTAACTCGTCATTTACTTTCGCAGAACCCGAGTTAGTAGTGTCGAAACGTGGCGCTGGTGACCACACCGCTTGCAGGCACCCACGAGAAGCAGCCGGCAGTTCACGCCGTCTGACTGGACACCGATAGCGACGCCGAACAGAGCCCACCAAGCGCGATGGTCTGCCAGTAGGCAGTCAGCCGGTAGAGAATCGCAATCGCAGTGGCGGTCGCGGGCGAGAGGCCGACGAACAGCGAGATCATCGCGGCGAGCACGAGTTCGACCCCACCCAGCCCCCCAGGGAGGGGAACCAGAAACCCGAGCTTGCTCAGCGCGACGACCAGGAACGCAACCCCGAGCGGGATGTGGGTCCCGAGCGCGAGCGCGACGATGTAGACGGGAAGCATGAGGAAAAACCAGCCGACGTGGGCGTAGACGACTGCAATCGCCACGCTCCGGCGGTCTTTCGAGACCAGGTCGAGCGTTTCGTAGAATCCGGCCAGCCGGTCGCGCACCGCTTGCTCGCTGATCCGGTCGGCGAGGCCTGTCGACACCTGGGCGACGAGCCGGCGAGTACCCGCTGCAACCCCCACCAGCCCGCGCTGGACGACCCCGCGTCGGGACCAGAAAAGGACCAGCAGGATACCGATTACCGCGACGAGAAGCGGGATAGCGACGTAAAAGAGTCCCAGGTCCGGCAACTGTGGTTGCTGGACGACGAAGTACAGGAAGCCAACGCCACCGAAGCTGTAATAGGGTACGTAGTTCAGGAAGTCCGCGCTCACGACCGTCGCGAGATCGGACTCGTACTCTGCTTCGGTGTACTGGGCGAGCACGTACGCGATCCCCGGTCCTGCAGCGACCTGACCGTACGGCGTGACGTACTTGAGAAACATTCCCGTCAGGAAGATCCGAAGGACGAGCAGATGCGAGACTTCCTCGCCAACGACACCCAGCAGTCGGGACCAGACCAGACTCCGGAACACCTGACAGACCCCTGCGGCGACGAACGCGAGCGCGTAGATCGGTAACGAGGCGTCGCCTGCAGCAGCGAACACCTCGTCCCAGCCGACCGCATAGACGAGCAACAGGAGCGCGACGGTCGCTCCGGTAAATCCCACCAGCAGACGACGATCCATTACCCCCACCCAACAAGTCGAGTCACAAAACGTTTGATCTTCGCCTCGCCGTGACTGACCGACAAAAACCGCGGTACGACTCCGCGTGGTAACGACTGTCCTCCCGCCGACAAACGAAAGCCCTTTTATCCACCCGTGGAATAGAACGGAGTGCAGCAAGACAGCGAGCGTGGGTAGCCAAGCTAGGCCAACGGCGCAGCGTTGAGGGCGCTGTCCTGTAGAGGTCCGCCGGTTCAAATCCGGTCCCACGCATCGCACTGGCGGTAACTCCGCCGAAGTCGATGCACGGTGCATTCCTCTTGGGACTGCACCCACGCACAACTTCTCACGGAGCAAGCATCGAAGAGCGATCAGTACGAGTCCGGCATGAATACCTCCAAACCCACCAGCGAGCGATAGCTCTACTGCGACGTTACCACTCCCACACGCCCCAACGTCCAGCGGCGGTGGCCGAGGCGCGCTGTATGCGCGCCGACGGGGAAGGGCAGGCGGCGCTGGCTGTCAGGCAGAATCGAGAGTGATCGATAGACGACGAAACGCGTTTGACCGCCGCACCCGCTAGAACACGCCAGTGACAGACGACGAGTCCCCGCCTGCTGACGAAGAAGTAGAGGAGACCGACGAACCGCCCGAGAATTCGGACGCAGTCGACGACCCCGCCAGAACCCTCTCGATGCGTAGCTTCCACGACGCCCTCGAAGCGTTCGGTCGGCCGGTCGTGACCGCAAGCGAAGTCGCCCGCGAGCACGACTGGAGCCAGTCCGAAGCGATGGGCGCGCTGGAGAACCTCACGGCCGCGACGGACGTCCAGCGCGTCGAAGTCGGGACCGATCCGGTCGTCTGGTTTCCGACCGACTGGGGCGAGCTTGCCGACCGCGAACGCGTGATTCCGTTTCCCAAACGCCGCGAGATCGTCGTCGACAAGCCGACCCAGTTCACCCGCGCACAGCTCTCACAGTTCGCCCATCTCGTCGACGTCTCCGGCGCGGAGGCCTACCGCTACGAGATCCGCAAGGAGGATATCTGGCAAGCACCCTACGAGAGCTTCGATCGCCTGCTCCGTACTGTCCGACAGGTACTCCCGGACCGCCAGCCAGAACTGGAAGAATGGATCGAAGACCAGTGGCGACGGGCCAGACAGTTCCGCCTCCGCACGCACGAAGACGGCTACACCGTCCTCGAAGCCGTGAGCGCCGAGTTGATGGGCAACGTCGCCAGACAGGAACTCGACGAAACTCAGCTCCGGGCACCCATGTCGGATACCGAGAGCTGGGTCGCGGAGGGCTCGGAAGCCTCGATCAAGAGAACGCTCTACGACGCCGGCTATCCTGTCCAGGACGACCGCGATCTGGAAACGGGTGACCCGCTCGACGTCTCGCTCGATCTCGACTTGCGAGGCTACCAGCGAGACTGGGTGAATCGGTTCGTCGACGCTGGGTCGGGCGTGCTCGTCGGCCCGCCCGGAAGCGGCAAGACCATCGCCGCGATGGGGATCATGGAAGCCGTCGGCGGCGAAACGCTGATCCTCGTCCCAACCCGCGAACTGGCAAGTCAGTGGCGCGACGAACTACTCGCCCGGACCAACCTCACGTCGGAGCAGATCGGCCAGTATCACGGCGGCGCAAAGGAGATGCGACCGGTCACGATTGCGACCTACCGTACCGCGGGGATGGACCGACACCGCTCGCTGTTTGACAGTCGCCGATGGGGACTGATCGTCTACGACGAGGTCCATCACGTCCCCTCTGACATCTACCGGCGAACCGGGGAGTTACAGAGCCGTCATCGACTCGGGCTTTCGGCAACGCCGATTCGCGAGGACGAGCGCGAAGCGGATATCTACACCCTCGTGGGGCCGCCGATCGGCACCGACTGGGACGAACTGTTCGACGCGGGCTATGTGCAGGAACCCGAAGTCGAGATCCGGTACGTACCCTGGGACGAGGACGTCTATCAGTCGGAGTATGCTACCGCGGAGAGCCACGAAAAACGTCAGTTGGCGGCCGCCAACCCCGTGAAGATCGACGAGATCCGATCGATCCTCGGCGAGCATGGCGACGCGAAGACGCTTGTCTTTGCCGACTACATCGATCAAGGCGACGCGCTTTCGGAAGCGCTCTCGGTTCCGTTCATCAGCGGCGAGATGCCCCACGCCCGACGGGAGAAACTGTTCAGCCAGTTCCGACAGGATGAACGAGATATATTGATCGTATCGCGCGTGGGCGACGAGGGAATCGACCTTCCCGACGCCGATCTGGCGATCCTTGCGTCGGGACTCGGGGGGTCACGCCGCCAGGGCTCCCAGCGCGCCGGGCGTACGATGCGCCCCGCTGGGAAGTCGCGGGTGTACGTGCTTGCGACCCGTGGGACGACCGAAGAGGATTTCGCACAACGCCAGTTGCAGCATCTCCGCTCGAAGGGGATTCGGGTCCAGGAAGTCGACAGCGAGCGCGTAAACGAAACGGCAGTTGAATGATGTTTTCGACCGACGGTTCCGAATTACGTTACTAATGCAGCCACTATATTTAGCGCGTCAGACGTAATTTTCACACTTCGAAATATTTTAGTAATATAAGAGTAAACATATCATCAACATGAATTGGGAGTCTCTAACAAACCGGGAAGACCGGGGTATTACTCCCGTCGTTGCCGTAATATTGTTGTTCGGCCTCGTCGCGATGGCAGCGACGCTCACTGTGATCGCTGGTATGAGTCTGATGGAGACGATTCAAACTGAGACGGAGATCGAACAAACGCAACAGAGCTTTGATGTCACGTCACAACAACTGCATCAGGCTGTTGAGTCCGGCGATCCGCAAGGGTTACCCGATATGGACGGCTCGGCTGAATTGAAAACGGGAACCACAACTATCGAATTCAAACGGGCAGACGTTGATTTCAATGAGGACAACTACAATACTGCTTGGGAAGAAACAACGACCCCGTACGAGATTAATATAAATGCTGTCGAGTACCACGTTGACGGTACCGACGAGCGATTCGTCTATGAAGGAGGGGGCCAGTGGCGCGTCTCGAACGATCATACCTCGGTCCAGTCCGCACCCCAATTCCGGTTCTCATACGACGAGACACTCGGTCTCGATGTCTCGTTGACAAACGTGGATGACTCCTCGCAGATCTCCGGAAATGACCTCACCGCCCACTCGGAAGGCCCTGGAGCAAGCTCCATCGACGAGTCAGAACTACGCGACGTTCTGGAGCACGATGGTACCGATTCAGGTGACGATATCGTCATTGAGATCGAAACCGAGTATTATCAGGCGTGGGAAGAGGCACTCGATCGACATAGTGATCTCGATCATGAGGATGTAAAATACTATCACGATCGAGAGGCTGGCGTACTCCGAGTTGCGATCGAAGAGTTGGCGGTTGAGCAGTCGCCGACGTTTAATATCGAATCGATTGATACGATAACCCCAAACGTTGAATATGGCGATAGCCTCGAAGTCGAAGTGAAAGTGAAGAACGTCGGTAATACAGAGGGAGACACCGATGTCGATATGACGATTGCTGATTCTGCTTCCGACCGCGAATCAATAAACGATCTGTCGCCGGGAGATACTGAGACAAGCCACTTCACATTCAAAACCCAAGGCAATGATACGGAACTACGCGACGTCGATGGGATTAACAATAAGAAACACCAGAATATCGATCAGTACGACGAATACGAGTTCGAGATCGAGACCGCAGACGATAGTGGGACCGGTAGTTTCCTGTTCAGCTACGAGTGGGAGTTCCTTCGGATCGAAGATCACAGCTACGATGCAGAATCGGGCGTCGTGACTGCCGACTTCACTAATATTGCAGGCGACAGTCGAGACTACGATATCACGTTTCTGCTCGAAGGTGAGAGCGAAGACGGCGAGGTCGAAATCTCCGAAGAACGAACTCTCGATGACGTCTCACAGCTCTCCTGGGAGGAGTCAACCTACGAAATGGATATCAACCAGAGTCGGCTACCGTACGGCGAGTACGAGTACACAGTCGATGTCTCCGATACGAACTTCCCCTCTGCGCAAAATAATAATTCCGACGAAAGTATTGCCAGTGGGACCTTCGAATTGAATGCAGGCGACGGTGTAGGTACGGAGCCCGGTGAAATCGTCGTTAATGAACCCACTGATGTTGGCGTGAACTTAATTGGGACGGAAATCTCGGCAGAAGGGCAGGACTGGTGGGGCAATTGGCAAAAGCAGTGGGGTGCTGTAACTGCCTCTGCTGTCGTTGGTGACACCCGATATCGGTTCATGCCAGACGGCTCTGTCGAAGAGATAGCGTATGATGATCCACATGATACTGGTCCCGGAGAGCAGATGGAGGATTTCAACTTGAATACTTTCGGCACTCAGGAAAACGTATATAACTTCGAGGAATCGATCGAAGAAGGATCAGTTTCAATCGAAGCGACGTACTGGACATGTGACAATTACCAGTACGTAGGAAGCGACCAGTACGAAAACCGTGGTTACGACCACTACGAATGCACTGATTTCGGAGAACCGATAACGGCAGATGTTACAGACGGTGACGTTGATCCTGACGCCGGGTTCATTATGACACGGGACCAAACGCGTAATGAGCTGCCGGATATTGAGGAAGGATTCGACCGGCAGCGCAGTGTACAGGAGGTATTCGACGACGGAACCGAAGACATAGAACTGGAGAACGGGGAGCTCCAGCTTGGCGCCCAAGACTTCGCGTTTATGATGGAAGTAACGATGGACCAGACCGAACTAGCGGACGAATATGACCATCCGAACGGTTACGACGGTGACTACTCGGATACATTCAATTCGGACGATCAGACACTCGCCAACCAAGCAGCGTGGGACATCGCGCAGGATTACCGGCACACTGCACAGTCCGAAACTGGCGACCCCAACTTCAACGACGTCATCGGGTACGTCGAGGTTGATCCCGGCGAGTCGTATGTCGAAAACGAGGACCCGCTCCACAGCGATCCAACGCTCGATGGCGAACAACGGACGGTCAATACGGAAACGAGTGACGTGAGTGGCGGAGCCGGTGATGGCACAGGCAACGTCGACGTCGGTGTCGACGAGATCGTGATCAGCTAAAACCGGTACTCCACACCATCGTCGGAATCCTCGACCGTAATCCCGAGTCCCTCTAAATCGTCCCGAAGCGCGTCAGCCCGCTCGTAGTTCCCTGCCGCGCGTTCGTCCTCGCGGACGTCCAGCACGAGTTCAACCAGTTCCTCGGCGAGTCGGACGTCACCGCCCGTGTCGCCGTCGAAGGCGAAGCCCAGTGCCTCGCCGCCGAGCGTCTCGAAGGCGTCGATGGCATCGGTGAGGCCCTGATAGTCGTACCGTTTGCCCTCTGTGTGTTTGTTCACCGCACTGGCGATTTCCAAGAGCGCGGCAATCGCCTCCCGGGTGTTGAAGTTATCGTTCATCGCGGCCTCGAACTCCTTCCGGGCATCTTCGACGGTGGCGCGGAGCTGTTCGTCGACGACTTTCGTCCCGGCGTCGGGGCTGTCGGCGGCCTCGACGGCGGTCCGGTAGCCACGGTCGAGGCGCTCCCAGCGCTCGACAGCCTCATCGAGGGCCGCCTCGCTGTAGGTCTGTTTGCTGTCGAAGGCCGCCGACAGCAGGAACATCCGGATGGCGTTCGGGCCGAACTCGCGTACCGCGTTGCGGACGGTAAAGAAGTTCTCCAGGCTGGAGGACATCTTCTCGCCCTCGGTTTCGAGCAGGTTGACGTGGAGCCAGTAGCTGGCGAAGCGTTCGCCGGTCGCGGCCTCGCTCTGGGCGATCTCGTTTTCGTGATGGGGGAAGATCAGGTCCTGGCCGCCGACGTGGATGTCGATCGAGTCGTCCAGATGGGTCGTGCTCATCGCCGAACATTCGATGTGCCAGCCGGGGCGTCCCTCGCCCCACGGCGAGTCCCAGGTCTGCCCGCCAGGGGCGGCGTCGTCCGGGTGGGCCTCGCCCGCCTTCCAGAGCGCGAAGTCGGCGGCGTTGTGCTTCTCCGAGCGTTCGTCAGGGTCGCCCTGTGATTCGATCTCGTCGAGGTCCTGGTTCGAGAGCTTGCCGTACTCCTCGAACGTCGAGACGTCGAAGTACACGGAGCCGTTTGCCTCGTAGGCGTAGCCACGCTCAAGCAGGGTCTCGACGAGGTCGATGATCTCGGGGACGTGCTCGCTGACACGGGGGTAGACGTCGGCACGCTTGAGGTTGAGTGAGCGCATGTCCTCGATCGTCTCGCCGACGAAGTGACGAGCGACCTCTGGTTCGGTGTCGCCAAACTCCTCGCCGGTTCTGGCGACGATCTTCTCGTTAACGTCCGTGAAGTTCTCTACGTGGCGGACGTCGTAGCCCAGCTGCTCCAGCCAGCGATGCATCACGTCGACGTGGACCCACGAACGGGCGTGACCGAGATGTGGGAGGTCAGAGACCGTCAGGCCACAGTAGTACAGGAGCACCGAGTCGGGATCCTGTGGCTCGAACGGCTCCGTCTCGCCCGTCAGGGAGTTCGTGACCTGCAGCGTCATCGTGTCGGTAGTTCAGCCAGCGGGCGCTTGAATCCACCGACTGCGGGAGGCGGGCGCTGTGCTCGGGGGCGGGCTACCGACAGTGCTGCGATATCGTGCTGTAACATTGTGACGTTCTATACAATATAACACTACAGCGGTCGACTCGAAACCCACAAGCCCCCCTCGTCCTACCCTTCCGGTAATGCCCACGGGTGCGATACCGACGGCCTCGTTGTCTGGCGGAATGGATCTTCACGTCACGCTCGAAAGCGGCCAGTCGTATCTCTGGCGGCGCGAGGACGGACGGATGTACGAGAACGATAGCGAGGGCTCTCCCTGGTACTACACCTTCGTCGACGGCGATGTGATCCGGGTCAGACAGACCGATGCTGCGATCGAGTGGCACGCCAGCACGGACGCCGAGGGGCTGGTCACGGAGCTGTTGCGACTCGACGACGACTTGCAAGGGATCTTCGCGGCCGCGCCCGACGAGCCGATGCTCGGCGAGGCCTACGAGTACGCAAAGGGGCTGCGACTCGTCGACGACCCGCCGTTTCCGACGCTGATCTCGTTCATTCTCTCCCAGCAGATGCGCGTCGAGCGCATCCACTCGATGACGACGACGCTGGCCCGCGAATACGGTCGAGAGATCGCGTTTGACGGCCGGACGTATCATGCCTTCCCGACACCCGAGGAACTCGCGGTCGCAACCGAGTCCGAGCTCCGAGAGCTCGGACTGGGCTATCGTGCGCCGTACGTGGTGCGGACGGCGGAGATGGTCGCCGACGGCGAGGCCGAGCCGACCGAAGCCATCGGCCTCCCCTACGAGGACGCCCGTGAGAGTCTCACCCGGTTCGTCGGCGTCGGTGACAAAGTCGCTGACTGTGTCCTGTTGTTCTCGCTTGACTATCTTGAGGCGGTACCGCTGGATACGTGGATCAAAACCGCAATTGAGGAGTACTTTCCCGACTGTGACCGCGGCAACTACGCCGACACCTCGCGGGCGATTCGGCGTCGGTTCGGCGTCGGCGACGGCGACAACTACGCGGGCTACGTCCAGACGTATGTGTTTCACTACCTCCGGACGCGGGCGTAGGCGAGGGGATCGCTATCCTTTGATATTGCACACGGGGAACGTCCGGGCGACTTTGTCGCCGATCCCGAGCGCGTCCGAGACCCGGACGACTTCGTCGACATCCTTGTAGACGCCGGGTGCCTCCTCTGCCACTGTTGCCCCGCTCTGTGCTTTCACATACACCTGCTGAGTCTCGCGCAGATCGTCCTGAACGTCGCCGCCCCAGAACTCGTTTTTGGCCTGCGTCCGGGACATGAGACGCCCCGCGCCGTGTGCTGTCGAGCCGAAAGTCTCTGCCATCGAGTGCTCGCCGCCGCGCAGGACGTAGCTGCCCGCGCCCATGCTGCCGGGGATGATGACCGGCTGCCCGACATCACGATAGGCCGCCGGAACCTCGGGATGGCCAGCGGGAAAGGCTCTGGTAGCGCCCTTCCGGTGGACGTACAGCTCCCGGTCCTCGCCGTCGACGGTGTGGGTCTCCTTCTTGGCGATGTTGTGGGCCACGTCGTAGAGCAACTCCATCTCCATTTGCTCCCACGGCCGGTCGAAGACGCGCTCGAACACCCGCCGCGTGCGATGCATGATCAGCTGGCGGTTCACCCACGCGAAGTTGATCGCGGCACACATCGCGCCGTAGTACTCCTCGGCGAGCTGTGAGCCGGCGGGCGCGGCCGCCAGCTCCTTGTCCGGCAACTGGTCCAGGAGCCCGCTGTGGGTTTTTTCGATCTTACGGAGGTAGTCGTTGCAGGTCTGGTGACCGAGCCCACGGCTCCCGCAGTGAATGAGGACGACGATCTGGTCCTCGCGAAGGTCGAACTCCTCGGCGACGCCCTCGCGGAAGACGTCCGTAACGCGCTGGACTTCGAGGAAGTGATTCCCGCTGCCGAGGCTGCCGATCTGGTTTTTCCCCCGATCCTTCGCCTTCTGGGAGATCGCCGAGGGGTCGGCATCGGGACGCCGACCTTCGTCCTCGCAGGCTAGCAGGTCGGCCTCGACACCGTAACCCTCCTCGACGGCCCACTCGACGCCCTTGTCGAGGATGGCCTCGATGGTATCGATGCCGCTCTCGACGATGCCGCCGCCGCCAAGACCTGATGGTACGTTGGTAAATAGCGAGTCGACGAGCTCCTCTTCGTGACCCTTCACGTCGTCGTACGTGAGGCTGGTCGTCATCATTCGAACTCCGCAATTCACGTCATAGCCAACCGCTCCCGGCGAAATACAGCCGTTCTCGGCGTCGAGTGCGCCCACGCCACCTACGGGGAAGCCGTAACCCTGGTGCCCGTCGGGCATACAGATGGCATGTCTGGTAATTCCGGGGAGATGTGTGGCGTTTTTTAGCTGCTGGAGCGTCTTGTCCTCGGAGATCTCGTCGAGCAACTGCTCGCTGGCGAGCACGCGCGCCGGGGTGCGCATATCGTCCTCCTGTGGAATCTCCCAGACGTAGTCCCGAACCTTGTGCAGGGTGATCCCGTCCGCGTCGTACGTGGTCATACTCGTGTATGCAACCCGGACGGCCCAATAGGTTACGACCTAAGTCCGTCGTTTTCGATCCCAATCTCGTAGCGACTATCGGGTAGCTATCATTGGTCCCGACGATAATTAACTGGTAACCACACTTGAATATACCGAAAAATATAAACATTACTCTTTATCTTAGATTTAGTATGTTTAGGAACCGGAAGGGGTGGTACTCGTGTCGAAACGCCAGGCGATAATCGGGATCGCCTTCGTGGTCGCCGCGATACTTCTCGGCGCAGCAGTTGGCGGTGTCCTGGCTGCGGACGGTGAAGACGGACCGATCGGTCCCGACACGACAGTAGAATGGGACGCGCAGATCGACCAGCCGGCCCATTCCGTGGACGGGGAACTGATGATCCCGGCCACCATCGAGGGTGACGTGACGATGCCGCCTACCCACGTCGGCGACAACGTCGTGGTGGGAACCGACCGGGGGCTCTACGTGATCGACAACGGTGAGATCGACCAGTACATCGATACGCGACCGGTGAAGGACGTCTCCAACGTCGGTGATGACCGTGTTGTCGTGCTCACTGACGACGACCAGTTTGCGAACGTTCTGCTGGTCGATCTTTGGAACGGCGAGATCATCTGGTCCGAGTCACACGAACGAACCGTCTATAGCAACGACTTCGGCTTCGTCGACCGACAGGTGCCTGCGTTCGACGCCGCGCCGATCGGCGATCGCACCGGTGACGGCACTGACGACGTCGCCGTCGCGGCTGGCAAGTCGATCATCGCTCTGGGCGGCGAGGACGGCGAGCAGCTTTGGCAACATGACCGCTCGCACAACGTCTGGGAGCTGGCGTACGATGGGGACCGCCTCTACGCCGGAACGCAGGGCGGCACCCTTCTCGGTCTCGATCCGGATGGAACGGAGCTGTACGACGAGCAGGTCGCGGGGACGTTCACACACGACCAGATGGGTGAGATCCCGCATTCGGTCTGGAGCGTCGAGCCGACAACGGTCGACGGAGCGGAACGGCTCGCCCTCTCGACCGAGGACGGCCAGGTCGTCCTCGCGGATCGCTCGGATGGAACGGCAATCTGGAGCGAACAGGTGCTCGAACTGGACGACGACAGCCTCGAGACCTACTACCGCGGGGATGAACGAGCCGGCTATCCGACGCTGCCCGGCGACGCGAACTTCGAGAACGTCGAGCTGATCGTCGCCGAGGACGCCCTGATCGCTGTCGTCCAAATCGAGGCACAGCCGGATAACCGCAACTACCGACCCGAGACGACTGCACTGCATCGACTCGATGTCGGGTCGGGCGATATCGTTTGGTCGGATACCGAAATAGACTTTGAGGGGGTTGGGAACGTCGCGTATAGCGAGGCAGCCGGAGGGCTACTGGTGCCCGAACCGCCAGACGAGGACGGCCAGCAGGTCGACGTGCTGGGACTTGACGATGGCAGCGTTACCACGACATTTGCGGTCGACACCGTCCCGGGGGCGGACCCGCGGGGCGGACCGAGTAGCGGGACCGGCTACGTGGGTGCCGCCGGGGACGACATCGCGATTACCGCTGCCAGCGGCGATCTAATTGCGATCGATGGTGACGCCGAACGACAGTGGGGCGTCCCCTCGATCCGTTCTATTGACCCGGTCGTCGCCGACTTCACCGGCGACGGCATCGACGACTACTTGCTCGTCTCACAGAACCAGCGACAGGGTGGCGTCCAGTCGCGAAGCCTCGTGCTCAGGTCCGGCACTGATGGGAGCGTGGTCTGGTCGGAAATACTCGATACCGGCGAGTTCCTGGAACAGGGCGGTCACGAGTTCGTCCGCGTCGTCGACGACGGGAGTGGTGGTGCCGATCTGATTACGGTCCGGCAGCCGGACTATACGGATGGAGATCCCAGTGAGCTCCCACCCGGGGAGCTCTTGCGACTCGACGGCAGTGATGGAACCGAACGTCTCAGCATCGACCTCGTCAACCAAGACGGCCATCAGTTACAGGCAGTCTCGATGGACGTGCTCGGCGATGTCACCGGGAACGGCAACGTGAACGTGCTGCTCGGTGACCGTCAGTTCGTGTACGTGGTCGATACAGAAACGGGTGAGACCGTCTTCGAGCGCACGTATCAGGCACGTGGTCCGGACGCTCCTGAGGAGTTCCAGCCCGTCGACGGGAACGACATTCGGTACCGTGCAGTCGGCGGTGACGAGCCGTCCCACGTCCTCGCGATCTCGCGCTCCGACGCTAATCTCGCAGTGCTGGAGCCGGAGTGGACTGGCGACGAACTGGAGTTCGACACGGTCCGGCAGGGATCGATCGAGGGTGACCGCTCCGGGCAGACCGATCTGCGGATACTAGGAGATCTCACCGGTGACGGCTACGACGAACTGCTCGTCGACATCCGTGACGACGATACGGAGGCAACGATCATCGCGCCTGGTGATCTTTCCGTTCCCGCCACGTTCCAGCGATCCGATCGGCTCTCCGTGTCGGTGAGTGATGACGTCCTGATCGCCTTCGAGGACGAGGGCGGCGAGGGCCGGCTCTCGGTGTACGAGGGCGTCGACGAGCGCTGGAGCCAGCAGCTACAGCCCAGTTCCGTCGTCCGGGACCTCGAGTCGGTAACGGTACCGACACCCGCCACGGTCACGGGTGAGGGAGTCGACTCGGTTGCGGTAGTCGAGACCCCACGACACGGTGGACAGGGTGTAAGAGTAAACCTGCACGACGCCACGGGCACTGTCACGGAAACCATCGACCTCGAACCGTGGGTGGAAGGCACGACCGCGGAGTCAGAAACCGGGATCACTGCCCAGTCGATCCCTGATCAGACCGGCGACGGAACGCCCGAACTCGGGATCGTAGCGAGCACGGATGGCACTGCTTCGAGTGTCCGGTTCTACATCGTCGATCCGACCGAAGGAGAGGTTCTGCTGAGCGGAGACGGCACCGTCGCCGAGTTCGTCACGCTCGACGAGGAGGTCGGTCTCCTGCGCGGGGACGGTAGCCTTCGGACCGTCAACCCCGACGATGGCGTGACGCTCTCGACGAGCGAGACTGACGAGGGACAACGGATCGAGTGGACGTTCGACGCCGATCGGGAGTACGTCTCGACATTGACGGTCGATGGCGTTCCGGTGGCGATCACGACGGAAACGGCGACCGACCTCCGGCTTCCGGACGGCACCCACGAGGTCGAGATCAGGGCAACCAGCGCGGATGGCATCACGATCCACGACTCGACGACGGTGACGGTCGAGGAGGGGTCAAGTTCGCATCTGTTCCTGTATGCGGGCACAGGCGTCTCGATCGGCGTGCTGTTCGGGATCGGGCTGGTTCCGACCGTGCTCAGAAAGGTGAGAGGGTGATACCATGATGATCGAAACGACGAACCTCACGAAAACGTTCGGTGACGTACGGGCAGTCGACGGGATGGATCTCGCGGTCGAAGAAGGGAGTCTCCACGGCTTCGTCGGCCCGAACGGGGCGGGGAAGACGACAGCCATGCAGATGCTTGTTGGACTGCTCAGGCCGACAGAGGGAGAGGCCTACATCGATGGCGAGAAAGCCGGGACGATCGCAGCCAAAGAAAAGATCGGCTACGCTCCCCAGGAGCCGGCGTTCCACGAATCGATGACGGCAAAACGGTATCTGGTCTACATGGGAAAGACCGCAGGGATGGGCTCTCGGGCGAACGAACGGGCGGACGAACTGCTCGACTGGCTCGACCTGGCCGACGCGGCGGACCAGACGATCAGTGGGTTCAGCGGCGGGATGCGACGCCGACTCAGCCTGGCACAGGCGATGATCCACGAGCCGGAGCTGCTGATCCTCGACGAGCCGACCGCCGAGCTCGACCCGACGGGTCGTCGGATCATCATCGAGTCGCTCGAGGAGTTGACTGAGGAGGGAATTACGGTGTTCGTCAGCAGCCACGTCCTCGCGGAGCTGGAACAGTTCATCGACACCGTGAGTATCCTCCGGGACGGACAGCTCGTCGAGACGAACGACGTTTCGGCCATCCAGTCGGAGTACGGCGGTCAGGCGTTCTCGGTCGAGACCTCCGACGACGAGCGTGTCGTCGCGCTGATCGAGGGACGCGAGTGGATCTCCGAGGTCCGTATCGAGGGCGATGCGATCATGGTTGCGACCGACCAGCCCGACGAGTTCAAAAGCGAACTGCAAACGCTGCTGGCCGAGGAGGGGATCCTGCTCGAAGGGCTCTCCGAGGAGGGCAGCCTCGAGGAGGCCTTTGCCGACATCATGGCTGGAGGTGAGGCGGAATGATCGCTGGAGGCGTGGTCGTCATGCGCAAGTCCCTCGATGACTTCTCGAATCCGCTGTACTTGCTGGGCTTTCTGGTCGTCTACGCGGGGGTGGGCGCGTTCCTTGCGATCGGAGTAACACAGGCCGCACCCGACGAACTGGCGACGATGCCCCTCCACGTCCAGGAACAGGAGCTTGCGGCGGCGTTCAGCCAGCTGGCCTTCCTCTGGGGCGTCGGAATCCCGATGATGGTGCTGGTGAGCGTGCTGGCGGCAAACGGCATCGCAAAGGAGTCCCAGACTGGGACGCTCCGGATCCTGCTGAGCAAGCCGATCCGACGCTGGGAAGTCCTGGGCGGGAAGTTCGCCGCAATCTTCCTCTTTACCGTTCTCACGATGCTTGCAGGGATTCTGCTGAGCGCGGTGCTCGTCTTTCACTTCCTGGGGGCCGATCTCGCTGCTGTCAGCCCGATGGCACTGGGCGGCGGCGTCTGGGCACTCGTCCCGGGAATCCTCGTTTACGCGCTGTTCGTCGGCTTCGTGACAGGGGCAGTCGGAACCGCGCTCGCCGTCCTGACGGGGAGCCGGATGGGGACGGTACTTGCGACGCTGTTGATTCCCGTCGTCTTTTTCGCGTTTATTCCTGTCCGGCTACTCGCGGGAGCAACGATCTACGTCGACTACCGGCTGTACTTCGTCGATCTGAACTACCACTTCGGGAACGCGTTCGTTTTCCTCCTCGAAGCACTCGGCGTGGAGTTCAGTCCCACAACGCAGTCTGCCCTGGGATCGGCAACTGGCGTCTACGATACGGCCGGAACCGGCGTCGACCCGCTCGTCGGCGGGATGGAGGCGTCGGTACCGCTTGCGGGTCACGTCCCGCCACTCGTGTCGCTGCTCGGACTACTTGTCGGCGCTGGCGCACTGCTCGCTGCCGCAGTCGTCTACTTCGAGCGCGCCGATATCCAGTAGCACCTACAGCCCGTCTCCCCGATCCGACATCACCGACTCGCCGGGTCGGGTCATCGCGCCGACGCCGAGTTTCGTGCCCGCGTTGAGGCTCGTGTTGATCCCGGTTTTGACGCCGTCGGCGAGGACGACACCGAGTTTTCGGCGACCGGTGTCGACCTGTTCGCCCTTGACGGCCATCTTGACTGGCTGATCGTCGTGGCGGAGGTTGGCGACGATGGTTCCAGCACCCAGGTTCGCGTCGGCACCGATAACCGAGTCGCCGACGTAGGAGAGGTGGCCCACGCTCGCACCGTCGAGCAGGATCGAGTTTTTGATCTCGACGCCGTTGCCGACCCGGGCGTTCCGGCCGACCACCGTGGATCCCCGGACGTAGGCGTTCGGCCCGACGTCCGCCCCCGACTGGACGAGCACGGGGCCGTCCAGATAGGCCCCGGACCGGACGCGTGCGCCCTCCTCGATCACCACATCGCCGTTGACCGTCGCGCCGTCCTCGACGTCGCCGTTGATCCGGCGTGAACAGTGTTCGAGGAGATGTTCGTTGGCGTCGAGAACCTCCCACGGCCGGCCGACGTCGAGCCACGTTCCGGTGTGTTCGACGGCGACGACAGTTCGACCGTCGTCGATGGACATCTCGATTGAATCGGTAATCTCGTACTCGCCGCGCTCGCTCCGGCCGGTCCGGTCGATGTACTCGAAGATCTCCGGCTCGAAGGCGTAGAGACCGAGATTGGCGAGGGTCGAAGGCGGATCTTTCGGCTTCTCGACGATGCCGGTCACCCGATCACCGTCCCGCGATATCACGCCGTAGGCGGTCGGATCGTCGACGCGCATCGTCGCAATGGCGTTTGCCTCTGCACCAGCTAACTTCGCAACGAGACCGTCGTCGAGCATTACGTCGCCGTTGAGCGCCAGGAATCGCTCGTCGACGTATGGTTCGGCCTGTCCGATCGCATGCGCCGTCCCGCGTTGTTCTTCCTGTCGAACGTACTCGATCGGCTTTCCGAGGTGTTCGTCGCCGAGATACGAACGGATCGATTCCTCTTTGTAGCCGACGACGAGGACGTAGCCGTCGACGTACTCCGCAGCGATGTCGAGCACGTGCTCGACCAGCGGCTTGCCCGCGACAGGAACCATCGGTTTCGGTCGAGTCGCGGTCAGTGGTCGCATCCGTGTTCCTTCTCCCGCGGCGAGAACCACCGCTTTCACGGCGTTCTCACCCCGCTTACGGAGGGCTGATCCACTTGGCTATTCTCGGACCGATGTGTCGAACTCACGGTTGTATCTCCGCGTACTGGTTTGAATACCTTGGCGTGGGGGCTCGGCCCGAGATGTGCGACGACCAGCAAGGTTTTTGCGGCCGTGGCGAGCATCCGGTAACGATGCCCGAGGACGTCTGTGTGTTGATCCCGACCCTCGACGAAGCCGCAACGATCGGCGATGTGATCGACGGGTTCCGGGCGAACGGCTACGAGACGATCCTTGTGATCGACGGCGGGTCGACCGATGGGACGCAAGCGATCGCACGCGAGCGCGGGGCGGACGTCCTCGAACAGAGCGGTCGAGGAAAAGGACAGGCGGTGATGGAGGCACTCGACCGGATCGAAACCGAGTACGTGCTGATGCTCGATGGTGACGGAACCTATCAGCCGGAAGAGGCGGCGGCGATGCTTGAACCGCTCCGGG
Organism: Natranaeroarchaeum aerophilus; assembly: GCF_023638055.1. Classification (NCBI taxonomy): domain Archaea; kingdom Methanobacteriati; phylum Methanobacteriota; class Halobacteria; order Halobacteriales; family Natronoarchaeaceae; genus Natranaeroarchaeum; species Natranaeroarchaeum aerophilus. The sequence continues at coordinate 242,840 of NZ_JAKRVY010000002.1, read as the reverse complement.
ACGGGCGGGCGGAACACGTCATCGGCAACCGCTTTGCCGATATGGAGCCGGGCGCGATGACGCGACTCAACCGATTCGGCAACCGGCTGATCAACCGGACGTTCGCTGTGGTCCATCACCGAAACCTCACCGACGTACTCAGCGGGTATCGGGCGTTCACTGCCGACTCGGTCCGGCAGCTCGACCTCTCGGCGAACGGATTCGGGATCGAGACCGAGTTGGCAGTCGAGTGTGTACGACAGGGCATCGACATCGAGGTAGTACCGATCGGCTACGAGCCACGACCCGACGGGTCGGAGACGAACCTGCACCCACTCCGGGACGGCGGAGTGATTCTGCTCACGCTATATCGGCTTGCAAAACTCAACAACCCGATGCTGTACTACGGCTCGATCGGTTTGGCGAGCGGGATGGTTGGGGTGGCACTTGCTGGGTACGTCGGCTATCGCTGGTTCTTCGAGGGCGTGAGCCACGAGGTCCTCGCGCTCCTGTCGGCGTTTACCATCCTGCTGGGCGTCCAGATCGTGATGTTCGGCGTCCTCTCGGACATGATCCTCACGCTCCACCGTGAGCAGCGCCGCCGGATCGAGCGTATTGCGGAGGACGACTAGAAGGGAAGCATGTCCCGAATCTGCGCGAGCAAGCCGACCGACGTCGAATTTCGACGCTCCTCGAACACCGGATACAGCGCGTTGAGCAGGTCCTGTTCGGAGTCGAACTCGGATCGGCCCGTTTCCTCGAGTGCCGTCCGGAGGTCGACGGTGAAGCCGTGACTGTTAAACGGGATGGAGTCGTTCCGGATCGCGTCGACGATCTCGTCGTCGGTCGCCGGAAACGTCAGGTCGGTCTCGCCGAGACGGGCGTCGACCGCCGCGATGCCGAACTCGATGGCGTCGGGTTCCTCACTGCCGTTACTCGGTGGGCGGGCTGCCATATCTAACACAGATCGGTCCCCCCAAATCAACCCTGTGCTTGCCAGCCCTGGGAAACAGTATCGGTCGCAAGGTCTATCGGCCTGCCCACCAACCCCCGAACATGACCGAGTACACTACTGTTTCGATCCCGAAGGATCTCGCGGACCGGGTCGACGAGACGATCGAAGGAACGAGCTTTTCGAGTACCAGCGACCTCGTGCGATTCATGCTCCGGAGCATCGTCATCCAGCACCAGCAAGGCGGCGAACTGACCGAGGCCGAGTTCGAGGAGATCGCCGAACAGTTGAGCGATCTGGGCTACCTGGAGTAGTCGTCCTCGAAGGGGTCAGCGGGCGGGACGGCGTCGAGTACGTCGAGCGATAGTTGCTTGCCCGAGCGGTTGAACGCCCGCACGTCGTCTCGCTCCCAGGGTGGGACGGCGACGAGGATCACCTCGTGCAGATCGTCCTCGCGTGTCACATCGGCCGTCCCGTCGGGATGTGAGAGAAACCGGCCCTGCGTCTGGCGGGGTGGGATGGTAAAGTCCATACCGAAGACGGCGTTTACCGACCGATCCTGCTGTGGGACGTACAGATCCGTGAAGACGGGCGTGTCGGGGTCGAGGTCGTCGGCCCCCTCGAGGTCGCCCGCGGGAGTTATCGAGAGTGCCATGCTCAACGACTCCGGATCCTCCTGGGCAGCGTACTCCAGTAACGCGTCTACCAGCCCCTCAGTCACGAATACCGGTCTATCACGGCTCACTGTGTTGGATTTGAGAGGTGTGGATGTTAACAGTATCGTTCAGAACGGCAACAGCGACCGGGCGGCCGAGAGGTAGAGCCGTGGCATCCGCTTTCGTGACCCCGCGAGCGCGTCCCGCATCGCCCGCGTCGCATTCTCCAGCAACGGTGTCCCATGGCCGACAAGGATCCGTTCGGCCGCAACGTTCTCGAAGGCGTCGCGGGGCGGCGTCCCCCGACGCATCGGGTGGACGCCGATGCGCTCGTCAGCGGTGAGGAAGTAGCTCGCGCGACCAAAGGATTCAGCGACCACGAGCGTGCCGCTGTCGGCGTCGTACAGCGCGACCTCCTTCCAAAAGCGGTTGTCGACGACCGGGATGACCGAGAAGGGCGTGCCCGGCAGGGTGTCGCCGAAACGCTCGATGTCGGCGTCGAGTTCCCCGGCTACATCGTCCATCGACTCGTGGACGTACACGGGGACGTCGTGACGTCGTGCGATCGCGGCACTATCGCGTTTGTGCCGGTCCAGCAGGACGACCACGCCCGCCACCGGGCCGTACTCCGCGATGGCGTCGTCCAGCCTCTCGGCGTCGACCGGATCGACGAGCCAGACCCCCTCGTTGACGACGACCGCGTGGCTGGCGCGTTCCATCCCCTCCTCGGGATGGGCGATCCAGCTCATCCCGCCGTCCCACTCAATCGTCTTCTCTAGCACTGCCTCGCCGCTCGATTTGATAGGCATCTGTCTGTCGAGTACTGGGGCGTCGACGCCGATAAACCCTGCCGTCGCCCCCGGGTCGCTACCACTACAATTACTGAAGTATTTTACTACAGTTTTCGAAGTGAGCCATTCCGGATTCTGTGACCAGTTTTATCAAATATAAAGTAAATATGATCATCAAATATACATCATGCACTGGATCCTGTGTTCAGTAATATCACTTATGTGAGGGCCCATACCGCATAGATGTCGGGATTATACTATATTTTCATCGTTAGTTAACTATGCGAAACTTTATATTCTCATACGACCATAATATGTGTGATATGAATAGTACATCGAACGGGGCGGGAGAAGAGACCGGCAGTACCGACGAGTTCGGCGTGACGAGGCGGGCGTTTCTCGCTGCGAGCGGAGCGGTCGGCCTCAGTGGATTGGCAGGCTGTTCTGCGCTCGATGGGCTGGTGGGCCGTGCCAGCGAGCAGGTGCTCGGAACGACGGTCTCCGCACCGGCAGCCTTCTATCCCGGACGGGAGTCGGCGGACTCGTCTGGCAGTCTCGCCGGTAGCTACGGAACCGAAGACGGGGTTCAGTTGTTCAGTGCTCCCGCGATCTCCGACAGCCGCAACGGCCACGAACGGGCGGTTGTCCGTACCGGCCCGGGTGAGGTCCGTTCAGTACCGGCGACGGCACGGGCCGAGGGGCGGGAGATCGAACTCGAAGGCTGGTCGATCGGCGGAGTGATGAAGGCCAATGACTACAACTCCGTGCGCTCGAACAAACGGAGAACCGACTGGTGGGCCGGTCCCGACGACGAGCTCGACGATGACGACGACGGGGACATCCTCGTGGATATCCTCGACGCCGAACTGGCGTTGTTGGTCCATCTCACGGACGCACAACGTTGCGTGGAGCGACGCGAGGGTGCCGATGCCAACCGCGCGCTGGATGCGTTTATCGACACCACCGAGACCGATCTGCGACCGGCACTCGACAGCTGTGGTACGGGCATCTGTGAGACCGTCCGGGCGCACTCGGATCACCGGACAAAGGCCGTTCGGCGAGCCAGCGATGCGGTCGACGAAGACCGCTGGAGTACCGCACTGAGAGAACTCGCGGGCGTCGAGGAGATCATCCTGGCCGACATCGACGGACTGGACGACGAGCTAGTCGAGCGGTATCCGAGCCGACCACGGTTCCTCGATATCATCGAGTACATGCGGGACGAACCGACGGTTGGCGAGCGGTTTACCGTCTGTCTCCCGGATGCCAGCCTGCCGGGCGACCGCGGCTCGCTGGCCGAGGAACTCACACCCGACCGAGTGCTCGCGTACTGTGTTGCCTCCCACGAGCCTGATGGTCTCCGGCCACCGTTCCACGACCAGTACGGCAGCAGTGGCATCAGCTACGACGACGAGGGCTGCATCCAGCTAGACGGCCCGATCTCGTTACATCACGACATCTCCTGTGGCTCCGTTCTTACGGCGGAGCTCGACTCCTACCGGACCGAAAACCGGGCGATCGTTGGCCATAGCATCGAGGGCGGCGCGGTCGTCAGCGGTGCACCGGCGTCGGCCGACGCCGACGGCAAATGCGTCTTCGTCGCCGCTGACGGCACCCTCCGCGAGGCACGGAGCCTGAACGAGGCTGGCATACACTGCTGGGGGCAGAACCGCGCCGCGGAGGATGGACAGGTGTACTGCTGGGGCCAGCGTCGTTCGGACGCCGACCCGGCGAGTCAGACGCTGGTCTGTCCCGTGACCGTCACGCCCGAGGACTGTCCGTGTCCGTTGCCCGGGCTCTTCTGGGTCCGGCGGTGTCTCCACGACGATCAGGTCATCTTCGCCGGCGGGTGGACGCTCGACGAGGGCGCGCTCTACGAGGATTCGGTGACCCACCTGTTCGACGAGGGACCCACCGAGATCGCAAGTGTGACCGCAGCGGACGTCGAGAGCGGAGATCTCGACGACCGCATCGTCGAGCAGTTCTCCCGGGATCGGAGCGAGCAGGGCTCGGGGATGATCGTCAGGGACCTCGACGGTGACGGTATCCCGGAGGTCCTCCAGTCCGGGGACGGACGGCGGGGCCTCAACGCCATGAATGTCAAGATCCACGGTGAACACGAAGGGGAGAATACCCCAGTTATCACGAGGAGCGCACTGGGGCTGGACGCCCCGCTCGTTCACCTGGCCAACGCTTCTGGCACCGGAAGGGATGTCAAATTCAAGGCCGGGGCAGAACTGTCGAAATCAGTCAACTGAGCGTGTTCAGGGCCCGTACCAGCCTAGCCCGCTACCGCTGGACGTCCGGTACCGGCGAACGACGGGTCAAAAGTAGGGAATATATATGCCGGGCCGCTAGCCGCGTCCGTGGCATCCCCGTACGACATCCTCGGCGTCGCCCGCGACGCGGACGAGGAGGAACTACTGGAGGCCTACCGGGAACGGGTCAAGGAGACCCATCCCGATCATGGCGGCTCCGCTCGCGCGTTCCAGGCCGTCAAGACTGCCTACGAGCGGATCGAGGCGGGCAAGGTCAGTCCCGTCTCCGTTCACGAGGGGAGCGACCCTGTCGAAGAGACGGAAAAACGTCCGCAGTATCGGGTTGAGTTTCTCAACTACGAGCGACTGGACGAGCACGGCTGGAGCCTCGACGACGAGGACCTCTTCGAGAAGGCGGCCGACGCGAATCTGGGGAACGCAGACTACGGCGAAATCACTGTCGAGGAACGGGAGACGTTGCTCGAAGCCGCCGAGAACGCCGGGCTGGCGTGGCCATTCGCCTGTCGTGGCGGGGCCTGCTCGAACTGCGCCGTCGCGGTGATCGACGGTGAGGTTCCGATTCCGACGAGCCACGTTCTCACTCAGGAGATGATCGACCGAGGAATCCGACTGTCCTGTATCACGACGCCGGTGACCGAGGACACGAAAGTCGTCTTCAACGTCAAACACATGCCCGCAATGGAAGACCTCTTGCTCTCCGAAAGCCGGTTCAACCGGGCGTACGGAACGGATTAGCTATAGCCGGGCGTACGGAACGGATCAACTACAGATGGGCGTGCGGAAAGACTGAGCTACAGTCGTTCCCGATCGATATCGACGCCGGGCGGCGTGACGATCAGAAAGCCCCGGAAGTGGACGAGTTCCCCGTCCTCGTCGCGCACTTCCCGTGCGAAGCCAGCAGCCAGTTCGTTCACGTCGCCATCCACATTGAGTACGAGGACGTTCCCCCCCAGCACGGTCTGGAGCCACTCCGCGGGATCAGTTGTCCCATCAAGCACGCCCAGCACAACACGGCCCTCGAAGCTCTCGCCGTCTTCTTCGTCCTCGAGGTGGTCTTCGACCGACCGGAGATCGAGGTTGAAATCGGACATGTCCCACCCGAGGCACCCCCCCGAGAAAAAACCTTCTCAGTTCGACGGGGCGGGGGCCAACTGTGGAATTGTAATATTTGCGTCCCGCCTCGTGGGTGTGAGTGGGCGAACGAACGACACGCTTATATGTGAAGACGTGATTCATTGAGGTACCATGTCCGACCAAGCGTCCATGGATTCGTCCTCTGACACCAGTCAGGGGGGTCGAGTTCTTCCAGGGCACGTTAGATTCCACTGACGAAATTGAGTCAGCACGCGTTTTCGATACCACACTCCGCGACGGAGAACAGTCACCCCGCACGTCGTTCTCGTACGAAGACAAACGCGAGATAGCGGCGGTGCTGGACGAGATGGGCACCCACGTCATCGAGGCCGGGTTCCCCGTCAACTCCGACGCGGAGTTCGAGGCGGTGCGTGACATCGCCGAGAACACAGCAACGACGACCTGTGGCCTGGCCCGGGTCGTCGACAAGGACATCGAGGCCGCCCTCGACAGCGGCGTCGAGATGGTCCACGTGTTCTCCTCGACGAGCGACGTCCAGATCGAGGATTCGATGCACGCGACCCGCGAGGAAGTAGTAGAGCGTTCGGTCGCAGCCGTCGAGCGAGTGAAGGATGCAGGCGCGATCTGCATGTACTCGCCGATGGATGCGACCCGCACCGACGAGGACTACCTGATCGAGGTAATCGAGGAGGTAACCGAGGCCGGAACCGACTGGATCAACATCCCCGATACCTGTGGCGTCGCGACGCCGCGCCGCTTTTACGACCTGATCCGAACGGTCGTGGACCACACCGACGCGAACGTCGACGTCCACACTCACGACGACTTCGGGCTGGCGACCGCCAACGCCCTCTCGGGCATCGAGGCGGGCGCGAAACAGGCCCAGGTGTCGGTCAACTCGATCGGCGAGCGCGCTGGCAACGCGGCCTACGAGGAGTTCGTGATGGCGATCGAGTCGGTCTATCAGGTCGACACTGGGATCGACACGACCCGTATCACCGAGCTCTCACAGCTGGTCGAGGAGAAAAGCGGCATCGACGTACCGGGCAACAAGCCCGTCGTCGGCGAGAACGCCTTCTCCCACGAGAGCGGCATCCACGCCGCAGGCGTCATCGAGAACTCCGATACGTTCGAGCCGGGCGTCATGACTCCCGAGATGGTCGGCGCACACCGCAAACTGGTGCTGGGCAAACACACCGGCAACCACTCCGTCCGCGAACGGCTGGAAGACGCCGGCTTCGCGCCGACCGACGAGGAGGTCCGGGCGCTCACACGTCAGGTGAAAGACCGCGGTGCGGAGAAGGAACGTGTGACGATGGAGATGCTGAAGGAGTTCGCCCGCGAGCAGGGCATCAAGCGCACCGAGGAGGTCCGCGCCTGATGGCCACGTCCGGGTTCGCCGGTAGTGACAACCCCGAGCAGTCGCTGACCGATCAGTGCTCGGCGACTCACAAGAATTATGTATACGAAGAGCATCACCAACGTACTGATGACACGGACCGCCACGACTGGTGCGCCCGAGGCCACCAGCGCCCGGTCCGTCCGACGTCTTCTCGGTGTGATCGTAGGGGCCTTCTAGCCCCACCACTACCACAGTTTTCGACCCGGCCCGCATCGCTCGTAGATCACACAGTCACCGCTCGAACCATGTATCGATCCCGACACCCACGACGACAGTATCGCCAGCCAACCACCACAGCACGACCGACAGGTGATCGTGCATGAGCGAACCGGCACACGCCGCGGAGTTCGACGAGGAGGAAGACGGCGAAACGGACCAGCAACCCGTCACCACGGGCGCGGAGGCGGTCGTCCGGGCGCTCGAAAACGACGGCGTCGAACACCTCTTTGGCGTTCAGGGCGGCGCAATCATGCCCGTCTACGATGCGCTGTACAGCTCCGACCAGCTCACCCACGTCACGATGGCTCACGAGCAGGGTGCGGCCCACGCCGCAGACGCCTACGGCGTCGTCGCAAACGACCCCGGCGTCTGTCTGGCAACCTCCGGGCCCGGCGCGACGAACCTCATCACGGGCATCGCGGACGCCTCGATGGATTCGGATCCGTTCGTCGCCCTGACCGGGCAGGTCCCGACGAACTTCGTCGGCAACGACGCCTTTCAGGAGACGGATACGACCGGGGTGACCGACCCGATCACGAAACACAACATCTTCGCTGACGACTCCGACACTGTCGGCGACGACGTCGGTTCGGCGCTTGCCCTCTCCCGGGAGGGACGACCCGGTCCGACCCTGGTCGACCTGCCCAAGGATATCACGCTGGGCGAGACCGACACCGAACCGGGCGAAGCGACGGTGCCGGACACGTACCAGTACACCGAACACGCCGAGCCGGACAGCATCGCTGAAGCCGCACGCGCGATCGAAGCCGCCGAACGCCCCACAATTCTCGCGGGTGGTGGCGTCATCCGAAGTGAGGCCTCGGATGAACTGTACGAGTTCGCGACGGAGTACGAGATTCCGGTCGTCACGACGATGCCGGGTACCGGTGCGTTCCCGGAGGACCACGAGCTATCGATGGAAGGTGCTGGAATGCACGGGACCGGCTTCGCCAACATGGCGATGCACCACTCCAGCCTGCTGATCGGCATCGGGACGCGCTTCGACGACCGGCTGACCGGCGGCATCGAGACGTTCGCGCCCGACGCCGAGGTCGTCCACGTCGATATCGATCCCGCCGAGATCAGCAAGAACGTCCACGCGGACTACCCGCTGATCGGCGACGCGGGCACGGTGATCGAGCAGCTCGACGCCGAGATCGAGCACGCGCCCGACGCCGACGAGTGGCGCGACCAGTGCCAGACGTGGAAGGCGGAGTATCCGATGGACTACCCGGTCCCCGAGGACCGCGCGCTCCAGCCGGAGTTCGTCGTCGAGGCGCTGGACGAGGCCACGAGCGATCGCGCGATCGTCACCACCGGCGTCGGCCAGCACCAGATGTGGGCCTGGCAGTACTGGGACTGGCTGGAACCGCGCACGTTCGTCAGCTCGAACGGGCTGGGGACGATGGGCTATGGCCTGCCCGCGGCGATCGGCGCACGCGTCGCGGCCGACGACGACCAGGAGGTCATCTGTTTCGAGGGCGATGGGTCGTTCCTGATGACGATGCAGGAGCTCTCTGTCGCCGTCCGCGAGAACATGGACATCACCGTCGCCGTGTTGAACAACGAGTACATCGGGATGGTTCGCCAGTGGCAGGACGCCTTCTTCGAGGGGCGACACGCCGCCTCGGAGTACGGCTGGTGTCCCGAATTCGACAAGCTCGCCGAGGCCTTCGGTGCCCACGGCGAGGCGGTCGAGAACTACGACGAGGTCGCAGACGCTGTCGAGGCCGCGATGGAGTACGACGGCCCGACTGTCATCGACTTCCGCATCGACCCGCAGGCGAACGTCTACCCGATGGTTCCAAGCGGCGGCAACAACGGGAAGTTCGCACTGAACGCAAGCCAGCTGGATGACATCTAACAATGAGCGACGACATCGATTCCAAGGCACTGGAGGGACCGCATCCGAGCGAACGACCGGAGACGTCGCGACGACGCAACGCCCAGGGGATCCGGATCGACCCGGACGCCGAGGCCGAGCCCGACACGCAGCAGGCGGTACTCTCCGCGCTGGTCGCTCACGAGCCGGGCGTGCTCGCGAACGTCGCCTCACTGTTTAGCCGCCGACAGTTCAACATCGAGAGCCTGACCGTCGGTGCGACGACGGACGAGGACCGCGCCCGGATCACGCTCGTCATCGAGGAGTCCGGGCCGGGCATCGAGCAGGCGAAAAAGCAGCTGCAGAAGCTGGTGCCGGTCGTCTCCGTGACCGAGCTGCCGGCCGACGCGACCCGGCGCGATCTGGCCCTGATCAAGGTCGAGGGCAGCCACCCCGATCAGGTCCAGTCGCTGGCGGAGATGTACGGTGGGCAGGCCGTCGACGCCGGGCGGGAGACCGTCACCGTCGAAATCACGGGGAGCGAGCAGAAGATCGACGCGGCGATCGACGCGTTCGAGCAGTTCGGAATCGTGGAGATCGTCCGCACCGGGACAGCGGCTCTGACCCGTGGCGCAGAACGGACCGCGCCCGACGGACCGCAGATCGCAGAACCGGAAAGCAAAGAAGTGCCGGCCGACGACTGACAACTGAGAGTTACAATGGCAGACGAATTTACAACGACAGTATATCGGGACGAAGACGCGGATAGCACGTACATCGAAGACAAGACGGTCGCCGTTCTCGGCTACGGGAGCCAGGGCCACGCTCACGCGCTCAACCTGCACGACAGCGGCGTCGACGTGATCGTCGGCCTGCGCGAGGATTCCTCCTCGTGGCCCGAGGCCGAAAGCGAGGGGCTACGTGTCGAGACGCCCGACGTCGCCGCCGCCGAGGCCGACATCGTCCAGATGCTCGTCCCCGACACGATCCAGCCCGCAGTGTACGAGGCGATCGAGGACGGACTGGATGCCGGTGACACCCTGCAGTTCGCTCACGGCTTCAACATCCACTACGGGCAGATCCGACCGCCGGAGGACGTCGACGTGACGATGGTCGCGCCGAAATCGCCGGGCCACCTCGTGCGCCGTACCTACCAGCGCGGCGAGGGCGTCCCGGGCCTGATCGCGGTGTATCAGGACGCAACCGGCGACGCCAAAGACCAGTCGCTTGCCTACGCCGAGGCGATCGGCTGCACGCGAGCGGGCGTCATCGAGACCTCGTTCCAGGAGGAGGTCGAAACCGACCTGTTCGGGGAGCAGGCCGTCCTCTGTGGCGGCGTCACCGAGCTGATGAAGATGGGCTACGAGACGCTCGTCGACGCCGGCTACTCCCCCGAGATGGCGTACTTCGAGTGCATGAACGAGATGAAGCTCATCGTCGATCTCATCTACGAGGGCGGGCTGATGGGGATGTGGAACTCCGTCTCCGACACTGCCGAGTACGGCGGGCTCACCCGCGGCGAGTACGTCGTCGACGAGGAGTACGCCCGCGAGGGAATGGAGGAGGTCCTCGAAGAGGTTCAAAACGGCGAGTTCGCCCGCGAGTGGATCACCGAAAACCAGACGAACCGACCGAGCTACAAACAACTGCGCGCCGCCGAGGAAGGACACGAGATCGAGGACGTCGGCGGCAGCCTGCGCGAACTGTTCGCGTGGGAGGAGGAAAAAGCGGAAGCGCCAGCAGATGACTGAGAACATGCGAGACGTCGATCACACCCACCCGTTCGGGGACACCAGCGCGGCCCGCTCGTTCGAGCGCGGCCCAACGGTCGTCACCGACGGTGGACAGGACGAACAGCACGACGAACGAATGGCGGACGTCGATCACGTCCCGCCGCAGGGCGAGGGAGCGGCCCCCGCCTTCGAGCGGGGCGGGAACCGGCAGTCTGACGTAGCCGCGAACGACGAGGACGTATATAATGAGTGATGGAACACTGTACGACAAAGTCTGGGAGAAACACAAGGTAACGGAGCTGCCGAACGGGCAGGATCAGCTGTTCATCGGGCTGCATCTCGTCCACGAAGTGACGAGCCCACAGGCGTTTGGCATGTTGCGCGAACGGGACCTCAACGTCGCGTACCCCGACCGCACGTTCGCAACGACCGACCACATCGCCCCGACCGAGGCGGACAAACGCAAACGCCCCCTCGAAGACGAGAAATCCGAGGAGATGCTGGGCGCTCTGGAGAAAAACACCAGCGAAAACGGTATCACTTTCTTCGACTTCGACTCGGGGAAACAGGGCATTACTCACGTCGTCGCGCCAGAGCTGGGGCTGAGCCAGCCCGGAATGACCGTTGCCTGCGGGGACAGCCACACGGCGACTCACGGAGCATTCGGCTCGATCGGCGTCGGTATCGGCACCAGCCAGATCCGCGACGTACTCGCGACCGGCTGTATCGCCGCCGACAAACAGAAAGTCCGCCGCATCGAGATCGAGGGGAGCCTCGGCGACGGCGTCTACGCCAAAGACGTGATCATGAAGATCATTCAGGAACTGGGCGTCGACGGCGGTGTCGGCCACGTCTACGAGTACGGTGGCCCCGCTATCGAGGAACTCGGCATGGAGGGTCGGCTCGCGATCTGTAACATGTCGATCGAGGGCGGCGCTCGTGCGGGCTATATCAACCCCGACGAGACCACCTACGAGTACCTGCGCGGTCGCGAGTACGTCCCCGAGGGCGAGGCGTTTGACGAGCTCGTCGAGTACTGGGAGTCGATCAAAAGCGACGACGACGCCGAGTACGACGATGTCGTCACGATCAACGTCGACGACATCGACCCGCTGGTCACCTGGGGGATCAACCCCGGACAGGTCATCGAGGTATCCGAGCCGATTCCGGCTCCCTCGGATCTACCCACCCAGACAGAACAGGAGGCCGCCGAACAGGCGCTCGATCACATGGAGCTCTCCCCTGGCGAGTCGATGCTCGGCTACGACGTCGATGTCGCCTTCCTTGGTACCTGTACGAACGGTCGCGTCTCGGACTTCGAGGTCGCCGCCGACATCATCGAGGGCCAGCAGGTCCCCGACGACGTCTGGGCGCTCGCAGTTCCCGGATCGGAGACGGTCCGCAAGGAGTGTGAGGCTCGCGGCATCGACCAGACGTTCATCGAGGCCGGCTGGGAGTGGCGACGTGCCGGCTGTTCGATGTGTCTGGCGATGAACGACGACAAGCTCGAAGCGGGTGAGGTCTGTGCCTCATCCTCGAACCGGAACTTCATCGGTCGGCAGGGTGACAAGGACGGCAAGACCGTCCTCATGAGTCCCGCGATGGTCGCCGCAGCGGCGGTAGAGGGTGAAGTTACCGATGCCCGACGGTTCCTGGACGACGGACCGTCAGACGTGGTTGCTGCCGACGACGTCGAGGAGGTGGCAGACTGATGTCGGGTGAGAACCACATCACCGAAGTTTCGGGCACCGGCGTCCCGATTCCCGGTGACGACATCGACACTGACCAGATCCTGCCCGCGCGGTTCATGAAGGAGGTCACGTTCGACAACATGGCCGATTACCTCTTTTATGACGCGCGGCGGGACGACGACGGCGGGTTCAACGATCACCCGCTCAACGAGTACGAGGGAGCCAACATCGCGGTCGTCAACAAGAACTTCGGCTGTGGCTCCTCCCGCGAGCACGCCCCCCAGGCCATGATGCGCTGGGGCGTCGACGGCGTCGTCGGCGAGACGTTCGCGGAGATCTTCGCGGACAACTGCAAGTCCCTTGGCATCCCCGCCGCGACGGCGGACAAAGAGACCGTGACCGCGCTCCAGGAGTGGATCCGCGAGCACCCGGACGGCGACGTCGAGATCGACGTCGAGGACGAGACCGTCACCTACGGCGAGACCACTGTGGATGTCGATATTGACAGCTCGATGCAAGAAGCGCTCGTCGACGGGATCTGGGACACGACCGCGCTGATGTACTCGAACATGAGCAAGGTCGAGGCGACCGTTGACGGGCTTCCCTACGTCGAATCGGACGAGTGAACTACCCTACCCTACTCGCTCACGGCTGACGCCGTTCGCTCCTTGAGGGTAGGGCTTCCTGATTCTACGACGCGCTTTGCAGATACAGGCGTATCCACAGGGAGCGCAGTCTCCACAGGCGTTGATTCGGAGTATCCCACTCCTATGTCTTCGAGGCCGCGAGAAAGAATGTTCCACGCCGTCGCAAAATCGCGAGCGATTTTGCTGCCCGTCAGACGTAGTCTGACGACCGCGTTCGCGTCCCTGTCCGCCTCAAACCCGCAGGCGGGACAGGAATGTTCACGGACCCACAACGGCTTCTCCGTCGAAACGCCGCACGCCGCGCACTCCTTGGTCGTCCCTCCCGGGTTGACCGCGACGAAGTGCGTCCCCTCGCGCTCACACTTGTATTCGAGCAACGAGAGGAACGTTCGCCACGCCGCCGACGCCCTGTTGCGACTGTTCGACGGTGATTCGAGCATCCTCTTCACGTTCAAGTCTTCGACCGCCACGAAGTCGTACTCTCGGGCGTAGTACGCCGAGAGCTTGTGGAGGAAGTCGCGGCGCTTCCGTCGAAGGTCGGCGTGACACTCCGCGACCCGTCGCCGTTGCTTCTCCCAGTTGTTCGACCCGTGTTCCTTCCGTGAGAGGGACCGCTGTTCGCGTTCCAAGCGTTCGCGCTCGTCGGTGAGGTCGAGCGACCCGACCGCCGTCCCGTCGGTGTCGTGGGCGTACTTGAGAATTCCTACGTCGATACCGACGTATTTCTCGGGGTTCTCAGGCGGTTCGGGTGGTTCGCGGTCCATTTCGACGCCGAAGGTGGCGAACCACTCGCCCGTCGGTTCCTTCTTAACCGTGACCTGTTTGAGCGTCGCGTCGTCGGGGATGGCGCGGTGGAGTCGAATCGGTATGTTTCCGAGTTTCGAGAGTGACAGCACAGTCTGACCGCCCTTCTTGTCGAGCTTGAAGCCAGACTGACTGTACGTGAAACTGCGGAACTCCCGTGGCGACTTCCACTTGAGTTGACCGACGCCGTAGCCGTTCTTCTTGAGCGCCGAGAGTCCTTTGAGGTTGTCGAACAGGCGTTCCACGACGGTTTGGAGGACCTTCGAGTACACGTCCGAGAGGCCGTCCCACCACTTCTTGAGGTCGGGAAGTTCCGACCGCAGGGCGGTCATGGACGGCAGTTCGCCGTGTTCATCTTGGTACTCGTTGAGGCGGTAGAGCGTGTGGTTGTACAGTTGCCTACAAATGTCTCGGTGGCGGTCCAACTCCTCGCGGTGGGCGTCGGACGGTTTGAGACGGTACTTGTAAGCGTAGTACATCCGTTACTCTCGCTCCTCGATTAGTTCATCCAATTTTTCTTGAACGAACGAGGAAAGGTTCAGGTGGTTTTCCTGAATCCACTCGGCTTGGTCGTCGCGGATAGAGATGTTCTTGCGCGTTGCCACACCACATAATACACAAACTACACAAATAAGAGTTGCGATTGCGTGGGCCTGTGGGCCGAGCGTTGAACGTGTTTGCTACTCGTGCGGCGCTGTATCCCCTCCCTACTCGCTCCCTTCGGTCGCTCCTTGAGGAAGGGGGCTTAGCGCCTCGGTTCAGCTAAAACCGCCGTAGATTCGTTTTTCTGAGTTGCTGACGGAGAGAGTAGCTGTGTCTATTGTGCAGCATCAATCAACACATATCAATATGACTATACCACTGTGCTTTTGACTGTAGAAACCAACCTCGCGGTGCATGTCGAACCAACAGAGCCGCCGTCGATTTATCGCTGCGAGTGGAACCGTCGCCCTCACTGCCCTGGCCGGCTGTGCCGGAGACGATGACGACAACGGAGCCGTGGAGGTCGACGATAGCGACGACGAGAACGGAACAGAAAACGGTGACGACGGATCTATCGGCGAGATCGACGAGGTCCCTGTGGCGATCGAGGAGTATCTACAGGACGCGCCTAACTACGATGGGACGATGGTCGACGCGACAGGCGAGGAGCAGGTGACAGTCTCACTGACTGACACCAACGTCTTCGAACCAGCGGCGATCCGGATCGACGCGGGCACGACTGTCGAATGGGTCTGGGAGGGTGGTGCGCACAACGTCGTCTCCGACGAGGATTCCGCATCGGACTTCAACAGCGGTGATGTCGTTGCCGAAGACGGGACGACTTTCGATCAGTCCTTTGACGACGACGGGATTCAGCTATACTACTGTGAACCCCACACCGCTGAAGGGATGTACGGCGCGATCGACGTCATCGAGACCGAAGACTGATCGACCACCCGCAGTAATTGCGTTTTTGTCCCGCTTCTTTGTCCCGCCGGACCGGTCGCCGTGAGATACAAAACCCCACCAGTCGAAGATCATCTGTGGCACCTTCACACGTCCTCGTCCCGCTGGACAGCTCGCCGCTTGCCGACGACGCGCTCGAACACGCGCTGGACACCTTCGAGTGTCCGATTACGGTTGTGAACGTCATCCTGCCGCTCGACGCACCGATGAGCGAGGGTGGTATTCTTGGCGCTGATGACGAGCGCATCGATGCCGCCCGCGAGCACGCCGCGCTGGTGATCGAGAAAGCGGAACGTCGGGCAGACGCCGCGGATCGAACGGTCGACATCATGATCGAGACTGGTGATCCGGCGGACGTGATCCTCGACGTTGCCGAGGACCGTGACATCGATCAGGTCGTCATGGGCGGGCACGGCGGCGATGCGAATCGGATCGCGAAACGACTCCTCGGGACGGTTGCGACGAAAGTCGTGGCGGAAGCTCCGGTCTCCGTGACCGTGATCAGGTAGTTACCGGATCCCCAGCACGGTCGAGAGCAGTTGATACAGCCCGAAGCCGATGACGATCGATGTCGAGAGCGTGATCAGCCAGAACGCCAGTGTGACGCCGATCTTTCTGCGCGAGACGCCAGCCGAGCCAGCGGCGAGTCCTCCGCCGATCACACCGGAGATGATGATGTTGTTAAACGAGATGGGGATGCCAAGCGCGATTGCGATCTGGGCGATGACGAAGCCGGGGACGAGCGCGGCAATCGACCGCCGAGCCCCGAGTTGTGCATACTCCCGGGAGGTTGCCTGCAGCAACCGCGGTGCGCCCATCCATGCACCGGCGATGATCCCCGTTGCACCGATCGCGAGCAGTACGATCCCCGGCAGTCCCAGCTCGACGCCAAAGAGGTTTTCGAGGGGGCCGGTCGCCAGCCCGACCTGACTGCCCCCACTGGAGAAGGCGACGACGCTTCCCAGCACGAGCAGAAAGGTTCTGATCCCGTCGTCGACCGAGGCCATCGTCCGCCTGCGGATGTACGTGAAGCCGCCGACAGCGAAGGCGAGCGTGACGAGAACGACGGCGATATCGATCCCGGCCACGTGGGGCTCGCCAAGGGTCCGGGAGACGAGCTCGGCGACGGAGCTCTGGTCGATTTCCGGTGGCGACGGTATCACGCCCAGCCGGATGTTCGCGAGGATCCCGCCGACGATACCAGCGAGCAGCGGCACGCCGACCGTATCGGGGATATCGTCCCGCCGGAGCAGCTTGGCAGTGAGATAGGCCATGCCGCCGGACGTCGGGGGGACGAGCAGCCAGAACGTCGCGAGCTCGCGATAGGTGTCGACGGCGGGGTCTCCCCCGAGCGAGAGACCGACACCCACCATCGCACCGGTCGTGGCGAACGCCGCGGGTACCGGATAGCCGGAGTAGACGCCGAAGATCATGAACCCTGCGGCAGTGATGAGCCCGGAAATCGCCGCGAGTGCGGTGATCGGCGTGTTCAGGATCAGGTTCTGGCCGACGGTCTCGGAGATCGCGCCGCCCTGTGTGAGCGCGCCAAGCGCCGCGAGAATACCGATGAGAAAGGCGGCACGCATCGTCGAGATGGCGTTCGCGCCGATCGCCGGGGCAAACGGTGGCGAGTTGCTGTTCGCGCCAAGCGCCCAGGCCATAAACAGGCAGGTGAGCGTCCCCAGGCCGACGAGCGCCCAGAAGGCGACCGACACGTCAGGGCCACCTCGATTTACAGGGCGGTGGCCTCTGGAGCGACGGTAACCGACGACGACCGACTCCGGCAGCGTGCATATCAAGAAGGTGTGTCGCCGAAGCGGTTAACAGTTGAGGTGGGACAGCGCTGCCGAATCGAATCTCTTTCTTACCCCCGCGGCGTCTGAGGCGATAATGACACATCGGATCGCCGTGATCCCGGGCGACGGAATCGGACAGGAAGTGACCCCTGCGGCAGTCGAGGTGCTCGACGCCCTCGACATCGAGTTCGACTTCGTCGAGGGGGATGCGGGCGACGCAACGAAAGCCGAAACTGGCGAGGCACTGCCACAGGACACGCGCGAACTCGCACGCGGTGCCGATGCGACGCTGTTCGGTGCAGCGGGCGAGACCGCCGCCGACGTGATCCTTCCGCTGCGTGAGGTCGTCGGCTCCTTCGCAAACGTCCGCCCCGCCGTCTCGTATCCGGGTCTCGACGCCGTCCAGCCCGATACGGACCTCGTCTTCATTCGTGAGAACACCGAGGGCGTCTACTCGGGGATCGAAAGCGAAATCGCCGACGGCGTGACGACGCTGACACGCGTCATTACCGAGGACGCCTCACGGGATATCGCCGAGTTCGGCTTCGAGTACGCCGAGACGAACGGCTACGACGACGTGACGATCGCCCACAAGGCAAACGTCATGCGCGAGACCGATGGCCTCTTTCTCGAGACCGCTGAAGCAGTCGCGGCCGAGCGTGACGCGGAGTACAACACTGCGCTGATGGACGCGCTGGCGATGCATCTGATCACGCATCCGGAGGACTACGGCGTCGTCATCTGTCCGAACCTCGCGGGCGACATGCTCTCGGATCTCGCCGCCGGACTCGTCGGCGGCCTCGGACTCCTCCCGAGCGCGAACGTCGGCGCGGAGAATGCCCTGTTCGAACCGGTCCACGGCTCCGCGCCGGATATCGCCGGCGAAGGGGTCGCCAATCCGACCGCGATGATCCTTTCGGCGGCGATGATGCTCGATCACCTCGGCTACGGCGAGGCTGGCGACCGCGTCCGCGAAGCGACCGAAGCCGTGCTGGACGAGGGGCCGCGAACCCCGGATCTCGGCGGCGACGGGTCGACCGAGGAGGTCACCGCTGCGATCGTCGAGCGGCTCTAGGTGAACGGGGAATCAGCCTGAAACCGCGAGCTGTATTTTTTGACGGTGCCACTGGACGAACGTCCGCTTTGACGAATTTCGGCCCGTCCGGGAGCAGATCGGCAACTGAGAGAGGGCGTTCTGGTGATGGGCCCCGCTGATTAAGCGCGTTCGAGTAGAACTAACAGATATGCCTGACATCGAACTCGACGAGAAAACTATCGAACGGCTCGACAACCTGCAGGTTGAAGACGAGTCCTACGACGAGCTGATCAACGAACTGATCAACATCTATCAGGCGGAAGAAATGACGCTGTTCAAAACTGAGTAGTGGTGCCGACTCGATCGGCTTAACCGAGCAGGTAGCGCAGCCACGGGTTCTGCTGGACGATCTCGGTCTGTTCAAGTTTGGAATCGAGGCCAAGGATCCGGCCAGCGCCGAACGCGCCGAGGCCGAACAGCAAGAGCATGTAGACAAAGGAGCTGTCGATGAAGTACCCGTTCTGGACCGGGAACCCGGCCATGAGTCCGCCCTCCCACGCTGCGGTCCAGAACATGAACATCTGGATCGCACCCATCATTGCCGCAAAGCGGACGAAGACGCCGAACAGGAGTGCAAGTCCGATGAGCACCTGTCCGAAGATCACGAGCGGGTCGAACAGCCAGGCGAAGTCAGCGAATGCGGTGAACATTCCGCTCAGCGGGTTCGCCGAGTCCATCCCTCTCAGGAACCCCTCCGAACTCCACGCGAGCGGCTCGCCGAAGCCACCATCTGCCCACTTTGCGATCCCTGCCTGAAGGAATACCCACGCCATCACGAGTCGCAGGGAGAGCATCGAGTAGCCCACCCACGTCTCCGAGTACTCGTAGGTCACGTTTCGACCGAACATTTCCGTTTCGAGCGTCCGTTCCGATGGTTGCGTGGCCATTATTGTTGCCTCCAGTTCTGGGTTCTCAGGCAAGACCCATCAAATAACGGGGTGTGTTTTCAGAAGGTGAGAACCACGGAGTTCGAGCTACTCAGACGCTCTCGCTGCCGCATTGCATGCAGTCTCCCACTGCCCCTGTGATTCGAGATGAGACTGCAGTTGCTCTGCATATTCCTGAGCGAGGTTCTCGGCGGCTTCGATACGCTCGGCGTCCCCACCGCCGTCACCGCCCATCCCGAACACACCCAGTATGCTGTCGATGATGCCGCCACCCCCGCCGCCCCCCGACGATCCGCCCGGCGCGCCGCCCATTGCGCCCATCTGATCGCGCACGTCGTCAAGCGCGGGCATCACCTGCGGGACGTTCTCCGTGTTTGCCACGACACGAGCCTCCTCCGGAGTGCCAGGGTTCTCGATCTCCAGTTCCACTGCGGTCATGATCATGCCCCACTCCTGACTGGAAAACTCGGACGCCTGTACCTGCTCCGAGAACTCCTGATCGACTTTCATGCGTGCGCCGACGATCCTGTCGGTCCAGTCGCTGTTGCTCATATCGGTTGTAGGACTGACGGGCCTATTACATCTGTGGAAAAACGGTGCGGACCGATCAGCTGTTGAGCGTGACGTCTGCGTGCAGGCTCTCTTTGAGCGCGTCGTGGACCTTACAGAGTTCCTGAGCGCGCTCGTTGACCTGTGCTGCGGTCTCGTCGTCGAGGTCGGCCTCAGTGGTGACGTCGAACGAAATCGATTCGAGCTTGTCGTCGTCGTTCAGTTCACCCGTCACTGCGATCTCGATCTCACCGAGGTCGCCGCCGCCACGCTGTTCGGAGCCGACGCGGAGCGCCGGGACGAAACACGCGCTATACGTGGCGAGCAGTGTTTCGAGCGTGTCCGGCGCGTCCTCGCCGGTGGCGTCGATGGTCGTCTCGAACTCTCGAATCTTGTTCTGCGTCGAAAAGCCCTCGGTCGAGGTGCTGTGTACTTCTTTGGCCATAGCACCTCACATTTCAACGCCCGCCGTTGTAAGGGTTGTTCAATCGGAAAGCGGATGGTGAAAGCTACGACGGTAGCTCGAAGCTCTCGTCGCCGTCCAGCACGTGCACGTCAGCGTCGCTGCCAGTGCCCTTCACCTCGCGGACGAAGTCGTCCGTGTCGATCTCGATCGGCGGGAACGAGTCGTAGTGCATCGGGAACGCGTGGTCGACGTCCAGCCAGTCCACCGCGATTGCGGCCTGCATCGGCCCCATCGTAAAGTGATCGCCAACCGGGACCGCCGCGGCGTCAGGTTCGAGATACGGCGCAATCACGTCTCGCATCTCGGTCATCAGCCCGGTGTCGCCCGCGTGGTAGAAGGTCGTGCTCTCGTCGTCAGCGACCTGCGTCGGCTTCGTGTCGCTGATGACGTAACCCGCTGGCATTCCGGCGCTGGGCGTCTCGAAGCCCGACCCCACGCCGTTCGAGTGGTCGGCACGATGCATCGTCACGTAGGCGTCCCCGAGTTCGACCGTCCCGCCGAGGTTCATCCCGATCACGGCGTCCTCATCGATCCCGTGCTCGCTGACCACGTGACCGGTTACTTCCGGGTTTCCGACGACGGTCGCGTCCTCGAACGCCCCGACATCGGCGACGTGATCGTCGTGCCCGTGCGTGAGAAGTACGTAGTCGGGGGAGTCTATGTCCGTAGGGTCGAGATCTGTCTTCGGGTTATCGAAGAACGGGTCGATCAACAGGTCCGTATCTCCGACGACGATGCGCCAGGTCGAGTGACCGTGCCAGGTGAGCTCCATGGTGCACCGGAACGTACTCTCTTCATCCACTTAATGATAACCAAGTTGACTGATACTCTATGTCACGGAGAGGGAGCAACGTACCGGTAACCGGTACGTTCGTCCGCTCGTTTCCACCTTGCCCCTGTCCGGTCCCGAGTGGGACGTGCCCGTCGGCAGTTGCTCCCGATCGGTTCAGGACGGAGATGTATCGTGGGGTCGCCATTTTTCAGTGTACCCCGCGAACGACGACTATGCTCACGCTACAACTGGACGATTTTCTGCTCGAACTGAAAGACGGCGCAATCAAGAACGTCGGCCCCTCGAACAAGACCGCGACGGCGAAGCTGTTCGACGTCGACCGGGCTGAAGCGCGGGAGTTCGGGGACAAACGCGTGAAACTCGTCTTCGAAGACGACGAGGGGAGCGAGATACAGATCGCGCTGTTTCCCGAAGACGTCCGATCCATCGCGGAGGATATCGAACGGCTGGAAGGTGATAGTCGGGTCTTCGAGTAGTCCATGGGAGCGCCCACAGGCCACACGGCGAGCGAGTTTCGACAACAGTTTTAGGGCGGGGCTATTCAATTCGATCAAATGAGCAACTGTATCATCTGTGGCAAGCCCGTGGATGGGCTCGTCTGTAGCACACACGAAGAGGACGTCGCGTTCGAGTTCCGTGGGAACTCCCCGGATCAGCTCACACCGAACCGGTATTACAGGGGACAGGTCGATGGCTTCGCCGAGTTCGGCGTCTTCGTCAACATCGGCGACAGTGTCACTGGGCTCCTCCACCGCAGCGAACTCGACCAGCGACTCGACAGCCTCGACTGGGATACCGGCGACGACATGTACGTCAAGGTCAAATCGGTTCGCGACAACGGCGACGTCGACCTGGGCTGGTCGATCCGGCAGGAGGATCGGGATTTCCGCGGCCGACTGGTTGACGCACCGAGCGGAGACAAAGTGCACGAGGAGGACGAGTCGGGAAACGCCGATAAGTCGTCGGCAACGGTCGACGACACAACACCTGACACCACGGAGACGGTGACACCGAACGGTGGCACGACGCAGGCAGAACAACAGACCGAGGACGCGACGACGGCAGTCGACGAGGCAGTCGAGACGCTCGTCGACGAGTCTGACGAAGGGGACGACGAGGCGGACGACGCGGAGTCGGACCTCGAAGATGTCGAACCGGACGACGAGAAAGAGCCGGACGACCATGCCGAGCCGGATGATGCGGAGCCGGACAGCGACGACGAGTCGGCAGACGATGTCGCGGCGGAGACGATCGAACGCTCCGGGATCGACACCCTCGACGATCGTGTGGGCGATCGCGTCCGGATCGAGGGCGAAGTCGTGAGTGTCCGACAGACCAGCGGGCCGACGATCTTCGAACTGCGAGACGAGACCGGCACCGTCGAGTGTGCCGCCTTCGAGGAAGCGGGCGTTCGAGCCTATCCCGACATCGAGACCGACGACTTCGTCAGACTCGACGGCGAGGTCGAGCTCCGACGTGAGGAACTGCAGGTCGAAACCGAAGCCCTGATCGAACTGACCGGCGGCGAGCGCGCGGTCGTCGAGGACCGTCTGAACGCCGCCCTTTCCGAGGCTGCCCGGCCCGACGAGATCGACCTGCTGGCCGACCACGACGCCGTCGCTGCGGTCGAAGACGGGATCGAGGCCGCCAGCACGGCGATCCGCCGTGCCATCATGGTCGGTCGACCGATCGTCGTCCGGCACAGCGCGACCGCCGACGGCTACGCGGCCGGTGCCGCGCTCGAACGCGCCGCGCTCCCGCTGATCCGCGAGGAACACGACCGACAGGACGCGGTCTACAACTACTTCAACCGACGACCGCTCGAAGGCCACATCTACGACATGGAGGCCGCGACCAACGACGTGACGAACATGCTGGAAGCCCGTGAGCGACACGGCGAACAGCTACCTCTGGTCGTGCTCGTAGACGTCGGCAGCACGAAAGAGTCCAGAGACGGCTACGAACTGCTGGACGTCTACGACGTCGAACGTGTCGTTCTCGACACCCACGCGCCGGACGAGGGTGTCGATTCAGCCGTCGACACCTTCGTTTCCGCCGAGGACGTCACGACGCCCGCAATCGCGGCGAACGTCGCTGCGGCGGTCAATCCCGACGTTCGCGCGGATCTCGAACACGTCCCCGCAGTTGGGTACTGGGAAGCCGCTCCCGAGCAGTACGTCGAGCTTGCCAGCGAAGCGGGCTACGACACCGAGGCAGTGCAGGAACTTCGCGAAGCCATTGCGCTGGAAGCGTTCTACCAGACCTATCGTGACAAACGCGAGCTCATCACGGATCTGCTGTTCGAGCGCGCCGAAGGGCTCGCCGGGCACGTCAGCGAGCAGTTCCGAACGAAACTCGACACCGAGATCGGGACGGCCGAGCGGAACCTGACCACGCGGGAGGCGAAGGGAGTCCACTTCGCGGTCCTCGATACCGACGCGTACACCCACCAGTATGACTTCCCGACGACGACGCTGCTCGTCGACGCACTCCACCGGCGCGAGAGCGAGGAGCTGGGGACGCCACTCGTGACGCTCGGCGTCGACGACGACGAGATCCACGTGCGTAGCTCGGTTGGCCTCGACGTCCGCGAGATCGCCGGACACGCCGCAGAGCGAGCCGACAACGCGGCCGTCTCCGCAGTCGGCGGGCGTGACGGTCACATCGAGTTCCTCGCGGGCGGCCGTGATGACGTGCTCGAAGCCGTCATCGCATCGATCGCGAGCGAGCTGTAATCAGTCGATACCCTTATTCGCGGCAAGTCGCTTTATTCCGGTAATGAGTACCGAGTCGGACGCCACGGAGAGCGAGGCGTTCGAGAACGCCTGTGCGGAGTTGGTTGATCGGATCCTCGCGGGGGACGTAGACCGAGAGGATCTTGAGAGCGCCAAGCTCGACGTCTGCTCGGAGTTTTCCTCGCCGAAGGTGCCCAAACATACCGAGCTACTGGACTACGCACCACAGGAGCGTCGCGAGGAACTGGAAGCCGTCCTGCAGCGCAAGCCGGTCAGGACGGCCTCGGGCGTCTCACCAGTGGCGATCATGACGAGCCCGCACAACTGCCCGCACGGGAAGTGTCTGTACTGTCCCGGCGGGCCGGGCTCGGAGTTTTCGAGCTCGCAGAGCTACACCGGCCACGAACCGGCGGCGGCCCGCGGCGAGCAAAACGACTACGACCCCTATGGGCAGGTCACCCTGCGGCTCCACCAGCTTCGGGAGATCGGCCACCCCGTCGACAAGGTCGAGTTGATCCTGATGGGCGGGACGATGACCGCCCGGAGCCACGACTACCAGGAGTGGTTCGTCAAGCGCGCCCTCCAGGCGATGAACGACTACGATCTGGACGCAGAGCCCTCGCCCGCCGAGGAACTGAGTTTCGCACCCGATCCCGAAGACGTCGAGTTCGAGTACCTCGAAGACGTCATCGCGAGAAACGAGACAAACGAGATCAGAAACATCGGGACGACCTTCGAGACGAAGCCCGACTGGTGCGATCCGGAACAGATCGACCGGATGCTCGATCTGGGCGGTACGAAAGTCGAGGTCGGCGTCCAGACGACGTTCGAGCGGATCAACCGCGAGATGCATCGGGGGCACGGCGCGCAGGCGTCGATCGACGCCAATCGACGGCTCCGGGACGCCGCGTTCAAGGTCGGCTTCCACATGATGCCCGGCCAGCCCGGCATGTCCCACGAGATGTGTCTCGAGGACTTCCGCCGGCTGTTCGAAGACGAGGAGTGGAAGCCCGATTACCTGAAGATCTACCCGACGCTGATCGTCCGCGGGACCCGGACCTACGACATGTGGCACGACGGCGAGTACGATCCGCTGACCAACGAGGAGGCCGCCGAGATCGTCGCCGAGATCATGTCGATGATCCCCCGGTACACCCGGCTCCAGCGCGTCCAGCGGGACATCCCAGCGGATTTCATCGACGCCGGGGTCTGGAAGTCCAACCTCCGCCAGCTCGCCTGGAAGGAGATGGACAACCACGGCTGGGAGTGTGAGGATATCCGGTCCCGTGAGGCGGGAATGAACGACGAGGAGCCCGAAAACATCGAGCTCGACGTGATGACCTACGAGGCAAGCGGCGGGACGGAACACTTCATCAGCTTCGAGGACTTCGAGAAGGATCTCCTGGTCGGCTTCTGTCGACTGCGGTTCCCGAACAACCCCGTACGCAGGGAGCTACAGGACGCCGCGCTGGTCCGTGAACTCCACGTGTACGGCAGTGAGGCGGGGATCGGCAAGGATGCAGCGGGTGACCAGCACCAGCACAAGGGGTATGGCCGCCGCCTGATCGAGACCGCAGAAGGGCTGGCTGCCGACGCAGGCTACGACAAAGTCAGCGTGATCAGCGGCATCGGTGCCCGCGAGTACTACCGGGAGAAACTCGGCTACTATCAGGACGGGCCGTACGTGAGCAAGCGGCTGTAGCGAGCGATCTGGGGCGGCGAGCATCGCGAGTCGTCCCGAGCGAGCAGTTTTTGGCCGAGATTTTTCGAGGAGTGGTGGCGAGCGAAGCGTGGCCAACCGACGATGAAAAAGGTCGCAGTGAGGGGCCGTACGTGAGCAAGCGGCTGTAGCGAGCGAATATCCCGTGAAGGTAGCGAACGGGATCATGACGGTCGAGCATCGCGAGTCCTTCTGAGCGAGCCAGTCAGTCGGCCACCGCCTCGATCCGATCGTTGACGCTCGTCCCGGCATCGAGGAGCGTCGTTCTGGACCCTGCCTGAAACTCGAACGAGACTGTCGTCCCGCCGGAATCCTCGGTGTCGAACTGAACCCGGCCGTCGTGAAGCTGTGACACCCACCTGACCAGCCACAGACCGACGCTGCTGGCGTGGACGAGTGCAGTCTCTTCGCCTGCATCGAGTGATCGCAGTTCCGCATCCGGGATTCCCGGACCGTTGTCTTCGACGTCAAGCGAGACCGCGCCGTCCATCCGATCCAGCGAGATGTGGATCTGACGAGGAGATCTTTCGTTGTGCCTGACCGCGTTTTCGAGGACTTCTCGAACGGCGTATCGGATCGACTCGTCGCAGTCGATCCACGCTCTGGACGGGAGATCGGTCGTGATATCGACGGCGACATTCCCCGACTCGGCGTGTTCGACCTCGCTTTTGACGATTTCGACAAGATCAACAACGTGCTCGTCGCTGAGGGTCGGATCGACGCTTTCGAGCATCTTCAGCTTCTCGCTGATTGCCGTGATCCCTTCGGCAGTCTGCTGGACCGCTCTGGCGTGGTCCCGGTCCGTTTCGCAGTCCAGACGCTCGGTAAGGATCTCGGCGTACCCCTGTATCACGTTGATGTCGTTTCGGATGTTGTGCCGAAAGACGCGGTGGAGCACCTGCAGTTGTTCGTTCGCAGCCCGTAGCTTCGTCTGGGCGGTTGACATCTGCTGGCGGTGGATGGTCGAGAGCAGGTAGATTAACACGGCAGAAAGGGTGATGAAGATCCAGCTTTTTGCCAGTCCGATCGCAGTCGGCGGTGCCTGAGTAGTAACGAGCGCGGCCAGCAGCAGGTCCGTGCCAGGGACCCAGAGGATTCCGAATACCAAGTACCCGAGCGAGATTTTCAGCGGCGACATGCTGATCAGGGACTTGACGCGACTCATACGGAGTATCAGTAGTTCGATGCCTATAACCATGGCGAGTAGTAATAGACCCACAGGAACGGCAAACGTCAGAATTAATAATACTGGGTAAAAAAATAACAACACTGCCGCAGCGGTCCCATAATACCACCCGTGAACGAACCACACGAGCTCCACGAAGACGAGAGCAACCAAGACCTCGCCGAGCTCCGCGCGATAATCGAAGAGTACGATGACGAAGCCGATGAGTGTACTATTTTTCCGTCCGACGTCCCGAATGATCGGGAGACGACCACCTGGATATCGGCGAAAGCGGGGTCGTTCGTAGCTCTCGACGACCAACAGTGATCAGATCAGTTTGCCCGGCTGGCGGGAGTACCCGTAGAAATCCCGACAGTTTTTATCAGTGCCGTTGTAGAGGCAATTCATGGACGAGCGAACGGCGGAGCGGTTCCGCGAGAACGCTGTCGGGATCGCGTCGACAGCCGTTACCGGGACGTGGCTGGCGATGCTGTTTCTGTTCCCCGATAGCATGGCATGGCTGGCATTCCTGCTCTTTGGCTACATCGTTATTGTCCCCGTGACCGCGATGCTGTTCGGCGACGAAGAAGAGATGGAAGAATGGGTCGAGGAGTTTGATCGCGAAGAACCGACGGATGCGGACGACGAGCCACAGGCCGAAAGCGCACTCGAAACTCTTCGGAACCGATATGCGCGGGGGGAGCTGACGGACGAGCAGTTCGAGCGGAAGCTAGAGCGCTTGCTGGAAACGGAGACGCTCGAAGACGTCGAGGACAGACAGCAACGCAGGGAGCGCCAGCCGGAGTTCGAGCGCTGAGCCGCCGGTCAGACAGCGAGGACGGTATCGACGACGAGCATCACGCCAAAGCCGGTGAGGAAGGTGAGCGTCGCCAGATCGGCGAAGCCGTGGCCGTGACTGGAGGGGATCATCTCCCGGAAGACGACGGCGATCATCGTCCCCGCGGCGAATCCGGCGGCCGCGGGGAACAGTCCCGAGACGATCGCCACGAGCGCGAACCCGAGAGCGGCCGCAATCGGCTCGGGGACCGCCCCCGAAAGCGTCGTGTACAGGATGGTCTTTCCTTTCGAGAGCCCCGCTCTGTCGGCTGGCACCGCCATCGCGAACCCGTCGGGCACGTTCTGGACGGCGATGGCGATGGCGAGTGCGATGCCCACAGTGTCCAGACCGCTGGCAAACGCGATACCGATCGCGAGGCCTTCGGGGATGTTGTGGATGGTGATCGATCCGGCGATCAGCACTGCCTGTCGCCAGTTCTCGGCGTCCTCCAGCCCTGTGGTGTCGTCTGTGCCGTGCGATTCCGGACCACGAAAGCGAAGGTGGACGTGTGGGAGCGTCCGGTTGATCGCGAGCAACGCGACGCCGCCGACCACGAACCCGCCCAGCACCTCACCGATGCCGCCGAATTCGAGGCCGGGCACGATCAGGGCGAACACGGCCGCGCCGAACATAATTCCTGCAGCCATGCCGACAGCCCCGTCGTAGGTCCGGTGGCTGATCCGATCGGTGACCAGGATCGGCAGCGCGCCGATTCCCGTGGCGGCACCGGCAGCGAGCGCGATCAGCGAGACCTCCAGGACTGATACCATCTATCCGATCACCCGACAGTTCGTGCGGAGGTGACTTCAGTGTCCCCCTGGAGCGACACGCATTTTTGCCCCCGGCAAGACCTGTGGGTATGGACCAGAAGCAGGAGCTGACGAGCGTCGATCTCGCCGCCCTCGTCTCCGAGTTCGGAGCCTACGAGGGGGCGAAAGTCGACAAAGCCTATCTCTACGGCGATGACTTCCTCCGGCTCAAGATGCGGGATTTCGACCGCGGACGTGTCGAGTTGCTGGTCGAGATCAGCGACGTGAAACGTGCCCATCTCGCCGCGCCCGAGCACGTCCCCGACGCGCCGGGACGACCGCCGAACTTCGCGATGATGCTACGAAATCGTCTTTCGGGGGCCGATTTCGCCGGTGTCGAACAGTACGAGTTCGATCGTATCCTCAGTTTCGAGTTCGAGCGCGACGACGAGAACACCACGATCATCACCGAGCTGTTCGGTCCGGGGAACATCGCGGTCGTCGACGCGAATCGCGAGGTAGTCGACTGTCTCGACACCGTCCGACTGAAATCCCGGACCGTCGCCCCCGGCGCACAGTACGAGTTCCCGGAGTCGCAGGTCCATCCGCTCACGATGTCTTACGAGGCCTTTGTCGCGATGATGGACGACTCCGATTCCGATGTCGTCAGGACCCTCGCCACCCAGCTCAACTTCGGCGGGCTCTACGCGGAGGAGCTCTGCACCCGTGCCGGGATCGACAAAACGACCGAGATCGGCGAGGCCGACGAGTCAGTGTACGAGCCGCTGTACGCCGCCATCGACGAACTCGCGATCGAGCTGCGAACTGGTGGGCTCGATCCACGCGTCTACTACGAGGAGACGGATGGGGAGAGTCGGCGGCGGGTCGACGTGACGCCGATTCCGCTGGAGGAGTACGATCACCTCGACAGCGAGGCGTTCGACACGTTCAACGCGGCCATCGACGACTACTTCTATCAGCTCGATCTGACCGAGGAAGAGGAGAACTCGGGGGAGACACAGCGTCCGGACTTCGAAAACGAGATCGAGAAACAGAAACGAATTATCGAACAGCAAGAAGGTGCGATCGAGGGATTCGAGCAAGACGCCGAGGCCGAACGCGAGAAAGCCGAATCGCTGTATGCCAACTACGATCTGGTTGATGACATACTCTCGACGATTCAGTCGGCCCGCGCCGACGACGTGCCGTGGGACGAGATAGAAGCGACGTTCGAACAGGGGGCGGAGCAAGGAATCGCAGAGGCCGAAGCCGTCCAGCAGCTCGACGCCGACGAAGGGTTCGTCACCGTCGATATCGACGGCGTCGACGTCCGTCTCGACGCGAGCGAGGGGGTCGAACACAACGCCGACCGACTGTATCGGGAGGCAAAGCGCATCGAGGACAAGAAAGAAGGCGCGCTGGCGGCCATCGAGGACACCCGCGAGGCGCTCGAAGACGTCAAGCAGCGCCGCGACGAGTGGGAGCGACGACAGGAGCAAGACGATATGGACGAGGATGGCGGCGACGAAGAGACGGATCGCGACTGGCTCTCCATGCCGTCGATCCCCGTCCGTAGCTCCGAGCAGTGGTACGAGCGGTTCCGCTGGTTCCGCACGACCGACGGCTATCTCGTGATCGGCGGCCGGAACGCGGACCAGAACGAGGAACTGGTGAAAAAGTATCTCGACAAGGGAGATCGGTTCTTCCACGCGCAGGCCCACGGCGGCCCCGTGACGATTCTCAAGGCTACGGATCCAAGCGAAGCGGCACGGGATGTCGACATCCCTGACTCCAGCGAGCAGGAGGCCGCACAGTTCGCGGTATCCTACTCGTCGGTCTGGAAGGATGGCCGGTACTCGGGAGACGTCTACGCAGTCGATCACGACCAGGTCTCGAAGACGCCCGAGAGCGGCGAGTTTCTGGAGAAAGGCGGCTTTGCGATCCGTGGCGACCGGGAGTACTTCCGGGACGTCGAGATCGGTGCCGCGGTCGGGATTACCTGTGAACCGTCGACGCGAGTGATCGGTGGGCCACCCGCCGCGGTTCGCGCGCACGCCGAGACTGTGATCGAGGTCGAACCAGGCAGGTACGCACAGGGGGACGTGGCAAAACGGATCTACCGGCAGTTCCGCGAGCGCTTCGCGGATACCTCCTTCGTCCGGAAGGTCGCGAGCCCCGATCTGATCCAGCATTTCCTGCCGCCGGGCGGGAGTCGAATGCTGGACGAATAAGGTAGACCACAGTCTCTGTTACTCGTCGCCTCGATTCGGCACCCACACGTGTACGGTCGTTCCGTCGTCGGTTACCTCGAAGTCGAGATCGCCGCCGAGCACTGCGACGACCCAGCTGACGAGCCAGAGTCCGAGTCCGCTCCCGTGGTAGAGCTGTGAGTTCTCTCCGGCTTCAATCGCCTCGAGCTCGTGATCGGGGATTCCGGGGCCGTCGTCGGCGATCCCGAGGGCGACACCATCCGAGTCCCTCGTTGCAGTGATCCCGAGCCGTCGTTCTGAGGAGTTGTTGTGCTGGATGCCGTTCTCGACGAGGTTTTCGAGTACCACTTCGAGTTGCTGGGGGTAGGTCGAGACAGCGAGATCCGGTGGGACGTTGCTGACGATTTCGGCCGAGGGGTAGTTCCGGGCAGTCCGTTCAACGATCCGATCGACTACGTCGGCCACTGCGACCTGCTCGATCGTACGGTCGGCGACCGACAGGTGGCGTTCGACGGCGTGTGCTTGCCGGCTGAGATCGACGATCCGCTCGATGACGGTTTCGAGCTCGTCGACACGCTGTCTGCGTTGCTCGGAATCCTCAATGTCGGCCAGCTGAGTGACATGCCCCTCGACGACGGAGAGTTCGTTGCGCAAGTTATGTCTGAGGAGCCGGTTCAGCACGGTAATCCGCTGCTGTCGTCGCCGTTTCCCCGTGACGTCCCGATAGACGACGGCATAGCCCATCACGTCACCGGTCGGTCCTTCGACGGCTGAGCGGTTCGTCTGGAGCCGTCGCCCGAGTCGGTCGATCGTTTTGGGGACATCCGCTGGACCGTGATCTCCAGTCTCGTGCAGCGTTGACAGCGGCTCACCGAGACACGCTGAGCGGTCACAATCAAGCAGTCCACAGGCGCTCTCGTTGATCTGTAACACCGTCCCGTCAGTCGAGACGATGACGACGCCGTCGTCGAGTTGCTGGAGTGCCCTCGCTTCGCCGATCCGACGGGTTGCCGGGACGAACTCGAACAGGCGATGTCTGGCAGCCGCGTACGTGAGAGCAACGCTCATCGCGCCGAACCCGAGTGGTAACAGCGGCATGGCTGGATCGGGTTCGAGCTGCATGACGTCGATTCCGGCCGCCACGTACGGCGAAACCGATCCGAGGAGAAGGGCAAACGCCTGCTCGGAGAACAGCTCGTCGTACTCCGAGAGCGATCTGTGGAGGAAGACGAGACCGATCGGCGACAGCGAAAACAGCGCGAGCAACTGGACGACGTGGATCACGTTCGACTCGGTGTTGACGATCGGCACGTCGCCCGAGAGGTCGACGAACACCTCCGAGAAGACCAGTCCGTGGATCGGCCCCGTGACGTTCACCACGAACACGATACAGAGCAGGGCGACGACGGCACCGTGTCCGCGCCGACCCAGTAGCTCTGCGCGACCGGTGTACGTGAGGACGAAGAGGAACCAGCACGCGACCGACAGTGTTCCGAGTGCAAGCTGGAGGTGTTCCAGGAACGCGAGCGTCGCTGGCGAACGGATCGTCATCGCCTGCAGGATGTAGGTTCCAGTGTACACACAGACCACGAGGTTCATCGCGGTAAGCCAGAGTGCGCCGGGAATCGTTCGGTACCGGAACGTGTACGCGGCGAGCCCTGCCGTCGTGAACGCGACGACGACGAGCACCCACACCCACGCTGGCATCGCGGCAACTCCGTCCATTGATGATCGTTCGTTCTACACCATACATTACTGATAATTTAGTGTATCGCCACTCCGGAAGCGAGCACGAATAACAGCGCACTTACCGGACGGGAACACACCAATCGATATGAGAATTCAGGATCGCCATCCGGTCGAGGGAGGCCGCGAGCGGATGACGCTCGTCCCCGAAAGCCTCGACGACCTCTGGCATCTGCAGTACGTCCTCGAACCCGGCGACCTCGTCGGCGGCGATACGACCCGGCGGATCCAGCGTAACGACGACCAGATGCGTGACACCGGCGGCGAGCGCGAACACATGTACGTCACCATCGACGTCGAGGAGGTCGAGTTCCACAAGTTCTCGAATCGGCTTCGCGTCGCCGGTACCATCGACGACTGTTCCCGCGAGGACCAGCTCGGGCTCCACCACACACTCAACATCGAGGAGCGCGACGAGATTACCGTCGAAAAGCGATTCAAACCCGATCAGGAGGAACGCTTACAGGAGGCCGTCGAAGCAACCGAGAACCCCGACGTCGTCATCGCCACCGTCGAAGAGGGGCAGGCCCACATCCACTCCGTCGAGCAGTATGGGACCGAGGAGTACGCCCGTTTCACCGGGACGACCGGGAAAGGCGAGTTCTCCCGCTCGCGCGAGGAGCTGTTCGAGGAGCTAACCGACGCGCTCGCGCGTCTGGACGTCGATGCGATCATCCTCGCCGGGCCGGGATTCACCAAGAAGGACGCTTACTCGTACATCGAGGAGGAGGCCGCGGAGGTTACCGATAAAATTACGATGGTCGACACGAGCGGCGTCGGCGATCGCGGCGTCCACGAGGTGCTGAAACGCGGTGCGGTCGCGGACGTCCAGGCAGAGACCCGTATCGCCGAGGAGGCCGGGTTGATCGACGAGTTGACCGAACGAATGGCCGAGGGGGCGAAAGCATCCTATGGGCCCGACAACGTCGCCGAGGCCGCGGAGTTCGGCGCGGTCGAGACGCTGTTGATCCTCGACGACCGGCTCAGACACGAACGAAGCGGGGAAGGCGAGTGGGAGATCGACGCCGACGACGTGATCACGCAGGTTGAACAGCAGGGCGGCGACGTCGTCGTCTTCTCCGGCGAGTTCGATCCCGGCCAGCAGCTCTCGAATCTCGGTGGGATCGCCGCGCTGTTGCGCTACCGGCTGGAGTGAGCGCTGCGGCACCGGCTCTCGATGTCGGTTATTTTCCCGACTGCACAGCACCGGCGCGTTTACAACTGTCTCGCGTACTGCAATCGGCTCTGGTTTTTTAAATCACCGTTACGAACGTACGGGCGATGCGCCGACGGGACTTGCTCACAGCGGCCACAAGTTTCGGTCTCACGTCCGTAGCTGGCTGTCTCGACCTGTTCGGGGAGATCGCGACCATTCAGGTGCCGGAGACGGCATTCGTCGACGAGCGAATCGATATCAGTGTCACGGACATCGAGTCCGAGGAACGGGTCTGGATAGAGGCCGAAACAGAGGACGGGAGCGGAAACCGGTGGTTCGGACGGGGACTGTTCGAACCGGGCGATGGTGCGGTCCATCTCCAGGAGGCGTCGCCGAACCGTGGAACCTACGAACAGACGGCTGCAATGGGGCTGTTCTGGTCGATGCAACCGGGGGACTTCGCGTTGCCGACGTACGACACCGACCAGCAAACCCAGTCCGTCCGTTTCCGGGTGGTGCCGGAAACGGCTGACGACCCGATCGCCGAGAGGACCGTCGAACGACACCTCGCAGCGCCGGACAGCGACGAAACTGAAATCACCTCACCGATCGTCGGCACGCTCGTCGAATCTCCGACAGACGGCCCTGCTCCGGGAATCGTTCTGTTTCACGGCTCTGGCGGCAACAGACCGCTCGCCCCCGCACGGTTGCTCGCCCGGCACGGGTTTACTGTCCTGGCATTGCAGTACTTCTCGCCGGATGTTCAGACCCTCCCCGACGCCCTCGTCGAGGTTCCGGTCGAGTACGCCGATAGTGCCGTCGATTGGCTCGCGGACCACGAGGCGACGACCGAAGCGCCGATCGGACTCGGTGGTATCTCCCGTGGTGGCGAACTCGCCCTGCTGGTTGGCACCCGTCACGACGATGTCGGTGCCGTCGTCAACTGGGCCGGCGCTGGAATGCTGTTCAACGCCATCGTTCTCGACGAGAACCTGGATCCAGCGCCGGAAACGC
This sequence comes from Natranaeroarchaeum aerophilus, assembly GCF_023638055.1. Classification (NCBI taxonomy): domain Archaea; kingdom Methanobacteriati; phylum Methanobacteriota; class Halobacteria; order Halobacteriales; family Natronoarchaeaceae; genus Natranaeroarchaeum; species Natranaeroarchaeum aerophilus. Next base: position 208,401 of record NZ_JAKRVY010000002.1, on the reverse strand, counting down.
CGGACACCTCAGCCTGGTCGATCGACGGGGAGCCGCTGGCCCATCCATCCCTGGAGGCATTCGATCAGGGAGGTGATCTCACGGAGGGGTATCGAACGTGGATCGAGGAAACCACGCCTGAAGAGACGATTCGTGCGGCCCAAATCCCACTCGAAGAGATCGGCGCTCCGATCTTGTTACTCTCGGGAGGCGACGATCAGGTTTGGCCGTCACGATATCTTCTCGACCGGACCGAACAGCGGCTCGAAACGGTCGGATACGACCATCGGTTCGAACATCACAGTTACGACGCAGCTGGTCACGGCATCGGGGTGCCCTCGCTCCCGACGTGGCCGAACCGGTCGGGTGGACCGTTTGGAGGGACGATAGCCGGAACTGCAGCAGCCGCTACAGACGCCTGGCCGCGTGTGCTCGAATTCTTCGAACTCGGGACGAATCAGTGACCGCGATACAGTCGGGGATGTCATCCGTATCGAGTCGTGGTAACCGGGACATCGGCCAGTCGATCACTCGATCCCGAGGTTCGCTTCGATGATCCCGGATAGCATCGTCGCGAAGCTCGTGTCGACGCTCCAGATCGCCGTTTCCTCACCGCTTGGGTCGACTGCCTCCTCGTCGGTCACGCTCATCAGGAGCGCGTTCCAGTCCCCGAGGACGATTCGTCCTGCGGGGTTTTCCTCGTCATACTGCATCGGCGGTTGCACGACGGTGATCCGATCATCGTCCGCGAACACCGCACGGACCTCCTGGGACTCGCTGATCACGAGCACAGAGAGCCCATCGGCGGCGCGTTCCCGAAGGAGCTGTTCCATCGCCTCGGAAAGTATCGACAGATCACCCGTCCCGAACACGATCCTCGATTCCGCACCGTCGATGATCTCACGGGTGCGCGCGTCGATCCGCTCGCGACCACGGAGCGTCCAGATCGCTTCCTTTTTTTCCTGTCCGTCGTCGTGCTCGCGCTGGACCTGTTCGACGTAGTCGAACGCCTGCTGTTGCTCGCGCTCGAACCGCGAACGAAGTGTCTCACGGGCCTCGTCGATACTTACGGGCCGGTACTGGATCGGGTTCGACTGCTGGACCTCGACCAGTCCCCGATCGGCCAGCCCGTCGGCCACGCTGTACACCTGCGAGCGCGGTACGTCGGTGATCTGGTGAACTTCGCGGGCGGTTCCGCCGCCGAGCTTCTGGAGCGCGATGAACACCTTCGCCTCGTAGCTGGTCAGCCCGAGCCGTTCGAGCGATTCGATCGCGTCTGACTCGTTCATGGGTCGCCCTCCTCGTCGTCCGGGGACGACTCCCTGTCGGTCCCGCCGTCGGTGTCGGCTGCTCTGGCATGCCCCTCGAAGCTCCCATCTTCACCCGTAGCCGGCTCCGAAGCCGTCGATCCGTCATCATTCGGATCTGTTGCCGAGACCCACCGACGATACACGTCTTCCAGCGTCGACCGAGTGATATCGCCGTCATTCGCACCGGCTCCCGCCTCGGAGAGGACGTCCTCGTCGGGCGCGTCCTCATCGTTGAGTCGTTCCAGCAGGGGAGTCCTGACAGGGACTGTCTCGGTTCCGCCGACCGGTCGAGCACCGTCCGCCGTCGTCACTCGCCCGTTGAACTCGATGGTTTCACCACCCGGTACGTCCTCGGGGACCGTCGCCACGTAGCTCATGCGCAGATCGACGGGCGTCACCGACTCCCAGAGCACGTACAGCGTCCGGCCGACCTGCTCGCACTCGACTGGCTCGGGCGTGAGTTCGGTGACGTGACCACCCTCGCCGGGCGCTTCCTCGGCGAGGACGACGCGGCCGTCAGATGCCTCGACCGTGATGGTCGCTTCGAACTGATCGCCGGGTTCGAGTGTCTCCTGTGCGAGGCTTCGGGTCGCGACGCGCTCGACACTCGGTGCATCGGCGCTCGCTACATCGACGTTCGATGCTGGCGGAGCGGCGGCGTCGTCCGATCCCGTCTCCGGGGAGTCGTCCGGTGGCTGGTCCGATGGATCGACATCAAGTTTCTCCGCCGGACCGATGTAGCGGGTCCACAGCACCAGCAGCGAGGGCAGAACGATCACGCTCCCGAGGAATGCGTAGATGATCGTCATCCCCGTGATGATGCCGAACTGCTGGAGTACTGGCAGGATGGCGAAGGCGAGTACGCCGAAGCCGCCGACGGTCGTCGCTGCACTGCCGAGCAGTGCGCCGCCGGTACCGGTAACCGCGATGTGCATCGCGTCCCACGCGCTTTCGTGTCTGGCCAGTTCGAGGTTGTAGCGCTCGCTAATGTGAATACTGTAGGCGACCCCCAGCCCGACAGTCAGGCTTGTGATCATCCCCGTCAGGACGTTAAACGGCATCCCGAGGACGTACATCGTCCCGAGGATCCAGCTGACGGCGAGTGCGACCGGGAGTAGCGTGATCACGCCGAGGATCGCGCTCCCGTGCTGCAGCCGGTAGATCCCACCGAGGAACGCGAACACCGTCACAAGCGTCACCAGCAGACTCTGGATGACAGTGTCGAACAGCTGCCCCTGAATGACTTCGTTGACGATCGGACCCCCAGTCGCGATAGCGCTTCTGGTTTCGTGGGACCCGTCGTCGTCGATCCCACCGGCGACAGCGCGCATCTCGCTGGTCACGTCGGCGGTCGCTGCACTCCCGCGGACGGAGACGGTCAACAGGAGCGCCTCGTACTCCCCGTCGTCGGTCCGATAGATGACGTTTGCTGCCTCGTCGGGTGCGACATTGTACAGTTCGTCGTACACTTCCTCGATGTTTTCGTCGGGAATGCCGTCGCCGGTCGTATCGGCATCAGTAAACGTCTCGTTGAAGCTCTCGTTCCGGTCGGCCACCGACTGCATCGTGCCGATCGGACTCTCCGTATCCGCTCCGCCGCGGGAGAGAATCACGGCCGAATCAGTCTCCCCTGCTTCGGCTTCCGCAGCGTCGATCCGCTCTAGGGTCTCCGCGTCGGTCGCATCACCTCTCACGAGAATGTTCGCCTGTGTATCCTGTCGGACGAAGTTCTCGTTGACGTACTCGAAGTTAGCCTTCGCGGAGTAGTCACCAGGTGCGATAGCGTCGGGCAGGTTCTTCATCCAGTCTGGCGGGTCGTCCGCGAGGAAGTCCTCGTCCTCGAAACTGGTATCGACCTGCGAGCCGGCGATCGCGCCGCCCGCGCTGATGACCAGCGCGACCAGAATAATCGCCACCGGCGCTTTCCGAGCGAGAATTGCACCGGTCGAGAGCACGTCACTGAACCGACCGCCGCCGGTCCCGAACGCCCGTTTCTTACGGTTGAATCCCCAGCCTTCAAGCAGTTCATCGAGCTCGATTTTCAGTGCGGGGATCAGGACGCCGAAGATTAACAGCGCGGAGACGATGCCGACGCTACTGACAACGCCGAACTCCTGGATCGGCGCGACGGGGCTGACGAGGTTCGAGAGGAACCCGAAGACGGTCGTGGCGGTTACCCACACGAGCGCGACGCCGACCCCGGTGAGGCCGACGGTCATGGCACGGCGGATCCCATCACCCTCCGCGTAGCCGTCCGCCTCGCGTTGCTCGCGATGGCGCATGAATATGTGGATCGCGTAGTCGATCGATAACCCGATCAATAGGACGGGAACCGCGATGAAGATCTGGTTGAACTGGATCCCTGCCCAGCCCATGAAGCCAAAGGTCCAGATCAGCACTGCAAAGATCCCGGCAGTCCCGAGCAGGATGTCGAGCAGATCCCGATACGCGATTGCCAGCGCGACGACGACGAAGAGGAGTGCAAGCGGTCCAACGATCGCCAGCGACTCGCCCATCGACCGGTCAATCTCCTCGCTGATCGCGCCGAAGCCGAAGACGATTACCTCGTCGTCAGTGCTCAGTTCGTCGCCGATCGACTGCATTGCAAGCTGCGTGTCGACCAGCACGTCGGAGACGTCGCCGGTCTCGAAATCACCGGCCTCGGGGACGTCCTGCCGAACGATCATCATCCGGGCGTCGGAGCTGGTACTACCCGGTTCGTAGCCGGTCGGCATCAACTGGAACGCGAAGTCCTGTCCGTCATCGGGATCGAGTACCGTTGTCACCGCGTCCTCGAACTCGTCGTCGTCCATCCCGCCGACGTGCTCGATCTGGTCGTCGAGCGAGGGCGAAGAGCCGTCCTGTAGTTCCTCCTGATCCGCTTCGAGCTCGTCGCCACGCTGTTCGAGGTCGTCCCCCCGCTCTTCCAGCGCCTCGAACTCGTCTTCGAAAACGCCGACCGTCCCGAGTTCGTAGATCTCTCCGATCGACTCGTCGATCTCATCGATCTCGTCCTGGTTGTCCGCGCCCTCCTCCTGGGCTGCAACGAGATCGTTGCGATCGCTTACGAGCGGGCGAAGCTGACTGACGGCATCCTCGAACGTTCCCGCTTGCTCGTCGGTCAGATCGGCGGTGGCGTCCTCAACAACTCCGCCGATCTCCTCTTCGATCCGCTCCTGTTCGGCCTCGTAGGTCTCCTCGTCGATCTCGCCGTTTTCGTACTGGCGTTCGACCTCGTCGAGTTCGGTCTGGAGCCGCTGGGTTTCGTTCAGCGCGTCTTCGAGGTTGCCAGCTCGGGCTTCGAGATCAGCTGTATCCTGCTCTAATTCCTCCTGATCCGCTTCGAGCTCCTCGCCGCGTGTTTCAAGTTCTTCCGCGCGCTCGCTCTGGATTGCCGTGATCGCGATCAGATTCGAGACGCCCGTGATCGGATCGTCCTCCGCGAGCGTGTCGTTGATCTCGGCGTCATCGTGTAATGCCTGCTGGTATTCGAGCGTCGACAGCACCGACTCACGGGTGAGCACGTCGTCACCACGGACGATGATCTGTGCCTGTGTGACGTTCTCCTGGCCCGGTGCGACGAAGTTCTCGTCGATGTACTCCTGGCCCTCGACCTCGTCGTTCTCGCTTTCGAACTGGTCAAGCGAGGACGACTGTTCGACCATCCCCACACCGCTGCCCACGACCAGCGTCAACACCAGCATGACCGCTATTGCGGTCTTGCTGTATGTCGTAACGAGCGAAGCGAGGCGTTCTGGAAGGCTCACGCGACCACCGGCGGCCGATATTCGACGCGGAGTGTTCTGTTAGTAGGATCCATACAACAGCCCTGTTGTTATTCGACTACTAACAAAGCCCAGAATATAACGGTGTCGCAATCAGGGGAATCTGCTGTGGCTGGCGAACTCCCGTTCAAAATCTCAACAAACAACGTGCTGTCCCGAGACCGGTCAAATTGAGTTATTCGTCCTCGAATGGCGATCCGGCGGCTTCCGGTTCGTGTCCATCGAGACTGATGATGTTCTCACGGCCCACCCGCAACTTCGAGAGGTCTCCCTCGTCTTCCATATCCGAGAGAAGCATGCTTACCTTCGACTTCGACCAGCCGGTCTCCTCGACGATCCGAACCTGTTTCATCCGGCCGCCGTTCTCTTCGAGGAGCGAGGTCACGCGCGCTTCGTCGGTCAGTAACTCCTCGTCCGGAACCGCCGAATCGCCTGTCGACTCGGAGGCCGACGGCTCCGTCGAATCTGTCGATGTCTCGGCCGCATCAGCGGTTACAAGCTGTTCGAACACGGTCGCATCGCGTCGCCACGCGGCGATAATTCCGATTCCGAGCACGAGCACGATAATTCCGGTGAACAGCATCCACGGGTTGTTGTCGGACTCGTCCGGATTCTCATTCGGTTCACCGTTTATCTCCTCTTCATCGACTGCATCTGCAGGTTGCAGGACGGCCCGTGGCTGATTATCGCTGAAGACCTCCTCACCTTTCCACGTAATCGAGTCGCTATCGGTTAGATTAGATCCCGAAAGTTCTCCGGTCTCGGTCGGCTCGTATTCGCTGAAAACGAGTCCATCTCCGGCCTCGAAGACGATCCACTGGTCCTCACCGATATAGTGTCCCCCCTCGTAGATGTCGCCGACGACCACGCGGTCGTCCTGCTGGTCACCGAACCCCTCCCAGTAAAACGACATTCTGACGACGCCGACGGAGTTACCCTGCGTATCGGTTTCGACGCCAGCCTCGCGCTCGAACTGCCGGGCTGCCATCTCGCGATCGAGTTCGTCGTCCGCGTTCCTGACGAGTGCCGTCGCCTGATCGCGGAAGTCGGCGAACAGCTGGTGGTCCTCGTCGTCGTTAAACTCTGCTGCGAACGTCTCGAACTGTTCGACCTCCTCCTCGTCGTCGAGATGGCGGTTCGTCTGGAACGTCCACTGTGCCGTCCCGTTTTCGTGGATCGTGAGCTTGAACTGTTCGTTGTCGACTTCGTCGCTCTGGGCAGCCGACAGCTGGCTGTCGGTTTCGAGCTCGCTCGTGGCGGCGTGCTCGCCTGCCGTCACGATGCTGGCTGCAGGCAGAACGCCGAGAGTACCCACAACCAGCAGAATAACCACGAGTCCGATACCCAGCGAGCGCTCCATAGTGTATTAGAACAACGCGGGTAGTACAAAAGACCTTGCGACAGGCACCGGGCAAGGGTTCTACTGACAGGTCAGGGGGCCAGTCGGTTCTTCCGTCCCTTCATGTGTTCGTTGTAGTGCTCGAACGTGATCGGACACCATTCCTCGGCGAGATCGAGAATCTCCTCGGTTAGTCCACGGATCTCCCACTGGGCGTCGGCCTCGCCTCGCATATCGGCTACGTGCATCAGCATCCGGGCGTTCATCGACATTACCATGTTCACTTCAGTCCCGATCGGTAGGACGAATCGGGCGTCCTCCGGCGGCATCCCCAGATCAAGCAGTTCCTGGTAGTCCTCCACCGACTGGCGCACCGACTGCTGGAAAATCTCCTCGCGTCGCTCGACCGTCGCGTCGTCGACCTGTCCCGCTTTCTGGTTCCGGCCGACCCAGTTTGGATCGCTCGCAGAGGGAGGTGTGACAACCATCTCGCCGTCCTCGACGTCAGCAGGATCAACGTCGTCGAAGGCGACGTAGCGCATCGACTGCACGTCGAAGGAGACGTGCCGGTGCCGGGTGATCTGTGCCATACACGATCGGCTGAGTCCTTTTACCGCGAACGTGATCTGCGGGTGCTCGAACGGCCCAAAGTGGCCGTGGTCGAGCAGGTGGCCGATCAGTGTCGCCTTCTTCTCTTCGATCGTTTCGCCCTCTACCGACTCCATGATCTCCTCGAAGGACTGATCGCCGACGAACTCCGACATGTAATCGTTCCGCGCGCCAGTGCAGATGACCTCCTCGGGGGTCTCCGTTGCTTCGAGCAGTTGGACTTCCATACACACGTGGCTAGGGGGGAGATAGATAATCCTACTGTTCCGACCTGCGACGAGAGGCGACCGGCCCGGCATGAGAACGGGCGATCCCTGCCAGGCCGGTCTCGACGGCGTCCGCCTGTCGACAGGCCCAAACATCGACCGGACGTACCAGTCCCATGGTCACGAACATCGCGCAGGGCGTGCAGGCGTTCACCAGCAACGCGTTTCTCGTTCCGGGCGATCGAACGGTGCTCGTCGACACGGGCGCGAACTTCGATGCTGTCGGCAAGCTCCGCGAGCGCGTCGACGCGCTCGATGCGGTGGTCCTGACGCACACGCATCAGGACCACATCGACAATTTGCCAGCAATCACGGACGCCTTCGACGTCGAGACGTGGGGCTATGATGTCGACCAGCCAGCCGTCGACGCCGCCATCGCGGACGAAGAGACGGTCACACTCGGGGACGACAAGTACGTCGCCCTGCACACTCCGGGACACAAGAACGATCACCTCTGTTTTTATTCGGCCGCGGGGAGCCAGCTGTTCGCCGGTGACCTCGTTTTCCAGAACGGAGCGTTCGGTCGGACGGATCTTCCGGAAGGTGACCGTGAACTGCTGGTCGAGAGTATCGACAGGGTGCTTGATCGGGTCGACAACTCGCTCTCGGAGCTACACGTGGGCCACGGGCCGAGCATCACCAATGAACCGTACTCCCAGATCGAGCGTTCCGGGCGAATGGCGCGCGAACGGTAGCTCCCGGTGATAGGACTTTGATCCATGCCGTCGTGGTCGAACACGGAGGTAATAATGACAGGCAAATCACTACTGATGATAGTCGGCGATTTCGGTGAGGATTACGAGATCATGGTGCCGTTTCAGGCGCTCCAGGCGGTGGGGCACGAAGTCGACGCGGTCTGTCCGGAGAAAGACGAGGGAGAGACGATCAAGACGGCCATCCACGACTTTCGGGGAGATCAGACGTACATGGAGTCACGCGGGCACGACTTCCAGTTGACGGCGACGTTCGACGACATCGACGTCGATACCTACGACGGACTGGTGCTGCCCGGCGGTCGCGCCCCGGAGTATCTGCGGAACTACGACGCGGTGATCGATGCCGTCCAGTCGTTCGACGAGGAAGACAAGCCGATCGCGGCGATCTGTCACGCCGCACAGATCCTTACGGCGGCCGACGTTATCGACGGACGAACCTGCACCGCGTATCCCGCGCTCGAGGCGGACGTCCGAGACGCGGGCGGCGACTGGGAAGAGGGGATCGCGGTTGATGGGAATCTTGTGACGGCCCAGGCCTGGCCGGACCACCCCGGCTGGATCGAGGCGTTCCTCGACGTGCTGGGGACCGAAATCGACCATCAGGAGCCGATGGCCGCTGACGACTGATGAGTGGGCGTCACTCGTCGGTCTTCAGGCCGTAGTAGCCCGGTTCGTCCTCGGATCGTGGGTCGGCGATCACCAGATCGTCGGCGTGAACCATCACCCACGGGATCGCCCAGTCGAGCAGGACGTCCTCGGTTTCGGCCTCGATCTCCGCGTCGGGATCGAGCTGCTGGAGCATGCGGGCGATCTCGTAGACGGTGTAGAGCTGATCCGGTTCGAGCAGGTCTTCGGGCGTGCTGAACTCGCAGGGAAAGAGCTGGTCGAACTCCGATTTCGGTAGCGGCATACCACTCTGTAGACCTGACTGGCGGGTAAATGACCCGGTTCGATTCCGGCTCGTTAAATCCCTGTCCACTATCGGCTCTCGATTTCGGACGATCCCCGTCAAACTTAAATATGGCTCCGGCAAAGCCCCACTGTCCAATGCCCAAAGTCGAGATCAACGTGCCCGAACATCTGGAGATGCAGATCACCCAGATGATCGAGCAAGGCGAGTTCGTAAACCGTGAAGAAGCGATCGAAGACCTGCTGTCCGCAGGCCTCAAAGCGTACAAGACCAGTGGCCCCTCCGACGACAACCAGCAAGGGTTCGACGACGGGCTGGAAGACGACGGAATGATGGGTCACGACGACGAGTACGTCTTCTAGCATCGATTCCGTTCGTCCATAGAGAAGCGCGGGTGCTTTTACCAAAGGCGTTGACTGCCATGTATGGTCAGTGTCACTGTCTGGAACGAGTACCGCCACGAGCGAGAGAACGACGAGGTCGGCGAGATCTATCCCGAAGGGATCCACACCGCCCTCGCGGAACTGCTCGAAGACGCGGGCCACGATGTCCGCACTGCGACGCTCGACGAAGACGAGCATGGTCTCCCTCAGGCCGTCCTCGACGACACTGATGTCCTCCTGTGGTGGGGCCATATCGCCCATGACGAAGTGCGCGACGACGTCGCAGAACGTGTCGTCGAACGGGTCCGTGATGGGATGGGATTCCTGCCACTCCACTCCGCGCACTACTCGAAGCCGTTCAAGCGCCTGATGGGGACCAGCTGTTCGCTCAAATGGCGCGAGGTTGGCGAGATCGAACGGCTCTGGACGGTCGAGCCGGGACATCCGATCACCGAGGGCCTCGACGAGTCCTTCGAAGTGCCCGAGGCAGAGATGTACGGCGAGCGCTTTGACATCCCACAGCCCGACGCACTGGTCTTCGTGAGCTGGTTCGAGGGCGGCGAAGTGTTCCGCAGCGGCTGTTGTTACCGCCGTGGGAGCGGCCGAATCTTCTACTTCCGCCCCGGCCACGAGGAGTACCCGGTCTACTTCCAGGAGGAGATCCGACAGGTCCTGCTCAACGCCGTCGACTGGGCTGCGCCGACCGACGGTCCGGAGCCGTACTTCGGGAACGCCGATCCGGTCGAGCCGATCGAAAAGTAGGGATCAGTCGAAGTCCGGCAGGTCATCCGGTGCCTCGTACTCGGCTTCCCAGTCGATGTACTCCTCTTTGAGCACCTCCGAGACGATCTGGCCGAACTCGGTCATCGCGGCGTTGATCCCCGAAACGGTTCCCCAGGAGTCGATATCGGGATGATATTCCGTCTCACGCCAGTCCTCGGGGATCCCGGGCGCGTTGTATCCCACGCGATCCGCGAAGTCGTCCCAGAAGAAATCGAACGCGGCGAACATGCCGAGTTCGACCGCTATCCTGTACTCCTCCTCATCGAGATCAGTGTGTGCCGCCCACTGTTCAAACCCGTCCAGCCACGCGCCGTCGTGGAGGAGCGTCTCAAGCTCGTCACGTCGATACTCGGAGGTCTCGTCGAGATGGTCATCGTCTTCGTACTTGTCAGGAACCTGTTCGGTCAGCTCCGGTAGCTCGGGCGGTTCGACGTCGAGGCTCATATACACGTAGTAGGGGCGTGGAGTGAATAAGGTTCCCGCAGGCGGTCGAACTGCGCTGGGACGTCCAGTCAGTGCTGGTGGAGCGGCTGACGCTCCATCTGGTGGCGCAACTCGGCCAGTGCGGTCTTGTCGACACCGTTGTCGAACTCTGCCATCAGCCGAAGTACTTCCGGCTTTGGTACCTTGACGCCGCCTTCTTCGAGGACGTCTTCGGGGCGCTCACGGAGCTCGCGGATCGTCCCGACCGCGAGCAGATAGGGGATCGCCCACGCGGCCAGCGTGTTCCCGCGGTGTTCCGGCAACGCCTCGAGATAGACCAGCGCGTCGTCGAGATAGCCCGCCGCACGATCGGTGACGCGTTCGATCACACTCGTCACCTCGCGGTGGTTGTGCTTCTCGCAGACGGCATCCTGGTCGACGCCGTACTCTTGCAACCAGCTCGCGGGCAGATAGACGTTGTTCTCCTCGTGGTAGTCGTCGGTGACGTCCTTGGCGACGTTGACAAGCTGGAGCAGGAGGGCAAACGAACGAGCGTTTTCTTCTAACACTTCGGTTCGCTGTGGGTCGGTTCCCCGGGTGACCAGATTCGTGATGAGTTCGCCGACGGTTCCGGCGGCGTACCAGCAGTACTCCTCGAGTTCGTCCGGCGTCTCGATCCGCAACCCGCCCGTCTCGGCGTGTCGATCGACGAACGTCGCCATCCCGCCGACCAGTTCTCGGACGGGCTCGCGGATCGCTTCCCGGTCCGCTTCCGGGAGGTGTTCGAAGGTCCGGACGATACGGGAAGCATTCCCGACGACCGCCCAGTCGTCAGCGTCTTCGCCGGGCTCTTCAGGGATCCACTCGGCGACATCCTCGTTGAACTCCCTGACCGTCACGTCGGCGTCCCGGGCGATCGCATCGTTGTACTCCTCGAGCAGCCCCTGCTGGACGTCAGGCGGGATATGACCCGCGTCCTCGACCGTATCCGCGACGCGACAGAGGAGGTAGCCGACACAGATCCGCGAAGCCATCGGCTCGTCCAGCACGTCGATCGTAATCGCAAACGTTCGCGAGACGTCGGAGACGGCGTCGAAACACCAGGCCAGGTCCTCGTCGAACGTCACCTCTTGGGTGTCGTTCATCCTCGTAGTAATTCCTCTAGACCCCAGAGATAAAAAGGTCTAAGGAATCGCCGCCGAGAGGATACCCACTGCCCGCACGTTGTGAATGGTTTTTCATGCACGTTATGGAAACGGTGAAGTGACACGCCACGAACGATTCGATATGGATTTCACGCTCTCGACGGAGCAACGCCAGATCGACGAGATGGTGACGGAGTTCGTCGACGAAGAAGTCGTCCCGCGGGCAGGGGAGATCGATGAAACCGACGAGTTCCCCCGCGATCTGCTCGACGAAATGGCCGACCTCGGCCTGCTCGGGATGCCGTTTCCCGAGGAGTACGGCGGGGCCGGACTCGATTACCACAGCTACGCGCTCGCGCTGGCGGAGATCAGCCGCGGCAGCGGCGGGCTCGGGACAATCGTCGCCGCCCACACCAGCCTCGCCGGAAACATGCTCTACGAGTTCGGCGATGACACGCAGAAAGAGACGTATCTGACGCCGCTCAATGAGGGCCGAGAGATCGGCGCGTTTGCCCTCTCGGAACCGGGCGCTGGCAGCGACGTGCCCGCGATGGAGACGACTGCCGATCCGGTTGGTAGTGGCGATGGCGATGCCGCCGAGTACGTCCTGAACGGCAACAAACTCTGGATTTCAAACGGGTCGGTCGCCGAGACCGTCGTCGTCTTCGCCAAAACCGACGAGGAGGCGGGAAACAGGGGTATCTCCTCGTTCGTGGTTCGACCCGAGGAAGACGACGGGTTCCACGTCGAGGGCACCGAACACAAACTCGGTGACAAGGGCTGTCCGACCGCCGAGTTGCGGTTCGACGACCTGCGAATCCCCGCCGACCGTCGTCTCGGCGCGGAGGGCGACGGGTTCGTCCAGGCGCTGAAGACGCTCAACGCGGGGCGGATCACCATCGCGGCACGCGGGGTCGGCATCGCGCAGGCCGCCCTCGACGCGGCGGTCGAGTACGCCAACGAGCGCGAGCAGTTCGGCCAGCCCATCGGCGAGTTCCAGTCGATCAAACACAAGATCGCCGACATGGACACGAAACTGCAGGCCGCAAAACTGCTCATGCACCGCGCGGCCGACCGGAAGATTCGGGGAGAAACGTACATCAAGGAAGCTGCACAGGCCAAACTCTACGCAAGCGAGGTATCCCGCGAGGTGGCCAACGAGGGCATCCAGATCCACGGCGGCTACGGCTACACCAAGGACTTCCCGGTCGAACGCTACTACCGCGATGCCAAGCTCAACGAGATCTACGAGGGGACGAGCGAGGTCTTGCGGAACACGATCGGCGATCAGGTGCTCGACGGGTAGTCGAGCTCCTCGCGCATCCACTCGAACTGGCGCTCGACGCTCCGGCGTCCCGGCTCGGTCAGCGCGTACACGTCGTGCAATCCCTCGGTTTGCTTCTCGACGAACCCCGTTCGTTCTAGCTGGTCGAGCGCGCCGTAGAACTGCCGCGGCTCGAAGCGTTTGTCGTATCGTCGCTCGATCGCCGTCTTGAGCGTCTGCCCGTTGCGTTCCTCGCCGTACAGCAGGATACAGAGGTCGCGCCGAAGGCCGCTCTGGAGCCACTGGGACATACCCGATACCACTTGCGCTGAGCGCTTTGGCGTTCCGATCCAGCTTCCGGAACCGACAGCTTCGATTAGGGGCCGTCCTAACCGCCGGGTATGAGCGACGCGACGGCAGAGGCAGGCGACGTCAGCGCCGAGTACTACACGACCGAGACCGAGCGCATCCTCGCGTTCGAGCGGGACGGCCGGACGGCCGCCATCGCACAGAACATCGAAGGGTACGCGATGTTGAAAGTCCGGCCGAGTGCGGACGGCGACGAGCTAGAACGGTACTATGGCTTCGACATGGCGCTGGATCACGCCGCGGAGTTACTGGGAACGTCGCCGAATGACCTGCCGGTGCCCGACGATGCGAATGATATGGGGATGTGACCGATCCCAACGACGTTCTCAGTTGACGACCAGATAGACGAACAGGAACGAAAAGTAGATCAGCACGAGAAGCGCGAGCACCTTCAGTCGAAAGAGGCCGATCTCCTCGTTTTCGTCCAGATACGTATCCTGAAAGGCGTCACGTTCGTCGTCGTCGATGAGTTCGGGATGGTCGAGCCCGACGTGTAACCGACGGAGTCGTTCGGTTCTGAACGGCCGGTCGCAGTATGGACAGGTGTGTGTCGCGGCGTCCTCCGGAACCTCGTACCGGCTCGAACCGTGTCGCTGGGTCCCGGACATGAGCGATTACAGGCCCGCACCGACGTACAGCACGACGACCAGGAACACCCAGACGATGTCGACGAAGTGCCAGTACATCGAGACAGTGCTCACGGAGACGTGACGTTCCGCCGAGTACTGGCCTCTGAGCGCCCGGACGAAAACGAATCCCATCATCGCGATGCCGAGTGAGACGTGGATCCCGTGCAAACCGGTCAACGCGTAGAAGCCATTGGAGAATGCACCCTCGAAGAAGCCGTAGTTGTACTGGACGATGAACTCGTAGTACTCGAACGCCCAGCCCCCCATGAAGATCAGGCCGAGCAGGATCGTCGCGCCGAACAGCTGAATGAACCGCTTGCGATCCTCGTTGAGTAGCGCGACGTGTGCGTAGTGGATCGTCGCACTACTGGCGAGCAGCACGATCGTGTTGAAGATCACGACCGAGTTCAGCAGTGCGGGCACGTCGCTGAAGTCGCCGGATGGCCAGCTCGCGCCGACGCGGAGGAAGAAGTAATAGACGAACAGGGCACCGAACGTGGCGATCTCGGAGCCGAGGAACGCAAGCATTCCCCAGCGGAGCTTCGACTCGTGTTTGTGGTCGGCCTCGCGGCTCCAGAAGTCGGCGACGAAGGCGTGGTAGAGCCAGCCGTACAGACCGCCAAGGAAGATCAGCGCGCTCAGCGCGAAGAGTACACCGCCGACGAGCTGTTCGCCGAGTACATAGATCGCTGCGGCAATGTAAAAGCCCGATCCACCGATCGCCGTGATGAAGGGCCACCAGCTCGCCTCCCCGAACCCGCGGGGGAAGTCTTTCACCGCGGGGAGGTGGTGCCCGTGGTCGTCTGCAGCGTCGTCAACAGTCATATAGAGGGGTTACATGCCGACTATTAAAAATCCATCCAACCGAACCAGCCACGAACGAGCCTCTCCGAGAATTCCCTCTCCGTCGAACAGCTAGAACCGTCGCTGTGGCTGATAGTTTGTCGCCAGCGCTCGGCCAATGTAGATCGTCACGACGACCAGAAGGAAGAGGGAGACCAGCGATCCGACGAGCAGTGTCGGGACGTCGGCGAATATACCGGGGGCAACCGAGTACACCCCAATCGCAGCAAGTGCACCGACCAGCAGCCAGAGCACGGCAACGAGCGTTCGGAACCACCACTGCTCGCCGATATCGACCCCACCGCTTTCGAGTGCTTTGTGACCGGACATACTGTTTACCCGTTATTTGGCGACTGTATTATTAAAGAAGCGGGCAGTTCTCACTATTCGGGAACTATGTTCTGGTTGGAGGGGCGCTCGATGACCCAGAGGAGGGCAACGATCGAAAGGGCAAAGACGAGTAAGGAAAGCTCCGCCGCGCTGTCGACCGTCCCCATCGTCGCGACCGATCCGCCACCGAGCGCACCGACGACGAGGGCAAGCACCGAACCGGTACAGGTCACGCAACTCAAGAGTCCTACCAGTCCGACGGTTCCCGCCCCCAGAGAGCGCCCGAGTGCGACATAAACCAGATAGGTCAGTCCGAGATAGCCGACGACGCGGAACGGCACGAGCGAGAGCGTCAGTAGCGAGCTCTCGTAGGCGATCATCGGCCCCCATCCGGGTGGGAGCGTGTGGACGGTGAGGCCGCCTCCGGATCCACCGAGCGAGACGATCCCACCGATCCACGCGAGCACGAGGAAGTACGTTCCTGCAATGGCTGCGAGAGACCCGGATAGTGGCGGTGACCGTCGCCACGCCACAGCAACGGCAATCAGTGTCAGGTTGATCCAGATCAGCGGGTAGGCGTATTGCCACGCCGGAACATCGGTCGCACCGGTCGCTCGTACATACGCCAGTACGGCCGCGACTTCGAGCAAGAGAACTCCGGCACCCGCGACGAACAGCCGATGCAGTGCGGATGCGTCGACGGTGTCCGGGTGCCAAATTCGTGTCATGGGTTCCGATCAGGAGCCTGTGTTCGAACCGTCCGGGAACGTCCCGTAAATGACGAGTGCCGTGATGTAGACTGCGCCGACGAGTATGGTGGTTCGGGCGGAGATCTCGATGTTCATGAACGACAGAAGCGTCCTGAGTTCGATGAGAACTGGAATGCTAAAGCCGATCAGGATCAGAAGCCCTGTGTTCGAGATCCTGCTCATCGGAACACCTCGATGAGGGGGGTGAGATCGGTCATGACCGGAAATGCCTCACCACCGAGACCGAACAGGCCGCCATCGCTGACAATACTGGCGATCGGAAGCGTGTACGCGAGGATCACCAGCACGACCGCGATCGCGGTCCAGAGCTTCAGATTGTCGAGGACCTGCGGGGCATCTTCGGGTCCGGACAGTGCCGGGGGGAGCTCGTCGTCGACAGGGTTCTCGACGCGCGGCCCGAGCGCGGTGAGCAGGGCATTACCGAGGAACAGGATCAGTGAGACGAAGAGGATCGTCCCGCCGAGCGCGATCTGGGCGTCCAGTTCCCCGACCGTTCCGATCGACGCCTCGAACGTGACATCTTGATACTGCGGCTCGGCAGTCCGGCGGGGAATACCGAGCAGACCAGCACGGTGCATAGCGTTCGACATGAACGTCATCCCCACGAACCAGAGGATCACCTGGAACAGCCCGATCTGTTTGCTGTACAGCGGTGAGCCGGTCAGTTGTGGGAGCAGCCAGTACGTCCCTGCCATCAGCGTCAGCGCGACGGCAGTCCCGACTGTCAGGTGGAAGTGGCCGGGCACCCACAGCGAGTTGTGGACGAGATAGTTGATGTTCATCCCAGCGTTGATCATCCCGCTAAAGCCCCCTGCCGCGAACATCAGCCCTGCAAGCGCCATCCCGGCAAAGGCCGGGTCGCGCCACGGAAGGGCCTTGAGCCACCCGAGTTTGCCCTCGCCGCCACGCTGTCGCGCGCCGTGTTCCATGCTGGCGACCACGGTAAAGGCGGTGAGCAGGCTCGGCAGGAGCAAGAACATGGTGTTGGTCATCGCGATGAACTTGAACCCTTCCGCGATCCCCGGATCGAGATACTGGTGATGGATCCCGACCGGCGTCGAGAGCAACAGGAAGAGCACGAAAACGACACGTGCCAGCGGGTCACTGAACAGCCGTCCGCCCGAGAGTTTGGGGAGCACAGTGTACCACAGCAGGTACGCGGGCATCAGCCAGAAGTACACGACAGGGTGACCGAAGTACCAGAACAGCGTCCGCGTCAGTAGCGGATTGACTGTGTCGATCAGCCCGAGCGACCACGGGAGCAAGAAGACGAGGATGGCGACGGCGACACCGAGCGTCGCAATGTACCACATGATCATCGTCGTCAGCACCATGAACGTCTGCAACGGGATCCTGTCATCGGGGTTTTCCTTCGTCCAGGCCCACCACGATCGGAACCAGTCTGCCCCGGCAAGCCACGTCCCGATGACGAACATCGTCAGTCCGATATAAAACAGCGGATGTGCCTGCAGCGGCGCGTAGAAGGTAAACAGGACGGCGGCGCTCATATCGATCGAGTCGACAAAGCCCGCGAAGATCGGGATCGCCACGAAGACGGTTCCCAGACTCATCAGTCCGTACCACGACCAGGTAAACCGGATATCCTCGACGTGTCTGTCGAGGCTCGACGTGACAGCCCACGTGAAGATGCCGACCAGGAAGAAGATCGTGAACGTGATCACCATGAAGACGCCGTGGCCGGTCAGCACGTCGTAGTACTTCGTCGAGTCGATAATCCGCACGAAATCAGTGCGGTGGAGTGTCTGGATCAGCCCGAAGACGCCGCCGAAAAACAGCGCGACGAAGGAGCTGTACAGCGCATAGCGGATGACGCGGGCTTCCTGTGGAAACCGATCGACGTACGTGCTCATTCCTCGCTCACCTCGAACTCGTCTTCAGGGACAACGTGCACTTCCCCTTCCATCCCGTGATGCCCAGCGCCACAGTACTCGTTACAGACGACGCCGTACTCGCCGGGCTCCTCGAACTCGACGGTCATCGTCGCTACCTCTCCGGGAATCACCATCGTGTTGACGTTCGTCCCGACGATTTCGTAGCCGTGTATCACGTCCGGCGATGTGACGTAGAAGGTTACTGTACTGTTGGCCGGCACCTCGAGGGGATCGGGATTAAACCGGTACTGTTCGGCAACGACGTAGGCCTCGTAGGTCCCATCATCCATCTCCTCGACGCGCGGATCGGTAAACCGGTCGTCTTCATCGAGTGCATCCGGATTGATCGAGGACTCCGAGTCGTCGATCATCGCGATCCCGAGGCCGACCGCCCCGTAGGTAACCGTCGCGATGAACCCCACAATGAGCAACATCGACGCAGCAAGCCAGAGCTTTTCGTAGGTGTGAATGTTCATACTGTTCCGATCACCGTGGGGCCGTGTTCGGCGAATTCAACGAAATACATGAAGAACCACATTATTGCGAGTATTGCAAAATATATCGCGATCAGGGAGAGCGTCCCGATCGGATCGAACTCGTCGTGTCCTATTTCTCGTATCTCGCGCTCCTCGGTCATATGGCCCCTTTAGAAACAGCCCATTTCTATGCTGTCGGCTATTCTCACGTTCTGGGATTGGGACAAACATTCATAAAGCACATCCCATGATATGAGGGCATGACTACTTCGCTCCTCACGCCACGGCGCGGCGCAGCGCTGGGATTACTGGCCATTATCCCGGCATTCGCGTACGCGTTCGGACGCCCAAGCCTGGCGGGGTACGTCGCGGCAGTAAACATCGTGATCATCTTCGCGTCGCTGTACGTTGCGATGCGCCCTGTAGACGGAGATCATCACGGCGCCGAGGACAGCTCCCACGAGTCGACGTAGCTGATGGGTTCGACCGTTCTCGCGGTAATCGGGGGTGGCGGGATTTCGACCACAGAGTTCGGTGTCTTCTTGCTGGTCGGTCTCCTCGCCGGGGCCCACTGTCTCGGTATGTGCGGGCCGCTCGTGACAACGTACGGTGATCGAATCTCGGCATCGAGAGACGACCGCCGCTCCGACACGCTCTCGTGGTTCGAGGTCCGCCAGCACGGACTGTTCAATCTCGGCCGCACATTCAGTTATGCGGCAATCGGCGGGCTGTTCGGCCTGCTCGGTGCGGCCGCGTTCGCGTCGAGTGACGCTATTACGGCTGCAGGCGACTCGGTCCGTGCCAGTACTGGCATCGTCGTCGGGATCGCGATCATACTCGCTGGCGTCTACTACCTTCGTGGCCAGTCCGGCGTGCCCGGCGGGCGGGTTCCACTCTTCGGAGCCGTCTTTGGACGCCTCAGTGGACTCATCACGAGCCGCGTCGACAGACTGGCGACCTCCGGCGGGATCGTCGGTCTCGGCGCGATACACGGACTGTTGCCGTGTCCGATCATCTACCCGGCCTACCTGTACGCCTTCGCGACAGGCGATCCGATCCGCGGGGCGCTCGCACTGGGTGTGCTCGGTCTCGGGACGATCCCGACACTGTTCGTCTACGGCACGTTCATTCAGGCCGTCTCGGCGACATCACGGCGGCGCGTCCATCGCGCGCTCGGTGCTGCGTTCATCCTGCTGGGGTACATTCCCCTCCAGCACGGACTGATGCTGTACGGGATCCATCTACCACATCCGCCGCTGCCCCACTATCAGCCGCTCTGATCATGCAAGATGCCGCTTCCCCCCGACAGGTATCCGAACCAAGCGATAGCGAGTGTCGACTCTGCGATCTGCCGGTCCCCGCGGATCCGATTACCGATCCCGAAGTCGACGGCGAGTTCTGCTGTCGCGGCTGCCTGGAGGTCCAGCGTACGCTGGGTGACGTGGATGTCGACGACGTCGACGAACTTCGGGGAGAGGATGCCGACGATCCAGACGATATCGAGGGGGAGGAACTGTATCTCGCGGTCGATGGCATGCACTGTTCGACCTGCGAGGTATTCCTCGAGAACCGCGCGAGCGGGATCGAGGGCGTCGCGGCGGCGCGGGCGAGTTATGCGACCGACACCGTCCAGGTGACCTACGACGCCGATACGACCGACCCCGAAGGTATTCCTGACGCGATTTCGGGGATGGGTTATGAGGCACGTCCCCGGGCAGAAGACACGAACGGTACCACCGAGAGCGCCGCGCTGGTGAAGTTCCTGCTCGGCGGCGGTCTCTTCGGCATGATGGTGATGCTGTGGTACGTACTCTTCCTCTATCCCACCTACTTCGGTTTCGACCCTGTCGTCGAACTGGGCGGGTTCGACGGGCTCTACATCTACGCGAATATCTGGCTGCTAACTTCGCTGATCCTCTTTTACACTGGCTACCCGATCCTCCGGGGAGCCCTCGTCAGCCTCCGTGCGAGACAGCCGAACATGGACCTGCTCGTCGCGCTCGCGGCGATAGGGGCCTACGCCTACAGCACCATCGCGATGCTCGCAGGCCGGTCGGATCTGTACTTTGACGTGACGGTTGCGGTCGTCCTGGTCGTCACTGCGGGCAACTACTACGAGGGGCGGATCAAGGAACGCGCGGCTGGACTGCTCTCCGAACTGACACAGCTACAGGTCGAGGACGCCCGGCTGAACGAAAGCGGCGAGCGCGTCCCACTCGACACGGTTGATGCCGGCGAGGAACTGCTCGTCAGGCCCGGCGAACGGGTGCCGCTCGACGGGACCGTTCTTGACGGCAGCGCTGCGGTCGACGAGGCGCTGATCACCGGCGAATCCGTGCCCGTCGAGAAGGGGCCGGGTGATCCGGTGCTCGGCGGGACGGTGGTGACCGACCAGCCACTCGTCGTGGAAGTCGGCGAGGAGGCCGCGAGCACCCTCGACCGGATCGTCGAACTGCTGTGGTCGATCCAGAGCACGCGCCCCGGTGTCCAGCGGCTCGCGGATCGGCTCGCGATCGTGTTCGTCCCGCTAGTCATCCTGCTGTCGTCGGTGACCGCCCTCTGGTTACTTGCCACCGGATCGGCGTTCACGCCGGCGATGCTAACCGCGCTCACCGTGTTGATCGTCTCCTGTCCCTGTGCGCTTGGACTGGCCACGCCGCTTGCTGTCGCGTCCGGCGTGCAGACGGCCGCAAAACGCGGGATCGTAATCGCCGCGGAGACGATCTTCGAGGATGCGCCGGACGTCGACATCGTCGCCTTCGACAAGACTGGAACCCTGACGACTGCCGAAATGACTGTCGAGCGCGTCGATGCCGACGATACCGAAGCCGTGCTCGCCCGTGCGGCCGCGCTCGAGCGTCTGACCGAACACCCGGTCGCCCGGGCGATCGTAAACCACGTGAACGAGCGCGCACCCGATACCCTTCCGAGCGTCGACAACTTCCAACGTCACGCCCGCGGCGTTACGGGGCGTCTCGACGGCGACCAGATCATTGTCGGTCATCCACTGTTGTTCGCAGAGCGCGACTGGGAGATCCCCGACCGCTTCGAGTCGACGGTCGCCGAAGCGCGTGACAGCGGGACCGTACCCATCGTCGTCGGCTGGAACGGGCGGGCCGAGGGCGTCGTGGTGGTCGGCGATACGCCACGACCGAACTGGGAAGACGTCCTGTCACGGGTCGGTGAGGAACGACGCGTCGTGGTTATCACCGGCGATGAGGGGGCAGCAGCCGAGCGGTTCCGGGCCGCCCCGGCGGTCGATGACGTGTTCGCCGGCGTCCCGCCCGAGGCCAAAGCCGAGACCGTAAAACGGCTCCGGACGCAGGGCAAGACGGCAATGGTCGGCGACGGGAGCAACGACGCACCGGCGCTGGCCGCGGCGGACGTCGGGATCGCGCTCGGTAACGGGACCGAACTCGCGACGGACGCCGCCGACGCCGTAATCGCCAGCGGGAATCTCGACGGCGTCCCGGACGTGTTCGACCTCTCGGCGCGGACGAACCGTCGGATCAGACAGAATCTCGGCTGGGCGTTCGTCTACAACGCCATCGCGATTCCACTTGCCATCACCGGATATCTGAACCCGCTGTTGGCTGCCGCCGCGATGGCGCTATCGAGCTTTCTGGTCGTCCTCAACTCTTCGCGGAGTCTGTAGGTGGGTTTCGGCGCTCGTACCAGACTCCCTAATACCGTCCAGCACCTGCGTCTTCCCATGTACGAGAGCAACCTCAGTAGACGGCGTATTCTGGCAGCTGCAGGCGGGGTAGCGATCGGCGCGCTCGCCGGCTGTCTCGGTGATGACGATGCACCGGAGCCGATCGCCCTCGACGACGGTCAGTCCTGTGATCAGTGTGGCATGGTGATCGAGGAACACCCCGGTCCGACTGGGCAGATATTCTTCGAGGACTACCCGGACGATCGGGAGGGTCCAGCGCACTTCTGCAGCGGCACCTGTACCTACCGATACCGGTTCGATGCCGAAGATGCCGGAGAAACACCGATCGTCACGTATCTCACCGATTACAGTGGCGTCGATTACAGCCTCACGGGGGACGAGGAGCAGCCGTTCATCTCCGCGCATCTGGACGCGGACGACTACGCCGAGGAAACAGGGATTACTTTTGTCGCAGGATCGGATGCCCACGGCGCGATGGGCCCCGATCTGATCCCGTTTGAGGACGATGGCGATGCCACGACCTTCGCGGACGAGCACGGTGGCGACGTCGTTACCCACGGAGAAATCAACCGTGAGCTACTCGACGCGATGGGGAACTGATCACCGGCGAGAGACGCCGAGCGCGGTGATACTCAGGCCGATCAAGGTCCATGCTAGCAGGCTAAACGCGCTCGCAACGGGAGACGCGTAACCGGTTTCTGCCTCGAACGCGACGTACAGCACCGTCTCGAACACCAGCCCACGATACGCGCTCGTGGGCGACGCCGCGATTGCTGTCAGCAGCGTATCGCCAGTCACCCATCCCGTCCCGACGCCACGGAGAACGAGCAGGTCGAGGCCAACGACCAGTCCACCGAGGCCGACGACGGCGAGCGTTAACGCTGCTTTCCGACTGCTCGCCAGCGCAGAAAGGGCAAGTACGACGGCCAGCACCATCAACCCGTACGCGAGCGTGAGAAGCACGAACCGGCCGAACAGGACCGGCGAGTCGATCCCGCGATGTGTCGCGACGATGGTCGTATCCGGGCCAGCAGAGAGTGAGACGAGGATGCCGACGACGAGCAATGGGATGCCGAGGATTCCCACGACGGTTACTGCCCGACCGGCGTAGACGCCGCCGACGTACGCCCAGTCCGGAACGGGGTAGGTGGAAAGCACCGATAGCTCATCGCGCTGGACGTCGTCCGCGATTGACCGGTAGCCGACTGCGAACGCGACCGCGGGGACGAGCAGTTCGAGCGGCAAGAGCAGGTCGACTGCGGTGGGAACGTAGCCCGCACCGGTCCCGCCACCGACGGTTGCGATCCCGAGAATCACCGCGGAAACGCCGACGAACAGCAGGAGATAGCTACGCGTGCGGACAATGCTCGCGAGTTCGCGACCGAAGATGACCCGCGCCGCACGGCGACCGCTCATTGGGTCACCCCCGCGACGTCGACGGCATCAGTCGATCCCGTGGTAGCCTCGCCGAACACGTCCCAGAGCGAATCCATTCCGTGAGTCCCCAGTAGTTCGTCGGGCGAGCCGTCCGCTACAACGGTTCCGCGGTCGAGCACCAGTACACGATCCGCCGTCCGCTCGACCAGCGACAGGTCGTGTGAACTCACGAGCACCGCCGTCCCGTCGTCCGCGAGGTCGTTCGTCACCTCGAACGTCCGACGACGCATCCCGGGATCGAGACCACTCCCCGGTTCGTCGAGCACGACCACCGGTGGATCGCCGACCGTCGCCTGTGCGATTCCGAGCAACCGCGTCATCCCGCCGGAAAGGGCCTCGACACGTCGGTCCGCAGCGTCGGCCAGACCGACCTGTGAGAGCCGATCCGTCCCTTCCTCGTCGACGAGCGCGCGGTAGAAATCGATCGTCTCGCGAACTGTAAACCCCGGTCGAAAGGTTGGGCGCTGGGGGAGGTACCCGATCTCGCGCTCGCGGTCCGGCCCCCGATACTCGACGGTCCCATCGGTCGACGGCAACAGTCCAGCCAGCACGCGCAAGAGCGTCGTCTTTCCCGAGCCGTTCGGTCCGACGATCGCCATCACCTCCCCCGGTTCGACGTCGACCGAAATATCGTCGATCACCTCGACCTCATCGAAGGAGTGGCTGACAGCATCGGCACGGAGGATCGCCTCGGTTGTCATGACGTGTCACCTCCATCCTCACCGAGCTCCGACCGTTGCTCGTCGTCGAGTTCGGCGAGTCTGTCAGGGTTCACTGGCTCCGCAAGCGGCGCGGTGTCGACGACGCTTCCACTGCGCAGGCCGGGCGTGGTGCCGCGAAGCTCGCTCAATCCGCGCGCGGCGGGGGATTCCGCGAGCGTGAGTGCGCCATCAGTCCGGTGGAGCTGTCCCTGTACGGGATCTGTTGGGGAGTACGAGCGATCCAGTACGCCCCCCGATTCCGTACCGTATGCCCCGTCCCAGTAGTTGCCCTGGCCGTCGAAGGTCCAGATCCGCAACGGACCGATGTTCGCGTCGACGTGCTGGTCGTTCGCGACGATATCGTTGTGCACGACCCGGTTCGAGGCGAGGATCGAGCCGGTGCGGAGACCAACGTCGTTGTCGTAGATGACGTTTGCCTCGTACAGCGACTGGTCCGCGCTTGTCGTGATGCCATACTCGTTGTCCGCGACGACGTTGTCGGCGACGTAGCTTTGGGACCCGGCGGGGAGGATCCCATGCGTCGCCTCCCGGACATCGTTGCCGACAATCGCGTTGTGTGTCGGGTTCGTCATAATCGTCAGTCCGGCGAGTTCCTGCCCGCGAGCGTGGTTGTCCGCGATCACCGAATCCGATGTATGCATCAGATGGACGCCAAAGCGGTTGTCGTAGAATTCGTTGTCCCGGATCACTGTCTCGGGCGATCGATGGAGGTAGACGCCGTCGCGGCCACCGTCGAACGTGGAGTTCTGGACCACGCCGGGCGAGCGCATCGACATGACGCCCATGAACCCGTCGCGCCACTCCTCGCTCCCGTCGACCGTGCTGTCGTCGACGACCGCATCGGGTGCGTCACGGAGCAAGACGCCGTTTGCCGGGGTCTCGATCGAGACGTTCGTGACGTAGACGCCGGTCGCGTCGACCACGTGGATTCCGGCATCACCGTGGCCGTAGCCCGATTCGATGTTGGCGTCCCAGTCTTCCTCGTCGCCGTCTTCTGTCGCCGCATCGGGATCGCGAGTCTGATTGCCAACTCCGTCGACATGAACGCCGTCGATGGCCACGTCGTCGGCCCGGACTTCGATACCGTTCCCCTCGCCGTCACCGCGGATCGTCGCGTCCTCGCCCCGGAGCGTGAGGGGCTCGTCGATCCGAAGGGTCTCCTCGTAGGTTCCGGCTGGGATCTCGACTGTCGATCCCGCCGGCGCGTCGTCGATCGCGTCCTGTACAGTCTCGTCGTCCTCGACGGTTCGTACCGGGTCGCGGTCGAGCAATGGCTCGACAGCATCGACTTGCTCGTCGGCCTGTGATCGCTGCTCGTCGACACGGTCGCGCACGACAGCGGCACTGTCGACGTCGAACGAGCGCGTTCGGAGCTCGGGCCAGTCGACGATCTCGCCTCCGTGCTCGTCGACGAACACCGTGGCCGCGGATTCCGAACCGAACGGGACGACAGTTTCGCCAGCCGGCGTCCGGGCCTCGCTATCGACGACAAAGTACGCGTCGCTCGCGTCGACCCAGCCGGTCGACGTTTCGGCGGTCAGATACCCTTCATCCGTAAGCTCGACCGTTGTCCCCCCGTAGTCAGAGACGTAGACGACAAGCGGATAGCCAAACTGCTGGTCGTGTTCGGGCTGGTCGAGCGTGCTAACTGCCTGCTCGACGCCGTAGTAGCCGACCACGTACTCGTACTGGGAGTAAAATACCTGTACACGGGGAATCGAGAGGTCATCGTGCTCGGCGTCGCGCTGGTCTTCCTGTGAGATACCCAGCGTTGTCACCGAGTCGAACGGCTCCGGCGAGGGCGTCGAATCCTCGACATCAGCGGCGAACACGCCGGCAGCAATAATGCCGATCAGGCCAGCGACAATCACCACCGCAATGGTTAGCTCCCGACCACGGTACAGCATCTGGTTCACACGTCGTTGTATCGGGTGTGCCGATTTACGTTGTCTGGTATGGTTCTCGAACGGCCAGTCAGAACGCGTACAGCAGTAGCTGTACCGTGCATTGATCGAGCTGAAAAACACCTGCGGGTTACTCGTCGTTACCGTTCGCTTCGTCGCCGTTCTCCTCTTCTTCGGCTTCGGCCAGTTGCTCTTCCATTGTCTCGTCGAACTCCTCTTCAGTGACAACGTGTGTCTCGAAGAGCATTCCCGAATGGCCAGCACCACAGTACTCCGTACAGTAGCCCTGGTAGGAGCCGGTCTCGGTCGGCGTCGTCGACACCGTGTGGACCACGCCGGGCTGGGCCTGCTGTTTCACACCCAGATCCGGTATGTGGACCATATGCAACCAGTTCTCTGCGGTCACCTGCATGTAGACTTCCTGATCCTTGGGGATGTACATCTCGTTGGTCATCTCGACACCCTCGTACTCGTTCTGGTACTCGAAGTGCCACTGCCAGGCGTCGTCACCCTCGATTTCGATGACGACGGCGTCTTCGGGCGGTTCGTCGTCGGCCATCGAGCTGACCTGGGGATCCGCCATGACCTCGAAGGCGGCGAATCCGACGAACAGCAGGACGATGGCGGTCGCGATCGTCCACGTGATCTCCAGACGGCGGTTCTCCTCGGTCGGCTTCGGATCGTCGTTGTTCCGGAACTTCAGGACGGCGTAGATGAGGATCCCTTCGACCAGTAGCGTGATCGGCAGGGCGACGATGATCAGCCGTTCGTTGAGGTCGCTGATCAGCTCGGCGGAGGTAGACGCCGCCGAAACTGGCTGGGCCAGCAACAGCAACAGCGTCCCCGTCCACACGGTGATCAGGGCGATCCGCGCTCTCTTCATTATGGGTCGTTCTTAGGGAAAGGGGGTTAAATATGTGCTGACTTTTCGAGCGAGGGCCGGGCGAAGCGCGCCGCATAAGTATCCCCAGTCGAAGGGTATCACAAGAGGTAGTCGTACGTGTCACACCCCCCCGTTCGAAGCGAATCGAGGTTTCCGCTGGTCGGTAGTCACGACCGGTTCACGTGGCTACTGGCCACGACGGTGATGGGTGTGTATCTGCTGATCGTCGTCGGCGCGACGACCGCGATCACCGACGCTGCAGCGGCCTGCGGGGGCTGGCCAGCCTGTGGCGGTGAGTGGTTTGCCATCTCCGATACACAGATCGCAATCGCGTGGGGCCACCGGGTTACCGCTCTGCTCGTCGGCGTACTGGTCGCGATCACCGCCGCAATCGCTCTGATCGGGGACGCGTCACGACGTGTCCGGGCGGCGCTCGGGCTCGGTGTAGTCCTGTACACGACACAGGTAGCTATCGGCGCGGCCGCCGCGACCGTTGGCCTGACCGGCGTGCTCTCGAACCTGCATCTGCTTGTCGCAATGCTCGTGTTCGGAACGCTGGTGCTCGCGCTCGCGTGGACGCTCGAAGCCGAGACGGCCGGACTCGACGTCGAGAGCGATCCCACTGAGCCGGATCCCGACCCGGAGCCAGTCGGCGATGTCCCGACCCCCACAGTCCCGGACGACGTGCTGGGCCGGGCGAAACTGACCGCGTTCGCCTATTTCCGACTGATGAAACCGCGTCTGATGTGGTTGCTCTGTCTCGTGGCATCAGCAGGAATGGCGCTGGCCGCAGGCCCCGACCTGACCATCCGGACCATCGTGTTGACACTTACCGGGGGTGTGCTGGCGATCGGCGCGAGCGGCACGTTCAATCACGTGCTGGAACGCGATGTCGACAAAAAGATGGCCCGAACCTCGGACCGACCGGTCGCAACCCACCTCGTCCCGGTCCGGAACGCACTGGCCTTCGGCGGCCTGCTAACCCTCGCGTCACTCGCCGTCTTCCTCCAAGTGAACGTCCTCGCGGCTGCACTCGGCCTCGTTGCGATCCTGTTTTACAGCGTCATCTACACGCTGGTGCTCAAGCCGAACACGGTCCAGAACACGGTTATCGGCGGTGCTGCCGGCGCGCTGCCCGCGATGATCGGGTGGGTCGCCGTGACGGGACGGATCGGCCTGCCCGGACTCGCGCTCGCTGGCGTGATCTTTCTGTGGACGCCCGCCCACTTTTACAACCTCGCGCTGGCGTACAAGGACGACTACGCCCGGGGCGGGTTCCCGATGATGCCGGTCGTCCACGGTGAGGCGGTCACGAGAAAACACATCCTGTGGTATCTGGCAGCAACCCTGCTGGGCGCGAGCGCGCTTTCGGTGATTACGGATCTCGGCGTCCTCTACGCCGCGACGACGGTCGCTCTCGGCGGCGTCTTCCTCTGGGCAGTCGTCCGCCTCCACTGGGAACGCACCGAGCAAGCGGCGTTTCGCGCATTCCACGCCTCGAACGCCTATCTCGGCGCGCTGCTCGTCGCCATCGTCGTCGACGCACTCGTACTGTAACCGATGAGCTCACTCACACAGCGAGCCGACCTCGATCGCTTCCTTCCCGACAGGAACACGGCCCTGCTGTACGCGGTCATCATCAACACACAGCTGATCCTGTTCGGGGTGTATTTGCTCATGCTCGGCCAGACGAGCGTGACGACGTTCCATCTCTACCCGTTGATCTGGCTGAACGTCGGCGCGTGGGCGCTCTATCGCACGTCGCCTGCCGACGCCTCCGTGCGGACGCGCCGGAAAGCAGGCGTAATCGCTGCCCTCTACTTCGGCCTGCTCGCCCTCTTCGGCGGACTGATCGCCCCCGGGGCGTCATTCTATGACGTCGCCTTTGCGGGCGGGCTCAACGTGAACGTAGCAGGGCCCCCCGGTCTCGTGCCGAACCTGTACTACGGCGGCGAGCTGATCGAACTGTCCCTGATGCCGGCGTTTATCGTAGGATACGCGGCACTTGCCTACCTCGTCTATGCGACGATCATCGATGCGACCAACGCCGCGGTCTCGGGCCTGCTGGGACTGGTCTCCTGTGTGAGCTGTACGTGGCCGCTGATCGCCGCCGTCGTGGCGAGTATCACCGGCGGCTCCGCGAGCGCGTTTACGGCGGCGACCTCGGGCTTCTCGTTTGGCCTGTCGACCGTCATCTTCGTCGTGACGGTCGGCCTGCTGTACTGGCGGCCGTTCGGGCGCTAACGCTTCCCGCGGGGGCAGCTCGTCTCGGGCGCTTTATATTTCGGAAGGAGAAACGTCCCTGTACCCGTGGCCCGCCCATCGCTTCGAACCGTATCCGCGAGGCTCACTGAGTTCGACGCGCTCGTACTGGTCTCCTTGCTCTGGTTTCTCGCGAAGTTCGTCCGCTATGCCTTCCCGCCGTTATTCGAGCCGCTACAGGGCGTCTACGGTGTCACGAACGCCGAAATCGGGGTTGCGTACACCGGGTTCATGCTGACGTACGCCGCGATGCAGTTTCCCTCCGGCGCGCTCGCGGATCGATTCGGCTCGGTTCGGGTCATCGCGACCGGAAGTATGGTCGCCGCGCTGGCCGCACTCGCGCTGGTCGTCGACTCGCCCTTCCCCGTCCTCGTCGGCGCGATGGTCCTCATGGGCGCGGGGACCGGCGCACACAAGACGGTCGCAATCCGTCTGCTCTCGCGGCTGTATCCCGCCAGAACGGGGAGAGCACTGGGGACGATGGACACTATCGGGACGCTTGCGGGTGTAGCCGCACCGGCGGTCGTCGTCGCCGTCCTCGCGGGACCAGCCCTGCTCGGCGAGAGCTGGCGGACGGTCTTTCTCGTGGCTGGACTCGCGGGGATCGTCGGAACGGTCGCGTTCGCGTTGCGGGTCTCTGATCCGGAAGGGACGGACAGTGCTGGCGCGTCAGGCGGGACAGTTCGTGAATACGTCACGCTCTTCCGGAACCCCCGTCTCCTCGCCTTTGTCCTCGTCACGGTGCTGTTCGGGTTCACCTACAACGGCGTCGTTGCCTTTCTGCCGCTGTATCTCACCAGCGAGGCGGGGCTGACCCCCGCGACTGCTGGACTGCTCTTTGGCGCGCTGTTCGCCGCGAGCGTGGTGCAGATTGTTTCAGGGACGGTCAGTGACCGGGTTGGCGAGTTACCGGTCATCGTCGCCACCCTCACGCTGGCGACGGCCGCCCTCGCCGCGCTGGTCGTCCTGACGCCGACCGGTCGTCCGCTCGTGCTGGGTGCGGTCGTCGTGGTGATCGGCCTCGGCTCACATGGTTTCCGGCCGGTGCGGGGTGCCTACTGGATGTCGGTCCTCCCCGAGTCAGTTGCTGGTGGCAGTCTGGGAATCGTCCGGACGCTCCTGATGGGGTCGGGCGCGCTCGCCCCCGCCGTAGTCGGCGTCCTCTCGGAGTCGGTCGGCTTCGTCACGGCGTTCTGGGTGCTCACGGTGACGATCGCCTGCGCCGCGGCACTCGCGGCGGTGTTGCTGCTCAGCCGCTAGAGCTCCCTGTCATCCCCCGCCGTTGATGCTGTAGCCGACACGTTAGTACATATGACAACCGCTCTCTCACAGCCAACGGTCCTGCTCCCAGTCGAGGTTGACGAAGCAACGACTCCACCGGGCGCGCTTATCGATCTGCTGGGCCCCCACCGAGTGGTCGTCCTCGGCTACGGGACGGTTCCTGATCAGACCCCGACCGAGCAGTACGAAGCCGAGTTCGGCGACGCGGCGCGCGAGCGGACCGACGCAATCGTCGACGAGTTCGAGGGGCAGAACGACGTCGTTTCGACCGTCGTCTTCACGAGGAATCGGTCGCAAACGGTCGATCGGGTCGCCGAGGAGTACGGAGTTGACGCGGTGGTGACGCCCGGCGAGGTCGACAACGCTGTTGACGACATACTCGTCCCGATCAAGGGCGACCCGAACATCGTGCGCCTCGTGGAGTTCACCGGGCGGTTGCTCGAAAACAGCCAGGTAACAGTCACCGTGTTCCACGTCGCCGACTCCGATGCCGACGAGGCGCGCGCGGAGTTCCTCTTGCGCGGTGCCTGTGACAAGCTCCGCGAACTTGGCGTCGATCCCGATCGGATCGGATGGAAACAGGAACGCTCCGGATCGGCGGCGAAAACGATCGCAGCGACTGCCGAGGAGTACGACCTGCTGGTCGTCGGTGAATCCGAGCCGTCGCTCCGGCGACGGATCCTCGGTGGTGTCACCGGGCGGATCAGCGACCGGACGAACCGCCCGACGCTCGTGGTCAGGCGTCGGTGAGTACAGGCCCGCAATCAGTCGCGGTGGCCCCAGCGCTTGCCCTCTTCGTCGTAGCGGGCCTCGGAGATCCGGTCGTGCTGATCGTCACTGAGCGAGACGTCAACCGCGCCGACGTTTTCATCCAGTTGATCGACGGTGCGCGCGCCGACGATTGGGACGCAGGTGAACTTCTCCTGATCCATGAGCCAGCGCAGGGATACCTGTGCGGGCGTGGCGTCGACCTCCTCGGCGACGGCCCGGATCTCGTCGAGCACCTGCCAGCCCCGATCGGAGACGTAGTAGTCGTCGAAGTTCGGGTCGATCGCCCCGCGGGAGTCGTCGGGTGCCTCGATGCCGTCCTCGGTGCGCTCGTACTTGCCCGTCAGGAATCCGCCCGCCAGCGGCGAGTACGGACAGACTGCAATCTCCTGATCCGCGCAGACGTCCAGATAGTCGACCACGTCGTCACGGTAGGCCGCGTGGAAAAGGGGCTGTGTCACGTCGAACCGTTCGAGTCCCTCGACGTCGCTCTTCCAGAGGGCTTTCGTGAGTTTCCAGGCAGCCATCGACGACGCGCCGATGTAGTGGACCTTGCCCTCGCGCACGAGGTCGTTGAGCGTCCGCAGGGTCTCCTCGACCTTCGTGTCGTCGTCGAAGCGGTGGATGTAGTACAGGTCGAGATAGTCGGTGCCGAGCCGATCCAGCGTACCCTCGATCTGTGCTCGGATGTGTTTGCGTCCGAGCCCCGAGTCGTTCGGTCCCGGTTCGCCGTCGCCGTCGTAGGGGAAGTAGACCTTCGAGGCGAGGACGAAGTCGTCCCGATTCTGGTCCTCCAGCCACTCGCCGATCCACTGCTCGCTTTTCCCGTTCGGCGTACCGTAGACGTTCGCGGTGTCGATGAAGTTGATCCCGCGCTCGGCGGCGGCGTCGAGCAGTTCGTGGGCCTCCTCTTTCGTCGTTTCGACGGTTCCGTCGGTATCGCGGCCGAAGCGCCACGTACCGAGACAGAGCTGTGACACTGACGTGCCGGTCGAACCGAGCTGTGTGTACTCCATACGACCGTATATCGCCCGCCGAGGGAGTTAATCGGTTGGGTAGCGGTCAGCTGGTACGTCGGATAGTGGAACCGTCGTGACGGGCACAAAACATATACGACGATCCGATCAACGATCACCCATGGTCACCCCTGAATACGCGCTGGAGGGTAGCCGATGACGCCCCCGAGCCGTCGGCAGGTCCTCAGTGCGAGTGCTCCGGCTCTCCTCGCAGGCTGTCTAGACTCCAACTCGACGACTAGCGGCGATAAACGTGAAGACAGTACTGAGGACGAGCAAAAATCCGGGGAACTGATGCATATCGAAGCCTGGGTTATCGAAGACGTTCCGTCATCGATCGATCCGGTTCCATCGGACGACGACAGAGTCGACGGGGTCGGGCTCTTCGCCGAGCTGTTCGAGAAGCTTTCGGACGTAGAGTACGAACGCGGTACTGTTCGCAGTTCTGATCACGGGGAGTTCGAGGGGATTTCGATCCACGGAGTCAGTGCGACATCCGACAAAGCCGAGGCGACACAGGACGCCTACGAGGACCTCCCACGGCAGAATGCGGAGGGACTTCCGAACGCCCCGTATCTTGAACATGAAGGAGAAGTGATCGCAATCGTGACACTCGGGATCGGGCGTGAAGAGTAACCTGACAGGCGCTGATTCACGAGACATACACTCAGTAGCTCTCTACAGCCACTCCATCGAATCGCTCGAAGTCGTCCGTATTTTGCGTGACGACTGTCGCGCCTTCCGCTTTGGCGACGGCGGCAATCAGTAGATCTCCGGCAAGGGAATTGATTTCGTCCTGATTCACTGTTTCGTCCCGGTGAAATTCCGCTTCTAGCTCGCCAGCAGTAACCGCATGTTCCATCTGGAACGGGAGGATCGTCGTCCACTCGAACTGTGACTGAATCTCGACTGGATCGAGCGTCCCCTGAATCTCCCGTCCGACGGCGATTTCTTTGATGTTCAGTGTCGTCGTCACGAACTCCTCTTCTTCGTGTCGTTCGAGATACTCTGCAACCGCTTGCCGTCCCGCCCAGTAATGGATGAGGAAGGTTGTATCAAGCAGTTTCATCGTCTGCCTCTACATCCGCGAGTTCGTCGAGAGCCTCCCGCTGGCGTGCGGACAGCCCTTCACCTGTCCGATCACGACTATCCTCGACGATCCGTTCGAGTTCGTCCGCGTCTCCCTCCGTGAGCGTTCCGAATCCCTCACGCCAATCGACAGTGGTGTCATCCAGTATGCGATCCACGAGGTCCGTGAAGCTCTCGTCCTCTCGTTTTCGAGCCTTCAACCGCTCGTATACGTCCTCCCGAATGCCGATGGTTTTCGTCCCCATAGTTTGTGTATAGATACACAAACACAAAACTATTGGTGACGGATCACTCCCCGAGAAACGCGTTCAGTTCCTGGAACTCGTCTCTCGACAGAATGACGTGCGTCTCGAACGCGTCGAACCGCTCGAAGTCGTCGTCGATCGTCAGCACCGTGTTGACACCCTCCTCGATGGCGACCTGTGCGTAGTAGCCATCCCAGCCGCCGACGTTCGCACTCCGGACGCGGTCGAAGCCGCCGCGGACCGTCGCCTCCGGCAGTCGGTCACACCAGTGGATCCGCCTCGCGTCCATGAAGTTCTCCAGCAGTCGAGCGGCCTCGGCGTTCGTCCGCCCGTAGTAGGTCGTCAGCACGGCGTGGGCACCGAACAGCGCGGGGTAGGGGACGACGGCGTCGATTTCGCCCGCGATCGCGTCGTGGACGTACGAGAGCGCGGCGTCGCGGACCGGCGCGTCGGTGTGGGCCAGCGCAATCACACCGACATCGAACAGGTACGGCCCGCCGCCGTCGGTCATCGGCTGTCCTCACGCGCGCCACGGTCCACCGCCTCCCGGTGCCGACGGGCGCTCGGGGCCACATCGTCAAGCGGCTTCAGGTCGCTTTCCGCACCGGTCTCTCCAACGAGTCGCTCCATTCGGTCGATGACCTGTTCGGGCTCGGGTTCCGGTTCGACGACCGCTTTCCCGTTCTCCTCGCGGATGTCGACCTCCGTACCGGGCACGATACCGAGCCGCTCGCGGAGCTTTTTTGGAAGGACGATCCGCCCTTTCGAGTCGACCTGCACCATAGTCCCACTTTGAGTGGGAAATGTATAACAGTTTTCGTCAGTCCGTATCATGCCACAGAGATTAGTCGGCGCGGCGACAACCCCAAACTATGACACTCACTGTCGCGGGCTTCGGACTCGGCGGTCTCGGTCAGCTAGAACTCCAGTTATTCGCGGACATGGACGGCGTCGACGTGATTGCTGGTGCCGACCCGTCCGGGGAAGCCCGAAAGACGTTCGCAAGCGAGTTCGACGCCCCGGCGTACGAGACGACCGACGAACTACTCAACGAGCACACCCCCGAGATCGTGAACGTCGCCTCGATCCACTCGGTCCACCGCGAGCAGGTCCTGCAGGCGCTCGACGCCGGCGCGCACGTCCACGTCGAGAAGCCGATGACGACGACCGTCGAGGACGCCGTGGCGCTCGTCGACGCCGCCGCGGCGTCCGATCAGCTGGTGCAGGTGGGCTACCAGCGCCACTTCGATCCGCGCTTTCGCGAACTCCGCGAGTGCGTCGAGTCGGGGGTGATCGGCGAGCCACACTTCGTGGACTGCCACCTCGAACAGGACTGGGTCGACTACGCGAAGACGTGGCGCGGCGACCCTGACCTCTCGGGTGGGGGCTTCCTCTACGATTCGGGCTCGCACCTGCTCGACGTCCTGCTGTGGGTACTCGACGCCGAGCCGGTCTCGGTGAGCGCGACGATCGACGAGTCCGGGACTGGCGTCGACATCAACAGCGCGCTCTCCGTGGAGCTAGAGCGCGAGGACGGGCGAGTGACCGCGAGCGCCGCGCTCGTGGGTAATGGCCCGACGACGCCGGATGTCGGTGACTCGCTGGATATCTATGGTACCGACGGGAGAGTCTCGCAGGGCGAGAGCGGCGTGGCACGCACAGAACCGGGCGAGGAACCGGCCTCGATTCCGGTCGAGGGCGAGACGGATTTCGTCTCGCTGACCGAGGCAAAACTGGAGAACCTGCTCGATGCGATCCGTGACGATACAGCGGTTGCGGTGCCGCCCGAGCACGGCCTGCGGGCCATTGCGCTCACCGAGGCGGCAGCCATGTCGGCCGAACGCGGCGAGCGCGTCGACGTGCAGGCGCTGATCGAAAACGCTCGAAGCGGGTAGTCCGCCCACTTCAGCCACTTACTTCAATAATTGTAGCATATTACTACAGTATTCGAAGTAAAGGAGAATATCGATCCTGAGTCCGTAACACGGCCGATCTCGTCAGCCCGGAAGCCGACCGGTCCGGTCGACGATGAACAGCACGACCACGCTCGCACCCAGAACGACCGCGCTGGCGGCGAACACCTCGTCGTAGGTGTATCCTCCCTCGATGAAGACGCCAAGGACGTACGAGCCCAGCGACTGGCTGAGCATCCAGATAGAACTGAAGACAGCATAGGCGCTCCCGCGGGTCTCGTCGGGGAGCGTTCCGAGGACGTAGGTGTCGACTGCAGGGAACAGTGCGTGGATGACGAAGCCGACGATGACGGTGAGGGTAATCAGTGCCCAGAGGCTCTCGGCGGCCGTCAGCGCGTAGAGCCCGGCGGCAAACGTCCCGACAATGCCCAGCAGATAGGGCACTTTCGGGAGCCGGTCGGCGAGATCGCCGCCGACGAAGAACGCGGGGATTCCGGCGGCAAAGACGAGTGTGAGCATCGTACTCGACATGCCCCGGGAGAGCCCTTTCGACTGCATATAGAGTTCGTAGAAATTGAACACGCCCTGCCAGATGAACACGGTGATGCCCGCGATCGCCAGCGCCGTCCCGATGAGTCGCCACTCCGAGAGCGCGCTGGCGAGCAGGTTGCTATCGTGTCGCCCCGCATCCGGCAGCTCAGTCTCCCGTGCGACGACGAAGATGTACACGGTGACGAGTGCCGCGGCGACGGCGATCAGCCACAGTGAGAGCTGCCAGTTCACGAACAGCGTCAGCGCAACCAGGGGGGCCGCGACGACCGCGGCGACCTGACTGGCTGCGCCGTGGACACCCATCACGCGGCCCACGCGGTCGGGGAAGAGCTCGCTCACCAGCGGATTCGCCGAGACGAAGTAAACGCCCGAAGCGATTCCCATGAGGAAGGTCCCAAGCATCAGATGGGGTACCGTCGTCGCCGTCGCGGCGACCGCCGACGAGCCCGCGAGGATCGTCCCCGACACCAGCACGAGGTGGTGGCGAGGGACCTTCGTCAACAGCCAGCCCGTCGGCAGGCGAAGCGAGGCACTGCCGACCCACGCCAGCGTGACGATCAGTCCGGCGGTCGCCTCGCCGATGGCGAACTCGGCGATGAAGACGTCGAGCAACGGCGCGAAGATGATCCGTGCGAGATTGACCAGAAAGACGAGCCCGCACAGCGAGGCGAAGAGGCGAGTGCGGCCCACTTCAGGCGTCTGCCAGCAGCTCCTCGGCCGTCACAAGCGATTCGAGTTCGACGTCGATTTCGGCGAGATTCTCGCGACCCCCCTCGTTTCTGTCGACGACGACTACCACACGGTCGACCGTCGCACCCGCCTCGCGCAGCGCCTCGACGGCGTCGACGGCGCTCTGACCGGTCGTCGCGATATCTTCGAGCACGACCACCTCTTCGCCGTCGTCGAGACGCCCCTCGATCAGGTTCCCCGTCCCGTACTCCTTTTTTTGTTTGCGAGCGATCACGTAGGGCTGGCCAGTCTCGACACTGGTGACTGCCACCAGCGGGACGGCACCGAGTGCGACCCCCGCCAGTTTCTCGTCGCCGATCCGTTCCGCGAACGCCTCGGCGATCAACTCCAGACAGTGCGGGTCGGTCTCGAAGAGATACTTGTCGACGTAGTACTCGCTCGTCCCACCGTGGGAGAGCTCGAACTCGCCGTACTGGACCGCGTCGGCGTCTCGTAGCGCCGCGATGAGCTCGTCGTTTGCCATACTCCTTACTCGTCACGGGGACGGTATAAGCGCCGTGAAACGTCGGCGCGGTGGGCCGGCCGGGTTGCTCACTGCGCCGCCGCGGCATCGACGACCCGCCCGACGAACAACAGCGTGTCGGTCGGCCGGTCGCGAATACAGAAGAGGAAGGGGCGATCGACAGTCATCTCGAAAGTCTCCTGCGGTGCCGACTCCTCCATCCCGACCGCGGTCGCCGCGGCAGCCTCCGTCCCCTCCTCGTCGACCGCGACGAAGGCGTCGTGCCAGACGTCACTGATCGCAAGGCCGCCGCCCTCGACAATCCCGCTGAAATCCGCCGATCCGAGGTCAAAGGCGACCTCCATCCCAAGCGCGGAGAGGACGTCTTTGAGCGCGAACGACGACTCGTACTCGAACCGGGGCAACTCGATCGTCCCCTGGATCGTCGATAGCTCGTCGAGCAGTCCGCCCAGTGTTGCCGGATCGAGAGCTTCCTCGAATTCCTCGAACTCGCCCTCCGCGGGCAGGATCACGGTCATACTCACCTCCTCGCCGACGTATGGTAGGTCGACGAGCTGGTGGCCCTCGACCTCGGTGTAGGGAAACCGTTGCTCCTGGGACATCATCGACACCTCGTCGGTCGAACCGTCGAGCGCGCTGAACTCGGCGGGCTCGGTCGACCCCTCCGAGAACTGGTGGAGCCAGCTCGCGTGGAAGTAGATTGCGTTGGTGAGCACGAGGACGGTCGAGGCGGAGATCGAGTTCTCCGGCAGTAGTTCGTCGATCCGGTCCTCCGTCTGCTCGGCAATGTACTCATTGATCTCCTGGCGGGCGGCCTCCGGATCGGTCTCGAAGGGGACGGAGTGGAGCTCCGCGCCGTAGTGTTCGTCGAGGGCGTCGAGGTACTCGTCTCGATACGGGTACTCCTTGCGCCCCCAGACGTCGTTGACCGCGCGGAGCGTGAACGGCTCGCCATCGTTGTTTTCGGTGGCGTCCGAACGGGCGTCAAGCTCGGCCTCCAGATCCCCAAAGGCGGCGTGTTGGTCGTCCTGGTCGAGCGCGAACGCCAGCGCGTCAGCCATCACGGCTTCCGTCTCGCCGCGTGCTCCTGCCCACGTCATCGCCAGTGCGGCGCGGATACTGTACGGCGAGAAAAACAGGTTCTCGTCAGGTTTCTCCTCGATCAACTCCATGAGGGCGTCCAGTGCGAACTGGTCGTTGCCCGCGACGAGTTGATCCAGGTCCCGGGTCGGCAGGTCGTCGATGTGGCCGCCCATCCCCCCACCGGGGCTACTGTTTCCGTCGAGACACCCCGCGAGCAGTGCGCCCTGTACCGCGCCGGCCAGCGCCAGCACCTCGCGACGACCACGCGTCGGCATCATTCGCTCCCGTGTCATACTTGCAGAGTCGACGACCCACACAAAGGGCTTTCTGTAGACTCAAAGAGCCGCTGTCGTCATCTTCCCTCGTAAACCGTTTTAAACACGGGCTTCAATTGAGTGCATATGGGATTTGACGAGATGGACGTCGACACCATCTGGATGGACGGCGAGTTCGTGGACTGGGAGGACGCCCAGATCCACGTGCTCACACATGGACTCCACTACGGTACCGGGATCTTCGAGGGCGTCCGGTGTTACGACACCGACGACGGCCCTGCGCTTTTCCGCTGGGATGCCCACCTCGACCGCTTTTACGAGTCCGGCAAGCCCTACGAGATGGAGATCGACCACGAGCGTGAGGAGCTGACCGAGGCGACGATGGAGCTGATCCGCCGGCAGGATCTCGAATCCTGTTACATCCGGCCGATCGCCTTCTACGGCTACAACAGTCTCGGCGTAAGCCCCAAAGACTGCCCGACCCGGACCGCCATCGCGTGCTGGCCGTGGGGCACCTACCTCGGCGAGGACGCTCTGGAAAAGGGTGTCGAGGTGATGGTCTCCTCGTGGCGGAAACACTCCTCCAGCCAGATTCCAACAAACGCCAAGACGACCGGGCTGTACGTCAACAGCATGCTCGCTGGCGAGGAAGCCCGGCGGAACGGCTACACCGAGGCAATCGTGCTCGACAAGGACGGCTACGTCGCCGAAGGCCCCGGCGAGAACATCTTCCTCGTGCGCGACGGCGAACTCTTTACGCCCGCGCTCTCCCAGTCGATCCTCGACGGCATTACCCGCCAGAGCGTCATCGAGGTCGCCCGCGATCTGGGCTACACCGTCCACGATCAGGCGACGATCGGCCGCGGCGAGTTGCACACGGCTGACGAACTGTTCTTCACCGGAACCGCCGCGGAGGTCACGCCGATCCGACAGGTCGACAACGTCGAGATCGGCTCCGGAACGCGCGGCCCGGTGACCGAGGAGATTCAACAGGAGTTCTTCGACATGCTCGAATCGCCGCCCGAGAAGTACGACGACTGGTTCACCTACGTGTAGCGCTTCGGCCCCGGTCTCACTCGTCGGACTCAATCGTCACGTCGGTGCTCTCATCGTGTTCCTCCTGTTCTCGCCCTCCCGACACCCGCCGTGGGTCGAGCCGACCGTACTCGCTGTCGGCCGCCTCCTGAACATCGATTGGGATCCCACCGACACTCTGGCTCCCCGGCCCGTTCCCGTTGGAGTCACCGAACCCAGCGCTCAGCAGTCGTGTCAGCGCCTCCTCGACGCGCTCGTCGACCTCTTTGATGTCCTCGGATTTGACCTCGACAACGAAGCCAGTCGTGATGTTCGGCGCGGTTGGCATGAAGAGGATCTCCCGACCGTCGCTTGTCTGCTTGCCAGTCTTAAACGCGGTGAGACGCATATCGTCCCACGGTTCTATCTTGACCGGCGTCTGGAGGGCGTCGGTCCCGCCCAGTGCCGTTTCGGCCGCCATCTTCGAGGCGTTGTAGACGACGCGAAGACCGGGAAGGCGGTTTACCAGATCGTCGAGTGCGCTCTCGGCGAACCCGCCGAGCGCGGTCCGCATTAGATAGCCGACCGCGAATACCAGCAACACGAACACGAACAGGGTCACGACGACCCGCACCAGGTCTGTCGGAAGCCAACCCAGCCCCACCGTCGCGAGCAGGTCGGCGTCGATAGCGGCGACGAACGGAAGTCCGGCGATGAATCCGGCCAGCCAGATAACTACCCAGAGCGTGACGATGATCGGAACCAGGACGACGAGGCCACTCCCGAAGTCCCGTTTCCATGTTGTCATTACTTCCACTTCGGCGTCCTCCCTAATGAGCGCTGTTATCCTTCACCGGCAAGCGCGAGGAAAAACGATCAGGATCGGCCAAGGACCGCTCTCGCCGCGAACAGCGCGTTCCCCTTGCGCTCTTTGATGCGCCGATAAAAGTAGGATAGCCATCGATCGCCGTAGGGCGCGTACTGCCAGACCGTACAGTCCTCGGCAAGATCGAACTGAGCGGATTCTCTGACGCCCATCAGCATCTGGATCTCGAAGTCTGTCCCGTGGCGTTCGTGGAGTTCCTGTGCGTGCTCGATCATTGCGGGGTCGTGGCTGCCGACGGCGACGCCTGCATCGCGGTGCTCGAAGGCGTACCTGAGCAGTTCGCGGTACTCGGCGTTGACGCGCTCCTTGCGCCCGTAGGAGATGTCGTCTGGCTCGTCGTACGCCCCCTTGACGAGTCGGAGCTTTCCGGGGACGTCGGCCAGTCGTTCGAGATCGTCGCGGGTCCGTTGCAGGTTCGCCTGCAGACAGAGTCCCACCGTCCCATGTTCGCGAGCAAGCGGCTCGAATGCGTCGATAGTGTCATCGGTGGTCGTGTGATCCTCCATATCG
Source organism: Natranaeroarchaeum aerophilus (assembly GCF_023638055.1). Lineage (NCBI taxonomy): Archaea > Methanobacteriati > Methanobacteriota > Halobacteria > Halobacteriales > Natronoarchaeaceae > Natranaeroarchaeum > Natranaeroarchaeum aerophilus. Next base: position 167,451 of record NZ_JAKRVY010000002.1, on the reverse strand, counting down.
ACCCAGACGAACACGTCCCGCGGTGCGGCGTGTTCGACGATCTCCGTGAGGTTCGTCCGGAAGAACTCGGGGTCGACGTCGAGGCCGATCTGCGAGGGCTTGACCGAGATACAGGCCTGCAGATCCTCCGCAGCGATATCCTCGATTAGCTGGAGATACGCGTCCCGGTCCGCTGCCGCGTCGGCACGGGCATCGTAGTGCTCGCCGAGCAGGTTGAGGATCACGCCGATGCCGTGTTCGTTGTACTCGCGGGCGTGAGCGAGTGCTTCGGCGGGCGTCTCTCCGGCAACGAAGTTGCTCGCAATCGGCGGGAGCATATCGGACCGTTGGTAGTGTAGGGTTGTATACTATTCCCCGCCGAGAATCGTAGCCGTTTATGCCGACCGGCCGACAGACCCGTGTATGAATCCACTGGAGATCGTCGTCGTCGCCTTCTGGCTGATGTTGCCCGCGTACGTCCCCAACAACGCGGCCGTGCTGACCGGCGGTGGGCCACCGATCGATGGCGGGCGAACCTGGGATGGGAAGCGCGTCCTCGGCGACGGAAAGACGTGGCGCGGTACGGCGGGCGGCATTCTCGCAGGTGTCGGCCTCGGCCTCCTGTTGAATTTCCTCGCCGAGGGTGTCAGTTCGGCGCTTGGCTTCACTGTCGCCGAGTTCCCAATCGTAGCGCTGCTCGCGCTGGCCGCCGGAGCGATGCTTGGCGACATCCTGGCTTCCTTTCTGAAACGCCGAACGGGACGCGAACGTGGTGCGGCCTTCCCTGGCATCGATCAACTTGACTTCGTCGTCGTCTCGCTCGTGCTGACCGCGCTTGTCGCCACCGACTGGTTTGTCGAGTGGTTCACGCTGCCGGTGATCCTCGCCGTCCTGATCCTGACGCCGGTCCTCCACGTCGGGACGAACATCATCGCGTTCAAACTCGGGCTGAAAGACGAGCCGTGGTAGGGGACGGTCATCACACCGTCGAATAGCGGGCAGAGCTCTTCAGTGGCGCTCTCCAAAGTACCAGTATGACCCGATCGGCGACGCCACCCCGAACGGTCACAGGACGAGCAGATATGTCTGCCATTGGCTACATTATCGCCGGTGGGGTGCTCTTGCTTCTGTTTCCGCTGTTACCGTTTATCGCGATTGCCTGGCTACTCAGTCGAGCGCTGGGAACAGAGCCGCGGGCCGAAGCATAGATTAGATCGGCAGTATTGTAACTATCTGGTCTGCGTTTCCGGTGATGATGGCAATATATATCATAATGAACAGCAGCGAATTGTACACCCCATGAGCAATCATCGGTATCAACAGGTTGTCGGTGTACTCGTAGATAGCTCCCAGTACCCCCCCGAGAAAGACCAGTGAGATAATTGCTGCCCACCCGTCCAGACCGTACGCGGGCAAATGGACGACTGCAAAGAGTACGCTCGCGAGAAAAACGCCTTTCACCGTTCCTCCCACGTTGACGAGTTTTGTCTGAATAATCCCCCTGTACAGCAGTTCTTCGGCCGGGCCGATCAGTAATAGATTGAGAACGATTCCAGCCAGCAGCAGTTCAGGCGTTTCGACGAACGTATCGATGAGACCGTGGCTGGGTGTTGGTAGTCCCAGAACGTCAATGACTATACCAGAGATGATGTTAACAATGAACAGGATGATTGCACCGGCGATGATCCAACCAACGTGCCTGAGGGTCAGTTTCCGTAGTCGGAGAAACTCGAGTCCCAGATTATGCCGGGACAAATACCAGACAGAAATACCGACCATGCCGACGCCCTGCAGTGCAATTGTATTGGTGACGAACCCTGGAAGATTTTGGCCCTCCGCAGTTGCCTGAAACGGAAGTCCGAACAATGCGATCACACCGAACATCAATGGGATCGATGCGATGACTCCAAGTGCTAACCCACCGAGACCAAGTCCAACGGAGACACCCAGTGTCTTTCCCAACTGTCGGCTGTCGGGTCCCTTCTCTGGCGCCATTCCCTCGGGGCCAGTCGCCGAGGTGTCGGTTTTACCTGACAGTTCGGCGTCAACTACATCTTCTTCCGAGCTATCACGCCTCGAGTTTCCCCACCCTCCGTGAGTATCATCCGTTTCATTCCAGCCATCCTCGCCGCCGCCATTCCAGTCATCGTCACTGCCCTTGTTTCCGTCATCGTCACCGCGGTCGTTCCAGTCAGGCATCTGGCGGAGTGTACGGTCCGAAGAGTCTAAAAACGTACCAATCCAGGATGACCGATCACAGGCTCTCGCGCTCGTCGGGTTTCCCTGTCGATATCGATTGTTCCGCAACGCTTGGCAGCTCCTGAACACAGTTACGGCAGTACCGATACCCCGGCTCGTTTTCGGCGTTGCAATGCCCACAGTGGACGGTCGGGCCGGCGGCGGATCGTCGCTCAGGGGCGGCTCCAGTGGCGTCTGCATCGAGAGGGCGATCCGGTGACTGTGGCGAGGAGATGGTCCCACGGACACCCGGTTCGTTGGACCGACGATAGAGGTAGTACCCGATGAGCAGATGGAACAGCGCGAAGACGCCAGCGTACACAAACACCCACGCCGGAACCGACTCGATGGGCGTCATCACCCCAAGCTACGGACTCTCAGAACTAAAATCTTGGCCGGACAGTGCGGACGATATCGTATCCTACAAACAGCTCCCGGGACGAGTGAGTGGTATGCCAACAGCAACTCGCGATGGCGTGTCGCTGTACTACGACACCTGGGGGAGCGGCGAGACAGTCGTGTTCATCGAGGACGTGGGATTTGGCGCGTGGCTCTGGGGCTGGCAGAACGACGCGCTCGCCGGGCCGTTCGAGACGCTCGTCTGGGATCTCCGGGGGACCGGTCGGTCCGATGCGCCTGAAGGACCGTACACCGTTCCACAGCTGACCAACGATCTGGAGACGGTGCTCGCCGACCATGGCGTCCGAAACGCCCATCTCGTCGGCTGTGGACTTGGCGGAATGATCGCGCTCGATTACGCACAACGACACAGCCGCGCCGAGACGTTGACGCTGATCGGGTCGAGTCCGGGCGGCGACGAGACGGAACTGAATCGGGACCGACTCGACGACGCGTTCGCGCCGCGGGACGACGAGGAGGCGCTGTCATCGTCGCTGGAAGCGGTGCTTTCTGCCGACTTCCGGGAGCAACATCCGGAGGCGGTAGAGCGAATCGCGGCATGGCGAGCCGAGGACGATGCCGGACGGGCGGCATGGAAAGCGCAGACGGCAGCCTTCAGGGGCTACGAACACCGTGACCCGCTGTACGAAACGACGCTCCCGACCCTCCTGCTCCACGGCGAGGACGACGAGATCGTCCCGTTCTCGAACGCCGAACTGCTAGATCGGGAGCTGCCACGGAGTGAACTGGAGACCGCACCCGAAGCAGGCCATCTCGTCGGCGTCGAGCGCGCGACCGGCGTCAACGACGCGATTATCGGGTTTCTGGAAGAGCACGTCGAGTCGGATACGTAATCGGGGTCGACGCTGGCACTCATAAACACCTGTCAAGGACGCCATCCGGTAACACGGCCCAATAGCCGTCTGAGGCCGTCTTGACGCCGAACTGCTGTCACAGGATGCGGCACGTTTCTCGCGGGACGCAACCCCTTTTACCCTGTGTGGTCTTCGGTAGAGTACAGATGAGTCGACCGCGCATCGCCGTGCTCAACGCAGCCCACGACCCCGAGCACAACCGGCGAAACTTCCGCCGGGAGCTCGACGCTGACCTCGTGGAGTTCGACGTGACCGACGTCGAGGTTCCGCCCGAGGTCGAGGCGTTCGACGGGGTCGTCGTTACCGGGTCACGCGTCTCCGTGTACTGGGACGAAGACTGGATCGCACCCACGCGCGAGTGGGTGCAGGAAGCTATCGAGGCAGGGCTGCCGTGTCTGGGCGTCTGTTGGGGCCACCAGCTTCTGGCCGACGCGCTCGGCGGCGAGGTCGCGGGTATGGGCGAGTACGAGATCGGCTATCGCGAAATCCAACACCGTGGCGAGTCGACCCTGTTCGACGGCATCGACGAGCGCTTTACCGCGTTTACGACCCACTCCGACGAGGTCGTGACGCCGCCGCCGGGTGCCGAAGTGCTCGCCGAGAACGACTACTCGATCCACGCGTTCCGCAAGGACCGGGTGTTCGGCGTCCAGTTCCACCCCGAGTACGACACCGAGACTGCCCGCGAGGTGACGCTCGGCAAGGATCTGCCCGACGAGCGCATCCAGCAGGTACTCGACGGCATCACCGAGGAGAACTACGCGAAGGCCTGCGAGGCGAAACTGGTTTTCGAGAACTGGCTGGGAATCGTCGACGATCTGCGTCAGCCCGAGACCGTCGTCGGCAGTGACACCGCCGATCCGGCCGGGGCAGACTGAGAAGCGGTTCCGGGACCAGTTCCGTCTCGGTCGGCTTTTTTGGGCCTGTTATCCAATACTTCAATAACTGTAGTGTAATACTTCGAATTCTGTAGCCCGCGGCGGACGTATTTTGCCCCCACGGGTGCAACTCCCACTATGCTCGATTATGTCGATCTGGAGGCCGACCTCGCCGAGGAGGAGCGGTTGATCCGCGATACGGCCCGCGAGTTCGTCGCCGACCGCGTGAAACCGTCGGTCGGCGAGTGGTTCGAGTCCGGCGAGTTCCCGGCGCACCTGATCGAGGAGATGGGCCAACTGGGGTTTTACGCGCCGAACCTCGAGGGGTACGGCTCGGCGAACGTGAGCGAGCGGGCGTACGGCCTGCTCATGCAGGAACTGGAAGCGGGCGATTCGGGGATTCGCTCGATGGCGAGCGTGCAGGGTGCGCTGGTGATGTATCCGATCCACGCCTTCGGCACCGAGGCCCAGAAAGAGCGCTGGCTGCCCGCGCTGGGTGAGGGCGAGGCCGTCGGCTGTTTCGGCCTCACCGAACCGGAGCACGGCTCGGATCCGGCAAACATGGAAACCCGTGCCGAGGCCGACGGCGAGGGCTACCGGCTCACCGGGACGAAAACGTGGATCACGAACGCGCCCATCGCCGACCTCGCAGTGGTGTGGGCGCGGGATGTCTCGACAGAGAGCCAGCCGGTCCGTGGCTTCCTCGTCGAGACTGACGCCGACGGAGTAACGACGAGCGAAATCGACGGCAAGCTCTCGATGCGGGCGTCCTCGACCGGTGAGATATCGCTGACAGAGGCCTACGTTCCGCCCGAAAACGTCCTCGACGTAACGGGGATGAAAGGGCCGCTCTCCTGTCTCACGCAGGCCCGGTACGGCATCGCCTGGGGAGCGGTCGGTGCGGCCCGGGACTGCTTCGAGACAGCCCGTGAGTACGCGACTGATCGCGAGCAGTTCGACCAACCGATCGCGAGCTTTCAGCTGCAACAGGAGAAACTCACCGAGATGGCGACAGAGGTGACGACAGCCCAGCTACTGGCCCACCGGCTCGCCGACCTGAAAGAGCGCGGCAATCTGCGTCCACAGCAAGTCTCGATGGCGAAGCGCAACAACGTCCGGATGGCCCGCGATCAGGCCCGCGTTGCCCGAGAGATGCTCGGCGGGAACGGTATCACCACGGACTACCCACCGATGCGCCACCTCGCCAACATGGAGACCGTCTACACCTACGAGGGGACGCACGATATCCATTCGTTGATCGTGGGAGAAGATCTCACTGGCATTGCGGCCTTCGAGTGACGCGAAAGCGTCACGAGAAACGGTGCAAGGGCAGTGAGCAATCGGCATTGCGGCCTTCGAGTGACGCGAAAGCGTCACGAGAAACGGTGCAAGGGCAGTGAGCAATCGGCATTGCGGCCTTCGAGTGAGGAAATCGTCGCTTCGGCGGTTCCCAGACGAGTTTCAGTCCGAGACGCTGACAGAGGGCTGGTCATCGTCTGGATCGGCGATTACTCCGGAGCGGTCGACCCGGTTAACAACGTACTCGCCGATGTAGACGGCCAGCGCGCCGAGCGCCACGCCGACGATCACGTCAGTCAGCCAGTGGATGCCGAGATACATCGTCGAAATAACGACGCTGGTACCCAGCAGGAGGGCGATCGGCGTCCACCGGGGGAACTCGCGGTGGCTCATCAGTGCCAGGATCATCGCAGTGACTGAAAGCGAGGTGTGCAACGAGGGGAAGACGTTAGTGTTGGTGTTGACCGCGGAGGTCAGAAACATTACTTCGGGGTACACCTCGTACATCGGCTGGCTGAGCAGTCCTTCCATCACGTTACGCGGACCATAGGCGATAAACATAGTGTACATCAGGACGCCAATACCGTAGTTGGTCGCGTACGCGATCAGCGTCACTTTCAGGTTGTGGAGGCTATCGCTGAACAGATACGCGATCATCGGGAAGACAAGCAACGCCACGTAGCCGAATACGTAAATAAACGAGAAATAAAACGCTGCTTGCTCGGGGAACGCGTTCTGGAGCGCAATGAGGAACTCCCCCTCGAGATCATAGAACACACCGGTGACGTTTTGTCCGACCACCCACGAGACGTCCTGACTGACGTCGTGGAGGCCCTTATTAATTCCCAGTACGAGTACAAGCACGACGAAAAACGGCGCGACGTTGTACAGGCGACGCCTGAACGCTTCGGGATTACGGAGGGGCGCGGAGAGAAGGGAGGGACCGACACAGACCGCTAAGAGGACACTGAGGAGGACGGCAGTGCCAGCGGCGACGATTCCTGCAACTATCAGTAACGACATCGTACGTGTGGCTACGGTCGTCTCGATAATGAAACTACTGTCTCCAGATTGTCGGGATGACACCCCTGTTTGTGCGGGATTGTTCAGGATAGTTCACGAACGGCTGATGGGGTGTGTCAGCTATGTCGATAGGCGTGTGCTGCCCGTGCAGCCAACTTGGCGACACGTACAGGCTCCGGCCGCGCATTGCCCAAGGTAAATCGCCGGACGACTGCCTCTGTCTCGACATCACCGATCGATCTAACAAAAACCGTACGTCCGTCGACGGATACTGATCGACGGCAGGGCAGAGACCAATAGATCTCCAGGCGTTTCCGGAGCGGTTCCCCGTCGAATTCACGCCGTATCGCCGCTTCTAGCCCATCGCTTTCCCCGTAGCTCACCGAGAGTACCGGCCGATCGATCCGGTCGTGTACCGCCCGGAGATCACAGAGGTTGTACCAGGAGAGTGCAATCCCCGATAACAGTACAAGACGAACGTCGTCGCGGTCGACCAGACGACAGACAGCGTCGGTCACGTCCAGCCCGCCGACAGTGGTCCGATCGAAGCCGATACCATCTACTACACGATCAGCCCGAACAACCGCGCCCGCGAGCGTGGCATACGACTCATCGGCCGAACCGCTGTACGATTCGGCGATTCCAAGCGCCCGCGTTCCGGCCTGCATCGACGTTACTCGTCTTTGATCTCTTCGAGACGGTCGAGTAGTTCGTTGTTCGATGCTCCGATTTCGTACTCTATCTCGCCGTCGTGCTCGCTGCCCGCGCCGACGTTGTTCTCATCAATGTCCGTGTCAAAATCCTGATTTTCCTGTTCGGATTCGTCGTAGCTACCGAATCCCATACATGAACCATTAGGAATCCCGCGCACTAAAATCATACGCCGGGATCGGTCGTAATGGCTACGTTTCGTCTCCAGTTGCTGTTCAGGTAGTTCCGCACTCTATCGCGCCCACAAGCGTTATATACGCAATACTCGGAAAGGACGAGTGTGCCGATCGATGTCCGCCCGTCAACGGCGGTCACCATTCTGTTCGTCGTGATCGCTATGATCGCTGGCGCGTCGATAGTGACTGCCGAGTTCTCCGAATCAGCGTCACCCGGCGAGCCCGAAACTGTGACCCTGGAAGACGGGTCGGAACTGTGGCCGTACACGAGTCGAGAGCCGAGCACTCACGAGCGGACGCTCTCGATTAACCTCGTCGTCTACGGTGATTCCGACGTGACGGAGCGCGCACTGCGCGAGTCCACGCTCGCGGACTGGGAAGACGTCGAGGAAGACGAGCAGGATATTGCCCCCGCAGAGGAGTTCGAGATTGACGGGAACGCAACGTCGACCGTGGCGTGGGGCGGCGCAGACGGTGCGACCCGGTACGTATACGTCGATCCGGCCGACGGGACGCCGATGTGGCTCGTGGAGTCGTATCAGCTCGCCGATGGCGACTATCTCGGTGATCGGCGTCATATACGGGCGTACAACGATCCTGGCGAGGATGACTGGACCGCGATGCAGGCCCACGACGAGCACTGGGACTGGTTCCATCTACGACACACCGTCCACAGTATCGAAGACTCACAGCTGGCCGTCGAGGAGGAGTTCATCGACCGATGGTACGTCGAGAATCTCAGCCGCGATCGATTCGGTAACGACGACAGCTCGGACGCCGACGGCTGGGTGACGATCGTCGACCTCGACGACCGTGCCACGTACCTGCTGTTTGCTGGTCTGTTGCTTGGCTCGACCAGAGCGGCCCGGAGCTTCGAGCAGGGCAAGGAGCTGTGGTCGAACGACGACGTTCAGACGACGGTGCGATCGTTGCTGGCTGTCGCCGTGCTGGTCGCGCTCTACCTGTCCATTCGGTTCGGTGCGGTCGGCGCAGAGCGTCTCCTCCCCGAACGCAACCCGAAACTCATCGTGGCCGTCTTCTACCCCATACTGGTGATCGGGTTTCCGATCGCCGCCTATCTCACGACGCGCCAGCTCGATCGGGCACAGGCGTTTACCGCAGCTGCACTCGGCTTTACAGTCGCTATCTTCCTCGATTACACTGTTATGGGTGTCACGACGCTCCCGCTCGACACGGTCGTCCATCGTGGCGCGCTCGCCGTTGGGATCGGGCTGATCGCCGCAGGGGCGTCACAGACCGCTCGGGAGCCGGGGATCGAGTTCGGCTACGTCAGGACTGGCGCATTGCTCTGGGTCGTGGCGGTGACCCTCCCGCTGTTGCAGTTCGTCTAGTCCGGACTTTGATAGGGTCGTTCCCACGTTGGCGTGGCCCGGGCGTAGACGACGACGCCAGCGAAGATCACCACGTAGAGGAGCCAGTTTGGCAAGTCGAGCCAGCTGAAGATAGATGATACCACCAGCACCCAGGCCACCAGCACTGCGGTATCGGTCAGTATCCGCGTCCGGTTATGTCGCAGGTATGAAACCAGTCGCCGTGGCCGTGAGCGGATCGTGGGGGGTCTCCCGTTGTTACTCTCCGTATGCGTATCCTCGTGGGACGTCTCACCGTCAGAATTGGTCATTACCGATCGGGCTGTGGGAGCTCGATGGCCTGACCATCCACGAACACTGTCGGCTCGCGCAGGATCCCATCCATGTGAAGCGGCGCATCGGTATCCCCACCGATCCCGGCGTCGTCCCCGATCGCGATATGGACTGTTCCGGCTGCTTTTTCGTCGAGCAGGACCGATCCGACCAGTTCGGTTACACCGACGTTCGTCCCGATACCCAGTTCGGCGAGGTTGTAGGCGTCCTGTCCGACCTCTTCGCCAGCGGTCTCGATCTGTGCGCGGATCTCGTCGTCGCTGATTTCGGTGACGTAGCCGTCCTCCACCTCGAAGGAGAGCTGGTGGCCCTCCGCGAGCAGGCCATGGGGCCGCATCGTACCGTCGACGACGAAGGCCCCATCGGTCGATGTGGGACTGATGAATACCTCGCCAGCGGGCAGGTTCGAGAACTCGCCGGGCTCGTGAACGATTCCCGTATCGGTGTGCCAGTCCCGGTTGCCCACTGCGAAGGTGATATCCGTCCCTGCGGGCGTCGTGACACGAATCTCGTCGGCGTCCTGAACGGTCTCCAGTAGCTCCGCGGAGACCGCCGCGATCGAGTCGTAGTCGGCGTCGAGACCGGTCGTAAACACGTCTTCGGTGATTCCCGGCAGCGTCGCGCCGCGTGCACCCGACTCACACGCAGTTCCGCGCGCACGGGTATGGCTCAGGCTCTTGGTCGTCGGCGCAAGAAAGACGTCAGACTCGGCCATTGCGGCGGCAACCGGGGCTGGCGGCTCCTCCCCGTGCTGGTCGCCGGGCTGATAGCGTATGATCGTCGCCTCGTCAGTGACCGCTGTTGCGGCGTCGTACAGCGCCTCGCCGATCGGCTGGCGCTTGTCGTCGGTAACGATCAGACAGGACTCCTCGGCACCGACATTCAGACACTGCTGTACTGCAGTTTCTGCGGCCTCGTAGAGCTCGCTCATACCGACTCCTCGGCTGGTAGCGTGTTAGGTCTTGTTCTCCCGATGCTCGAAAAATATCCGAGAGTGGAGCGCTACTTTTCGAGCGCTTCGATCGCCGCCAGCGGCTCCCCGGTTAGCGCTTTCAGGTACGCGCCCCCAGCGATCGAGAGGTGGTTGAAGTTTTCAGTCCCGATATCGTACATCTCGACCGAACGGGAGGTATCGCCACCGCCGACGACCGAGAAACAATCGGTCTCGGCGACCGCCTGCAGGACGCCGCGGGTCCCGTAGCTGAACGCCTCCATCTCGAAGACGCCGAGTGCACCCTTCACGAGGACGGCCTCGGACTCCTCGACGTGCGGGCGATACTCGTCGATCGTCGCCTCGCCGATGTCCATGTAGGCGTCGGGCGATCCCTGCAGGTTCTCCATCCGATCGGTGACCCGCTCACCATCCTCGCCCTCCCGGGCGACGTCGACGGGCAGGGAGATCCGATCGCCGTACTCGTCGATGACCTCGCGGATCGTCTCTTCGTTTGCCTCCCAGTTGTCATCGTAGAGACCGCCGGGACCTTCCGGCGTGTCCGTCCCAATGTCGTAGCCGTTCGCGCGCTGGAACAGGTGACCGACGATCCCGCCGAGCAGGAACTGGTCGACCTTTTCATCCAGGTGCTCCATCGCTGCGATGACGTCTTCGGCTTTCGTCCCGCCGAGCACCATCGTGACCTTCCCGTCGAACTCGCGGCGCTCGACGCTGGTGTTGTACTCGTACTCGTCGGACATTACCCGGCCAGCGTAGCTGTCCATGACCTGCGGGAAGCCGACGATCGAGGTGTGTGCGCGGTGGGCGACCGAGTAACCGTCGTTGACGTAGGCATCGAACTCGGGCGCGAGCGTCTGGACGAACTCGGTCTCGCCGTGCTCTTCGGGCGTCAGATCGGCGAGTTCCTCGTCGGTCATCCGGACGTTTTCGAGCAGGATCACGTCGCCGGATTCGAGGTCGTCGATGGCGTCGAGGGCTTCTTCGCCATAGGTCGAGGGGACGTACTCGACGGACTCGCCGACGTGCTCCGCGAGGATGTCGGCGTGCTGTTCGAGCGTAACGAACGTGTCACGCCCCGGACGGCCCTGGTGGGCCATCAGCGCGACTGCGTGGTCGTCCGCGAGCAGTTCCGAGATCGTCTCGGCGTGGCGGACGAACCGGCGGTTGTCCTGCACCTCCCCGTCGTCGACGGGGGCGTTCACGTCGATGCGCATCAGGAGTCGTTGCTGGTCGTCGAGGTCGTCGATAGTTTCGAACATAGTTTGGGTATGGGCTGCGGTGAACTAAAAAGGTAGTCGGTCCTTTAGGCTTCGTCGACAATGAACTTCGCGACGTCGAGCATGCGGTTCGAGAAGCCGACTTCGTTGTCGTACCATGCGAGGACCTTCACGAGACCGTCCTCGACTTTCATCGTGGAGTTGGCGTCGACGAAGGAGGAGTACGGCTCGCCGATGATGTCGTTGGAGACGAGCTCCTCTTCGGTGTAGCCGAGCACGCCCTCGAGTTCGCCGTTAGCGGCCTCCTCGAACGCGGCGTTGACCTCCTCGGCGGAGACCTCCTCGGCCAGATCGACCGTCAGGTCCGTGATCGAGCCGTTCGGGACCGGGACACGCATCGCCATCCCGTCGAGCTTGCCCTCGAGTTCCGGCAGGACCTCGGTGGTCGCCTGTGCGGCACCGGTCGAGGTTGGGACGATGTTCTCGGCGGCCGCGCGACCACGTCGGGTCTTGGCTTTGGGGCCGTCGATCAGGTTCTGGGAGCCGGTGTAGGCGTGCGTCGTCGTCAGGACGCCGGATTCGATGCCGAACTCGTCGTTGAGCACCTTCGCGATCGGGGAGACGGAGTTCGTGGTACAGGAGGCGTTCGAGACGACATCCTCGCCGTCGTACTCGTCGTCGTTGACGCCGTACACGATCGTCTGGACGTCTTTCTCGCCCTTTGCGGGCGCGGAGATCAACGCCTTGTCGGCACCTGCCTCGACGTGGCTGTGGGCCTCGTCGTAGGTGCGGAAGAGACCGGTGCACTCGAAGGCGACGTCGACGTCGTACTCGTCCCACGGCAGATCTGCGGGATCCTTGACCGTGAGCACATCGGCGGACGCATCGCCGGCCACGAGCGTCTCGCCGTCGATCGAGACGTCCTCGGTCCGGCCGTGGACGCTGTCGTACTTGAGGAGATACGCCATATCGTCGACATCCATAATATCGTTGATGGCGACGATTTCGATACCATCGTCCTCGAGCGCTGCTCGGAACACATTGCGACCGATACGACCGAAGCCGTTCAGTCCTACACGAAGCGGGTCGTCTGCAGTTCCACTCATACCTGTAGTGTTTCTCTGTCACACGTAAAGTATTTATCTAAAACTCCGTCCGACAGATGAACTATTATGTAGAAACCGGGTCCGATGTTGAGGATCAAACGGCGTGTAGATCAGAACTTGACAGACACAAACCAGTCAATTGCGACTGAGATGGCAACACTGCAAACAGCCCTTCGAACGATAGGAGAGCTACGACTGGACAGAAGGCTTTTGCTCGGCTAGTCACTACCTACAGCCATGAGACGCGACGACCGGGACGATCCCTTCGACGATCTGTTTCGCGAGATCGAGCGGATGATGAACGATATGATGAGCGGTGACGTCGACTTCGAGTCCAGCGCTGGCTTCGAGTCCGGCCCCGGGTTCGGCACCGACACCCACGTCGACATCCACGAAACCGACGACGAAATCCGTGTGATCGCCGATATTCCCGGCGTCGACAAGGAAGCGATCGATCTCAAGTGCGATGGCGAAGTACTGACGATTTCCGCGGCGAACGAGCGCCGTCAATACGACGACAAGGTCTCTCTGCCGGGTACCGTCGACGAACACTCCGCGGATGCAACCTACAACAACGGCGTCCTCGAAGTCGTCTTCGACCGCGCCGATGACTCAGCGGACATAGACCTCGACTGAGCGGTCCGGGCTCGTGCTCAGCCGACACAGGCTCGACGCCCCGTCATTCCTTTGCCACTTGCTCAATCAACATTGCCAGTCGGTCGTAGAAGCCCTCCTCGTACTTCGTCGCCGCATCGACCGTCGGCCGCGCGTTCGTCTCACTGACGACCGCCCGATCCTCGGAGACGAGCAGATCGACCCCAAGCAACGGAATATCTAGCTCCGCCGCTACCCGTGCGGCCAGCTCGCGCAGGTGGTTCGGCAGATCGACACCGGTCGCGTCCGCACCACGGTGGACGTTGTGTTTCCACTGCCCCGAGCGAAGCGCGTCATCCGGCAACCGCCGTTCGACGGCACCGACGTACTCGCCGTCAACGATCATCGCCCGATAGTCGGTCGCGCCCGCCACGTACTCCTGGACGAGAAACGACTTGTCGCCGGTCGCGCGGTAGTCGTGCACCAGATCCAGATAATCGACGACGCCCAGAAAGGAATCGAGATCGTGGACTTTCGCCACGCCGACACCGCGTGTCGCCGAGTTGGGCTTGACGACAACCGGCGGCTCGAACCGTTCGAAAACGTCGGTCAACTCGTCCTGGCCGACTGGGTTCGAGACCATAACCGTCTTCGGAACTGGAACTCCAGCGGCATCGAGTCGAGCGATCACGCCACCCTTGTTTCGTGAAGTGACGACCGCCTCGCGGCCGTTGATCCATGGGATATCGAACAGTGCGTCGGCAACCCCACCTTCCATGAATCGTCCCGGATAGACGAAGCCGACATCGAACTCGTCACGTCGGGCGGCATCGTCAGTCAGTGCGAGTGTCCGCTCAGTAACTGGAACGTGGTGAAGTCGAATGTCCCGGTTTGCCAGTGGGTCGCGGATCCGCTCGAACGTCTCCGCGCGGTTGACCGCGACGAGGTCGATCATAGCCGGCACTGGGGAGCAGAAACGCAAAAGGATGCTGTTCGGTCGCCGACCGATCTCAGGAGACGAGTTCCTCTTCGCCGCGCTCGACGACGATGCGACACGGCGGCGAGAGCTTGTTGTACGAGCGGCGGAAGGCCTCTTTGACCTCGACGGCCTGGTCGACATCACACCAGGCGGTGAAGATGCGGTCGCCTTCGGGGATCCGGGCGGCCGTACCGACGATTTTGCCGAACGACTGGCGCATTCCGTCGGAGACACGGTCGGCCCCGGCACCGGTTGCCTGTTTGTTCTCACGCAGGACCTGGTGAGGGAACTTCCGCAGCGTCATCTTGTAGTTGCCCTCGCCGAACTCCTTGATGAGGTGGCGATTCGCCGACAGGCGGGCGCTTTCGAGCGCGCCGTGGCGCAACTGAACGGCTTCCTCGGTGACCAGACTGATCTGGACGGGGTAGTCGTCGGGGTCGGCCTGCAGATCACCCATCTGGTGCTGGGCGATCTTCGAGCCGGGAATTCCTCCCATGTACTCGCGGCGGGTGTACGATGGCTTGTCGATCTGCCGATACATAGAGGCGGGTTTCTCGGACATGGTTGTTATCGGGACGGACGCCGAGGCGGCCGATAAAGCCTTCGAAGGGCCGGACAGTCACCCGACTCCAACCTCGTGTACCACGGCAACGTACAGCACCGCATACTGGAAGGCGTTAAACGCGCCGTGAATGAGCGCAGGGACGAGGACGTTGTCAGTACGTGCGTAGGTGACCGCCAGTACGAGCGACAGGGTGAACGCCAGCGAGAGACCGGCGAGTGCGACCGAGAACGGAGCCGTAGCGTATGCCGGCAGATAGATCGCGGCGTACAGGATGCTACTGAGTACGACCGAGCTTGCCCGGGTAAACGAGGAGTACAACGATCGCTGGATCACGCTCCGAAAGAGCAGTTCCTCGACCGGCCCGACCAGCAACGCCGAGATGAGCAGTACAGCGAGGAACAGTTCAGGACGGGGCTCGGGGGCGCCTTCGGTGACACCAGACGGCGACGAGGGAACTCCAAGTCCAGCCAGTAGCTCCGCACTGAGAAGCAAGACGAGCAACAATCCAATGAATCCTCCGAGACAGTACAGTAGGTCCCGCGTGTCCAGCCAGCGTAGATCAATAGAGGTAATCCCTCCCTCTCGCCAGTAGAGATACACCACCACGACGAGCCAGAGTCCGGCTGCGGCCGCAAGCTGGCCAGTCACAGCATCTGCGAGCCCCCGATCAACAGCCAGCAGGGCGGTTGTGATCGAACCGACCAGCACATCGAAAATCCCGGTAGCGAGGACTGCAGTCACCGCGACGATGCTGGCGACGAGGAGCGTGTCCAACCGGTCGAGCAGATCGTCGACCCGAAGTTCCGCCCAGTCAACCATCCCGATCACACCGGTCGTGACGCCGAGTCCAACTGCCAGCGGCGGCCAGATCGATACCGCAATCCCCGCGTCGGTCAGCACGACGATCACGGACACCGACGGTATTACCGCCCCTGTACTTCCGCCAACCGTTGCCACCACACCGGTCCAGCGGCCGAGCCAGCCGTACCGGCGGCCAAGAAACCCGGCAAGTGCTAGGAGTGCGAACGCGGTGGCGACCAACGGCGGTGAGACCGGGATCGGAAGGGAATCATCAACCACCGCCGGTGAAGGCCAGGGCTGGAGCGTCACGGCCGCAGTGAGAGCCGCGCAGGCGATCCCCATATCGACGAATCTCTCCCGGTCCATGCGTTGGGCCACTACTCCAGTGGCGCTATTCGATCCGCAATGTCGTTTTCGCGTCGACAGCGTCGGCCTCCTCGAACTCGCCACCGCCGAGCAGGCCGCGAGCCGCACGTTTGCCCCACTCAACAGCGGGCTGCTGGAACGTATCGACGCCGTAGAGTTCTCCCGCCAGTACACAGGCGGCCTCCATCCCGTAGAGGAGCTCTCCGAGACCGCGCTCGTCGACTCGATCAATCTCCACCCGGACATTGGGGCGTCCCGCCGCGGCGAGACTCGCTTCGGTTGCGGCGAATTCAGCGTCGAGCAGTTCGCCCAGTGAGCTATCGCCGAGATAGGCAAGCCCCTCGATATCGGTCGTCGGAATCTCGCGGTCGGTCCGTTCGGTCGGTCTAACCAGCGTCACCATCGTGTTTCGCGGGCCTGCACGGTAGAGCTGTAACTGGGAGTGCTGGTCCGTCGCGCCGAGGGTCCGGACTGGCGTCTGTCCGAGACCGTCCTTACCCAGGCTCTCGGCCCAGAGCTGTGCGAACCACTCCGCGTAGGTCTCCAGGGACTCGGCGTAGGGCATCATCGCGTTGACCGCTGCGCCGCGAGCGTCCAGCGCGTATGTGGTCGCGCCGTAGGCGTATGCGGGACACTCGAACAGCGAGCCAGTGAGGCCGTCAGCGACCTCGCCTGCCCCCGCAAGAATCGCGTCGATGTCGTGTCCGTCGAGTACGGCCGCCGCAAGCCCGACTGTAGAGAGTACAGAGAAGCGGCCTGGAACATCATCTGGGACCCGCAGACTTGGCAGATCGTGTGTCCCGGCAAGATCCCGCAGCGGCCCTTCATCGCCGGTTGTCACGAACGTCCGGTCGGTCCAGTCGACGCCTGCCTGGTCCATGGCGTCGCGGACGACGAGGAAGTTCGCCAGCGTCTCAGCAGTCGTCCCCGAGCGTGAGACGACGTTGACGGCGGCGTCGGCGAGCGGGACGGACTGCAGCAAGTCGTTGATGTGTGCCGGATCGACGTTGTCGAGGACGTGGACCGAGAGGTCGCCGTCCAGCGCGTCCACGAGCGTCGCCGCGCCGAGCGCGCTTCCGCCGATGCCCACGACCAGAAGATGGTCGGCGTCGTCGAACGGTTCGACGGCAGCGCGGATCGTGTCCGGATGCGCTGTCGCTGGAAGGTTCAGCGCCGCGTAGCCATGATCACTGTTCGCCCGACCACGTTGGATCCGCTCGTGTGCCTGCGCGACGTCCTCGTCAAGTCGTTCCAGCGCTGCGCGGGAGATCCCCGGAGAGGCCTCCGTAGCGAGCGCGTTACCGATATCTACGTCCATACGAACAGTTGGACGCGCCGGGATCAAAAACCCGCCGTACAGCGTTGGGCGGCGGGAAATCAATTCGGTGTCAATCGCTGGGAAGATGGGCTGAGAACGCCCGGGACGGTCCATCAGGTGTATCGGGCGGTTTAACCCCGTTCCAGCCCAAGCGTCGAGCAATGACTGACGCGGCAACGGACGGCGCAGCGACGGAGAGTAGCTCCCGGAGCATCCTCCGCAAGTCCTACGGTCGGACGTTTCGGTCGAGTGACTCACTGCTTTTGCGCTCGTATGCGGTCGTCAGCGCCCTGGTTGGTCTCTTTATGGTGGCGCTCGTGTTGCTCGGATTACCCATCTGGATCGACCAGACGGAAGGTCAGACGGCGCTGAATATGATCGGTCGGGCGCTCTTGCCGCTGGTCGGACTCGCCCTCCTCGCGCCGCTCGTCGGCCCGGTGCTCTACGCAGCGAAGAACCGCGAGAAGGGCCGCGCCGATCGCCAGGGGGACGCCGCCCTCGGGATCGCGGGGTACCTGTTTGTGGCCTCGATGTATCTGGCACTCGTGATATCGGCTCCCGCAGACGCACGTTCCGATCCCCCCGCACTGCTGGCCCCCGTAATCGAGTTTCTCTACGGACTGCCCTCGCTCACCGGACTCCTCCCGCCAGTGATCGGTGCGATCCTGATCTTCGCCGTCCAGCGGTGGATCTGGCGATAGGGGCGACGCGAAACCCCAAAGTGTCCCGGATCGCCTACGGTAGATGTGAGCAAAAAAGCTGGTACCTTCGTCGTCACCTCGGCCGACGACGAGTCGGCGGTCTTTCGTGACGTGACGAACGGGCAGATACACACGCTCGCCTCGAATCCCGACGTGAGCGAACGGGACGTCGTCGACGCGACCATCGAGCCGGAACCCCCGATGGACGTCGTCTGGTCGGTCGTCGAGATCGATGCTCGTCGGGAGATCGAGATCGTCGACTCCGATCTCTCGCCGACAAAACAGGCCAGAGAGATCGCTACAGAGCAGTCGGTCGGCGACGCCGAGCGCGTCGAACGTGCCGGAACTGGCGAACTTCACGTTATCTCTGTACCCCCATCGGAAACTGCGGCTGCCACCGCTGATGTGGTTGATGACCTCGCAACACTCGAACGCGCGGCCCGGCTCGACGCCGTCCGGGTCGAGGTCCGATCCGACGCCGACGAGGGGCTGCTCAACGTCAGATACCTCCCCGACTGAACCGGCGAGAGCTGGCTGCTCGGCCGCTGAGCGCACAAGTTCCTAATTATTGTTTCTTCGTAGACGACGCGATTAAGCCCCACCAGTGCCTAGTTTCGGTATAGGCGTAATCAGAATGTCCACGATGTCACTCCCCGAACAGCTAGAGCCGTATCGAGATCGTTTCGAGACCATCGATCAAGAAATCGCGGCGTGGATGGACCGCTGGAGCCTTCCGATTCTGCAGTTCGGGCTCGGTGTCGTGTTTATCTGGTTTGGAGCGCTGAAGGTCTTCGGCGTCAGTCCAGCGGGCGACCTCGTCGCCGCGACGGTCTACGTCGTCCCGCCCGAACTGTTCGTGCCGGTTCTGGGCGTCTGGGAGGTGTTGATCGGGATCTGTCTCCTCTACAAGCCGTTGATCCGGGTCGGTATCCTGCTACTGGCGCTCCAGATGCCGGGCACGTTCCTGCCGCTCGTGCTCTTGCCGGACGTGGCCTTTGTCACGTTCCCCCACGCGCTCACGGTCGAGGGGCAGTATATCATCAAGAATCTCGTGATCATCGGTGCGGCGCTGGTAGTCGGATCGACGGTACGAGAACAGGACTGATCTGGTTACTCTCCCCGACGCCGCTCCTCGTACAGGCGCATCGCGACGACCGCAAACCCTGTGATCGTCAGCACGAACCGCTCGCCGGTCCCCGCGATGGGAAATCGCCGCTCTACGTCCCCGGGCGTCTCTCCCGGCGTGGGATTCACACCCGTCGTGTAATGTGTCTCCGCAACGGTGCCTTCTGCGGTCTCGCCGTCGATGAACGTCTGGACGAGCCCGCGTTGATCCGAGATCAGGAGCTCGCCCGAGAGATCGTAAAACCGGTCGTGCAGCGGCCAGAAGAGGTTTACACCGTTGAAGAAGGCATCGAGCAGGATATGCCCAAAAATCAGTGCGACCATGCTGACCCAGGTAACCCGGACGCCCCAATCGCCCCACTTGCCTTTGACGTACGATTCCTCGCGCCAGCGGACGTCCCACCACAGCCCCAGCAGTATCAGGGTCGGAAAGACGAGATTGTGAAAGTACGCACGGTGTGCGCCCGGAATCCAGATATCGATGATCGTATCCAGATCGATAGCGGCGCTGACGGTCATGACGATACAGATCGACTTCGCGTCGAAGTGGCGTGCGAGCAGTGCTGTCCCGATCAGTCCGGCGAACGCGACGTGAACGACGGTCGAGGGCATATATTTCTTCGAGGCTGTTCCATGTTAGCGTTTATGTTGCCTGTACTCCGGCGGAGTTCGGCAACTGTCGAATGCTTCTTTCGATATTCTTTTGGTTCGCGCTCGCACAGCACTCTGCATGACGACCCAGCAGGACCCCAGGCGAAACCTCGCCGAGAAGATAGCGGGCGAGATTACGCTGAGCGACGATCCCGGCGCAACCCTGCGTAAATGGCGAACCGATTTCGACGCCTCCCAGACCGAACTCGCCGATCAGCTCGACATCTCCTCGTCCGTTATCAGCGATTACGAGAGCGGCCGCCGGGCGAGTCCCGGCATCAGCGTTATCAATCGCATCGTCGAGGCGTTGCTCGCCATCGACGAGCGTCGCGGAGGCGACCGGATCCGCCAGTACGCCCGCGTACTCTCGGCCGGGTTCGAGAGCGATATCGTGCTCGATCTGCGCGAGTACTCGACCTCGATCCCGCTCGGTCGGTTCTACGATGCCATCGCCGCCACCGAAATCGTCGAGGGCGAACAGGAGTCGATAACCGGTCACACGGTAATAGACAGCATCAGCGCGATCACCCGCCTCTCCAGCGAGGAGTTCTTCCGACTGTACGGCCAGAGCACGAACCGGAGCCTCGTCTTTACCGGCGTCACCCGCGGGGAGTCGCCGCTAGTCGCGCTTCGCGTGGTCAATCCGACGCCAAACGCGGTCGTCCTCCACGGTCTCGACCCTGATGATCTCTGGGAGCACGCGCCGAAGCTGGCCGCGATCGACGGCTACTCACTGGCCGTCTCGAACGCCGATGTCGACGGGATGCTTGATTCGATCCGCGACCTGCCCTGACTTACTCGGTGGCCTCGGCCGTCACGTCGTCGAGGATCACCACTTCTCCATCTACGATATCCACTTCGAGCAAGTGCTGGACCTCGATCGGTAGATCGACCGGCTCCTCACCCGTCTGGCGTCGGATGACGACCGCCGCCTCGACGAGTTCGCCGCCGGTCTCGGCGATCGCATCACACATTGCTCGGATCGTCCCGCCGGTCGCATAGACATCGTCGACAAAGAGCAGGCGCTCTCCATCCTCGATACAGTTGATGTAGAGTTCGTCCTCGGCGTAGCCGGTCGTCTGGTGGACCGCAACCTCGTCCTCGAAGCCGTACGCGCGTTTTCTGGCGACCACGAACGGAATATCCGTCTGCATGCTCAGGGCCGCGGCGTGATGGACGCCCATCGCTTCGGCCGTGATGATCTTGTCGACCCGATCGAGATCGACCACCGCCTCGAATGCAGTTGCGATCTCGCGTAGCAGGTCCGGCTGGACCTCCGGCAAGCAGTCGGTTACCGGATGGACGAAGTACTGGTACTCGCCTCGATCGACGATGGGGGCCTCGCGCAGCGTGCGCTTGAGCGTCTCCATAGGGGGATATCGACGGCATCGAGCAAAAAATGAATGGGGCGAAACCGGGTCTGTCTCCCGCTCGTCTCTGCTACTCGACGTACCGGTACTTGCGCTCGCCCATCCGGCCCCAGCCGTCGAAGACGAACTCGGACTCGGGCGTCGTGAGCTCCTCGACTTCGGTGTCCATCTCGTGGTTGTGCGCGTCGTGGATCTCCTCGTACTCGGAGAACGTAAGCTCGTACCGGCGATCGAGCTGCTCGTCGACGTTCAGCGCCTCGATCTCCTCGCGCCAGTTCTCCTGGACCGTCTCGGTATGGATCTCGGCCTGTGCCCCGCTGCCGTAGGAGCCGACCAGCAGGCGCTGCCCGGCGAGGTCGATGTCGTTTGCTGCGGCGTGACGGAGCGCGCTGATCCGCGCGACGTGAACCGATCCGGTGTACCAGTTGCCGACCTCACGAGCGATACCGAGCGTCGGTTCGATCGTGGCCCCGTACCAGTCCTGATACCGTTCGGTCCCCGAGAGCGCGTCGGTGTACTCGGTCAGTGCGTCGAAGAAGGCGTCGTCATCCGCAAAGTCATCGCGCCGGGGCTGCTCGCCGATCTCCTCGGCCAGCACGTCGGCGATGTCCGTATCGCGGATCAGGTTCCGGTACGCCAGCACGGCGGCCTTGCGCACCATCCCCGGGAACGGCGTGTGGAAGGGACCGTACGCGAAGTCGTCGGGGTGGATGGCCCCCGCCACCGACTTGTAGTCCTCCAGCGCCTCGCGCATCCGCGCGAGATACACCTGCACCGATCGCTTGCCGTCGACGCTCGGGAACTGCTGGTTGGGCTTGAGAAAGTCCGTCTCGTCAGCCGAGCCATACCCCTGCTCGACGGACAGCGAAACCAGATCCGGATCCTCGTCGATGAGCATGGCAACTGCCCCCGCACCCTGTGTCGCCTCGCCGGGGTCGTCCCGCGCGTACAGCGCCGTATCCGTCGCGATCACGATCGCCGCTTTGCCGCGATTTCGTCCAGCCCGGATCCAGTTATACGCGTCGTCCAGACTCTGGGTGCCCGCGATACAGGCGAACTTCCGCTCGCCCTTGTTCGCGTGGTGGAAATCGCCCTCGTAGACCTGTTCGAGACAGCCTGCGACGTACGTCGACACCGGCTTGGAGTTGTCGAAGGCGCTCTCGGTCGCGACGTCGATCCGTCCGATATCCTCGGGTTCGAGTCCTTTGCGCTCCATCAGCCGATGGGAGGCGTTGGCCGCCATCGTCACGATATCCTCGTAGCTATCCGGGAACGAGCTTCCGGTCAGCCCGAGCCCCTTCGTGTACTTCTCGGGATCTTCGCCCTTCTGGGGCGCGAACGTGTTCGGCAGGTCGAGTCTGAGGTTGCCCGTCCTGATCTCGATGGCGTCGATACCGACTTCAGTCATGGGTAAACGTGTGTGAAGGTTCTATATGGGTTTGTCGATAGGGGTTTCGACATGTGCCGTAATCACAGGAAATGAAACAACTCTACGTCGCTATCATAACCGTCCCGACAGCTGGGTTTTAGCCGTTGATATCTGACCGAATCTCCTCCCAGACAGTTTCTCCATCGTTGGGATCGTCAAGATACCTGTTCTGAACCGCGATACCACGATAGCTGTCAAACTCATCGATACTGTCGACACGAAGCGGTTCATCCGTCAGTTCCTCCCCATTCACCTCAAACAGACGCAACTGCACTGTGTCTTCGCCCCAATCAACGACGATCTCGTACTCGGTTCCGGCGTCGAGGTCGATCTCCTGATCGTCGAGGTTCGGGTAGTTCTCGAAATCGCCGTCCTCGCTGTAGAGCTGGACGGTCGCGTCGTTCCCCGGATCCTCGCTTGTCGGATCGAGCTTTACTGTGTATCCCCGAATCGGCTCATCGGAGTCGACGCCGAAATTGAACGTTGTGACGACGTCTTCTTGCCCGAGAGTAGTCGTAGCGGTGATCTGATCGTCTTGTTCGGGATAGTAGTTCAGGTCCCGCTCTGCATACGGCTCCGGACCACCGAGCCCGGGTGCCGAGTAGAGCCGGGAGCTGTCGCCGAGGACCAACTGACCGTCTGCGGTCGAGTGGGAGTTGGTCGGCGATCCGTCGTAGTTGACACGGTACTGATCGTCAAGGACACTCGTCGGGTACTCGAAGTCGTCGATCAATCCGGGGTCGGCTGCGGGCGTGACCTCAACGAACGCCAGCTTCTGGTTATAGCCGAGGCCAGCCGAGTCAATCCGAAGCTGTTCGTCGGTCACCTCAACGGTGCCTTGGTGTGTGACAAAGTTCGACCCGCCTTCGCCCTCCTCGTCGACGAAGGTGGTGTCCTCGACCGTAACCGTATGTTCAGAGTCGGTATGATCCGGATCACCCATTACGAGGGTCACGTCGTAGGTGCCGTCCGGCATGGCGACTGCCCAGGACTCCTCGTCAGCGGAGTCCCAGTTCATGTGTGCGAGCGTGTCGTATCGGACATCATCGACACTCCCACGCTCGCGGTACTCTTCAACTGGGCCGTCGATCCAGCCGTAGTCGACATCGGCATCGTGATCGCCGAACGCCTCGCCGACATCTGCGAGGTAGCCTTCAGGCGTTTCCCCGGAGAACTCGGCGTCCGGTGGCTGGAAGTTCACTCTGACCGGCTCGGGGTCGTCTGCTAAGCTGTCACCCGATAGCTCGACCCTGGACAGGACGGGCGAGCGCTCGACGGTCGGTGTCCCCATCTCGACCAGCAGCCGGAAGCTGTCGGCCTCTCCTGTGAGTCCCTCAACGGTGTAGCTCTCGATGCCCCCATCTAGCGGGATCGGATCGCTGGTCGCCGTCGAGCCGTCATCGGAGACTGCTTCGACCTGTACTAACGCATCACCGTCGTTCGTCGTCACGTCGACACCTGTCAGCTCGAGCGTTTCGAGGTCTAACGGCTCCGTAGCAGTTCTTTCGCCGCTCGTGTAGCTGCCGGTACGAATGTCTTCGAGCGAAGTTACTTCGGTTTCAGTGAGCGCCCGATCGTACAATCGTACTTCGTCCATCCGCCCGTCGAGATGCCGCCCTGATGCATCCAGATTCTCACCGATTCCAACACCGAACTCACTTGCGTCGGTCATTTCGCCATCGACCGTCGTGGTTCCTTCCAGTTCGCCGTCGACGTAAATCCGCGCTTCGTCCCCGTCGTAGATGCCCGTGAGGTGGTACCACTGATCGGTCTCCAGTTCGATACCGCTGTTTGCCTCGTTCCATCCTCCGTCGTGGATCGTAAACGTCGGCTCGTTTCCGTTGGCCAACTGCAGGTTGAACGAGGTGTCGGACTTCTGAACGAGTGCGACCCATTCCTCGCCACTCTGATCGCTCGCCTGATTCGCCCACGTGGAGACCGTCACTGTGTCGCCGTCGCTCATCTCCAGGCTCTCGTCATGGGGCACTTCGACGTGCCCACTCTCTCCATCGAACTCGTAACTCGTCGTTTCGAGCAGCCCGTCAGCGCCGATCACGGGACTGTCAGCGTGATCGCCGTCGTTATCGGTCCCAGAGACGTCTTCGGCAACAGTGTCGTCCTCCTCATCCAGTGGCCAGTATCCCACGAGCCCGTCGTCCGTTCCCTCGTAGCCCAGCTGGATCGCGTCGTCCTGTCGGTCGCCGAACGTCTCGTGGACAACACCATCCTGCTCGTCGGCGTCTGCCCAGTCTTCGAGTGTCTCCCAGACCACACCGACGGTATCCGGTAGCTGGAGTGTCAGCCGGTCGCCGCTAGATCGGTCGAAGACGTACGCGTACCAGCTGTCCCTGCCTGATGCGCTCGCCGCATCGCCATCGATCTCGAACGTCGGCTCTGCGGTCCCGTCAGTGAACGATTCCGGGGCGTCGACGATCTGCACGACATCCCGATCGCTGACGGCAAAGTTGGCGAGTGTGTCACCGCGGCTGTTCGTGGCTTCAAGCGAGAACTCGCTGTCGGCGTCCGCGACGGTCGGATCGTCCTCATTCCAGACGACTGCGCCGCTCCCCGGTCGTGATTCCCCGCTACCGGTCGAACCGGCGACGTCGAACTCGATGGTGACCGAGCCGACGCTGTCACTCTCGTGGAACGCCTCTACCGTCACAGTCCCTGTCTCACCATCGCCGGGAACGTACCTCGCGCTGACCTGTCCCTCACGATTGGTCACCAGATCGGTCTCGGTACCGGTCGCGTCCCCCGATTCGAGTCTCCCATCACCGTCCGCGACCGACAGCGTCACCGTCTCGCCTTCGATCGGCGCGTTGTACTCATCGCGCAATTCGACGGTCACGTCGTCCTCCCCCTCGACTTCGGTGAGATACGCGGGCTCCGCTGGCTCGATATCGCCTCCGAACCCGAGTCGGGCTATCGTGAGATCGTACGAACGCTCCCCATCGAGCGTGACACGCAACACGCCGTCTGTCACCTCGAAGTCGTGGCCGTCGAGCGCGCCCGTGTCCGCCCAGTCCTCCTCGGACAGTCGCGTCGGGAGTTCGAGGGTAAACTCGTCGCCGTCAGCCGACTGGATCGGCACCGTCCTGCTTCGAGCCGACGCCGCATCGACCGATACCTGTCGGACCCGATCGCCTGCCAGCGACAACTCACCGTCGACCAGCACGAGCGAGATCTCGCCGTTTTCGATCAACGCGGTGTCGGTCATCGCCAGCACGCGAGTCCCGTGGTCGTTGTACACCGCTCCGTGTTCGATCACCGTCGTCGGCGCGCTACGGTACTCGTAATAGCGTGGCCGATACTCGATTGACCGAGTGGTAAACGTCGTCGCGCCCGTGCTGTCGGCGTTCTCAAAGCGGATCTCCTGCCGGTCGCTCGTCCGTAGCGAACCGCTCGCTGGTGGCGGATTTACGAACAGCGTCCGCTCCGGATATCGGGTCCCGAGGGTGACGCGTCTTGTCTGTGTGCTCTGCCGGTCGCTGGCGACGAGCATGGCGTTTCGCAACTCGACCATCTCGCCGTGCACCTGCTGGTTGTGGTTGAACTCGATCTCCGAGTTCTGGTCCGGGACGATTCCGGCCTGATAGCCCGCCGCGGCGACGATCAGCGCGGCGAACAGGAGAAGTGCGCCGATCTGGATGGCCTGGCCGCGGGTGTCTACCCCAAATCCGGACTCCCGTAGATTGTCATTCATCTCCGATCTCATTCGAGATCGCCGTTTTCGGTCGACAGTTCCTCGTTGTTGTCGCTGAACGTCCCAGTCAACTGATCGTACACGTTACCGGAGCTACTTAACAGTGTTATCCGGACGTCAACAGGAACGTCCCGTCGGTCACCGCCTTCGAGTTCAGCCGATGTGTCGATAGTATCGCTCATCGGTCTTTCGTTCTCGTAATAGATGTCGCCGTCGTCGATCAACTCGAAGCGGATCGATCCACTCGAATCGACGTCGTCGACATTCCCATCGAATGCAACCGAATCAAGTCGGTTTGCGACTGGTCCGCCACCCGGTCCACTGGCCTGCGCCGATACTGTACCGAACGACGGTTGCGGACCAGTAGATTCACCGATTAATATCGTGATTTCTTCGAAATCACCGCCGCTCGATGTGCCGAGCGTAAACGTCTCTCCATCGCTCGCATCGTTGGCGACGTCTACTACTGTAGTACTGTAACCATCTGATCCTGTTTGACCCGACTTTGGGTCGTGATCATCAACGACGCCTGCCGAATCCTTAACGTAGAAATCCACTGGCGCACCGCTCACGCGAACGTTACCATTGTCGTCGGTCGCTTCCATCCAGAACTCTCGCTCCTCTCCTTGGCCTATTTCATATGCGCCATCGTTGCACACTTGGTCCGGTTGCTCGTCACAACTGAGCCAGTCAACATAATAAGCGATGCTGCCGCCGCTTCCGCCACCACCTCCAGTCGATGGCGCGTCTTCGAGTTCCTCATCGGTGAATTCGACGTCACCGATTTTTCCCAGCCCTTCGATCGTGAATCCGCCGTCGTCGATCTCGCTGACACGGATCTCGCCGTTCCGATCTGTCCGCTCTCTGTTCGTTTCTCCTCCGTCAATTCCAGTGAAAGAGACCCCCGATACAGGGTTGTTGAATTCGTCTCGGACTTCGACAGTTACTGTCGGTCGCTGGGGATCAGTTAGGACGGCATATTCGACACGTTCATTCGGTGTTGCGTGTGACACGCTTCCGATGCCAACTTCCGCCATGCGGATCTCGACCGTATCAGTAATATCCAATATCACCCTGTCGGGATCCTGTTGAACTGAGATACTGATGCCGTCAGGGTCGGTTCGCTCTTCCCAGTCCCTCCAGTACTCCTCGTTCTCGATCGGTAGCGTGATCGTCCCACTCTCGACTGTTACGGTGTTTGAGGAGCTACTGAGCGCGCGGCGGTCGACCGACACCGCCGAACTTGACGCCGACTGTACGTCCCCTCGAAGTGCGACCAGTGTGATCTCGCCGTCGTCAACGAGTCCACCGGAAATAATCTCAGTCGGTGAACCGCTTGGGTTTTCGTTGAACAGCGCGCCGTGTTCGTAGACCGTCCTTGGCGCGTTATTGTAGACATTATAATTGGGTTGGTACTGGAGTCTTGTCGTATCGAAATCACCGTCGTAGTCAGTCCAGAATCTATCAACCCGGTCGTCGTCATCGGTCGTGATATCAACCGATATCTGCCCATTCCCACTCTCGACCGTCCGCAACTGCCCGCTCGGCGATCCGGGGTTCACGAACAACGTCCGAGAGGGATAGGTCGTCCCGAGCCGAACGGCATGCGACCCCCGCGTGCCATCACGCGCGGAGGCGTCAAGTCCGGCCGTCAGATCGACCATCTGACTCTGCACGTCCTGATTGTGATTGAACTCCACGCCGGAGTTCTGACTGGGGACGACGGTGGCCTGGTAGGACGCCATCGCGATGACGATGAAGGCAAACAGGATCACGGCCCCGATCTGGATGGCCGCGCCGCGCTCGTCGCCCCGAAACTTCATACTACAGACCCGAATGTATCCGGCAACAAAAAGGCTGTTGGCGAAATCGACCCGATCAGACGGGATCGAGCGTCCACTCCTGGTTGTCGCCGCCGACGTACTCCCACTGGTGGATGTTCGCTCCGTCGTCCGTGGAGATGCCGTCGACATCGAGCGCACGACCGCTGGCGACGTTTTCGACGACGTAGCCGTCGCCGACGTCGTCGAGCGTCCAGCGCTGGTTCGCGTCGCCAGTCCACTCCTCTTGTTGGACGTTGTCGCCGTCAGCGGTTCCTGCTGCCGCAAGTACGTTGCCGCTGTGCTGGGCAGTCAGGCGGTACTCGCTGCCGCCGACTGACTCGACAGCCCAATGCTGGTTGTCACCGCCAAGGTACTCCCACTGGTGGACGTTCGCGCCGTCAGCCGTCGAGATGTTCTCAACGTCGATGGCCTTGTCGCTGTGGTTCGCGCGAAGGGCGTAGGTGCCTTCGAGTTCGTCCGACGTGTCATCGTCGCTGCCGTCGCCGTCGCCATCATCGCCGCCATCGCCGCCGTCGCCGCCGTCGCCGCCGTCGCCGCCAGCATCTTCGGGCGCGTAGACGGCCCAGCCGCCTGCGGGTGCGGTGATCGGTGCCCAGCCGTCACTGTTGGCCTCGGTATCGGTGGCGTTGCCTGTGTACTCTTCGAGTGGTTCGTCGGTCCACGGAACATTCACCCACTCGCTTCGGTCACCCCAGCCTTTGTTCAGTGCGACGATCGCGTTGTCCTCGCGCTCGAAAATGATGAGGTCTTCGTCGACGTAGCGGGTGATCGCCGACCCACCGAGCAGATTCCCGCGGATCCACAGCAGGTTCTGCAGGTCGGGGTCGTCGAAGTCGATCAGATAGTTGTAGACGCGTGGGTAGCCCTCGTAAGTGAGGATGAACGCGCGGGCGAGCTCCTCGAGTTCAGGGGGCGCGCTGTCGTGATTGGCGATCATCGTCAGCGACTGGAACGGGTTCTGGGCGACGTAGCCCGCATCTGAACCGTCGAGAGCGCGGAAGTCCCCACCGGAAGTGAACGCATCGTTCTTCATCGTGTAAAACAGCGGATAGTCGGTGATATCCATCCCCGTCTGGGCGTACTCGTCGATGTAGCCGATCGGCTCGAACAGTACCTCTCCGACGGTGTAGAGGCCGAGCTCGTCGGCCCACGGGTTGAGGAAGTCCTCGAACACCCAGTTGTGCATGTGTTTGGCGGCGTCCCAACGCACGCCGTCCGCGCCACAGTCGGCGATCAACTGGAGATAGTCGTACGCCAGGTCCTGCACCGTGTCGGTGGTCCAGTCCAGCGTCGGGAGGCCGACGAGGTCGTGATGTTCGATCGCCCACGGATCACATTCCCACTGGTTCTCGTCGTAACAGCGGTCGTCGTTGGGGTCGTAGGAGTACATCCATCCCTCGATCCCGCCCTCCTGATAGAAGTGTTCGGAGTTGACGTTCGGGAACTCGTCGAGTTCGGGGCCGAAGCCGTTGTGATTGAGCACGATGTCGACAATCACGTCGATGCCCTGTGCGTGGGCCTCGTCGATCATCGAGCGGAACTCCGCTTCGGTACCGAACTCGCTGTCGAGCGAGGTGCGGTCGTACGGTTGGTAGCCAAGCGGTGGCATATACGGGTACTCCGGCCCGTATTCGGGATGTTCCTCGTCCTGATCCTCCTCGGTGAGCACGCTCTCCTGTGGGGCGGGCACGTGAATCGCGTCGAATCCGGCGTCGGCGACGGTGTCCATGTTGGCTTCCATCTCCGTCCACTCGGTGTGGAAGTACTGGAGCATCGACGTCTCACCGGGTGCGTCGTTTGCGGCAACTGTCCCACTGGCAGATCCAGCGGCGGCGGCACCGATGGCTGCTGCCCCGACGCCTTTTACGACGTCACGGCGCGTGATCTCGCTACTGCGCAGCTTGTTGTGATCTGCTGGCATGGTTCGTGCTGAGGAATCATCCATTATAAATATTGTTCATACATGTTAATGGAAATTAATCTGTAGCGACAACTGTCAAAACGAATGATGTATTGGTTCAAACAAAAATAAGAGCTTCTAAATCCACAAAATAAGCTATAAAATATTTTAAACGGATCTGTCCAGGTGTTGTTAGATTTTTAATTGATTTGGGAACGCAACAAACTCAACGCAAAGAACGGCGAGGGTAGACCGTCGACGGGCAGCCCAAATGCTCGCCCGCGCTAGTCGCGCCACTTGATCGAACAACCCTGCGAGTGACGCCACTCGACCGTGACCGGCTCACCGCTGAGGATGGATTCGATCGCCTGCTGCACGTAGAATTCGGTTGCCTCCGCATCAGGATCCATGGCGTCGTCCAGCCGCCCCTGATAGGCCAGTCGGAACTCGCCATCCTCCTTCGCGAAGAGGAACGGATCGGGTGTACAGACTGCGCCGTAGGCCTCGGCGACATCCTGTGACTCGTCGCGTAGGTAGGCATCATAGGCAATCTCGCCGTCCTCGACGTACTCGACCATCGACTCGAAGGAGTCGTCGGGATACTCCTCGGCGTCGTTGGGATTGATGCCGACGACTGCGGCGTCATCGTACGAGCCCGCGAGCTCGTTGAGATGCTCGAACTTCGCCTTCGCGTACGGGCAGTGGTTACACGTGAAAACGATCAGGAGTGCATCACAGTCCGCGAACGAGTCGAGCGTGTAGGTTTCGCCGTCGACGGCTGGCAGTTCGAACTCGGGCGCAGGGTCTCCGTCCTCCAGTGCAGGATCGGATTCTTTCAGTACCATATCACCACTTCGGACGGCTCAGTTTTGTCGCTTGTGTCTGCACGACCCGAACACACACCCCTTTTCACTGACCCACTCCGAATAGCTCTATGCTCACTTTCGTCGGACTCGGACTCTACGACGAGCGTTCGATCACGGTCGAGGGCCAACACGCCCTGCGCGAGGCCGACCACGCGTTCGCGGAGTTTTATACCAGCAAACTGATCGGGACCAGCGTCGAGGAACTCGAAGCCCACCACGACATCGATATCGACGTGCGTGATCGCGCGGGTGTAGAGCAAGAGCCGGAACCGATCCTCGATGCCGCTGAGTCGGGCGATGCCGTCTTTCTCACCGCCGGCGACACCATGATCTCGACGACACATGTCGATCTGCGACTCCGTGCTCACGAGCGCGACATCGAGACGCGCGTGATCCACGGCGTTACCGCCCAGACGGCGACGAGTTCGCTCACCGGACTGCAGAACTACCGATTTGGCAAGGCGACGACGCTTCCCTTCCCCTATGCCCACGGTGCGGACGGGCTGCCCGCAAGTGTCACCGAGACCATCGACGCGAACCGCGAGCAGGATCTGCATACGGTCGTCTATCTCGATATCAAGGCCGATCGCGAGGAGTACATGACAGCCGACATCGGTGCGACACTGCTCGCCGAGGAGTACCCAGACCTCGTGGGCGTGGTCGTCGCCCGCGCGGGCAGTCCGGAACCGCTGGTCGAGGCTGCCCCACTGTCGGACCTCGCCGACCGCGAGTTCGGCGACCCGTTGCACCTGCTCGTCATCCCCGGCGAACTCCACCTGCTCGAAGCCGACGCACTCTGTGAACTCGCTGGCGCGAACCGGGCAGACCTCGAAATCGATTAAGTGGGCGGAGACACCGGCCGGGGACCGCGAAATTCAAATGACCGACCGTTCTACACGACGTATGGCCAAATACTCGACCGGCGGCTCCTCGGGCTCAGGGGACGGCGCTGCATGCGAGCTGTGTGGCGCGACGAGCGAGTCGCTTCGCACCGCGAAGGTTGCGGGAGCGACGCTCGATGTCTGTCCGGACTGTCGCCCACACGACGATAACGCGCACAAGGACAAGAAACAGCGGCGCAAACAGGGCGGTGGGAGCGACAGTGGCTCCACCGGCTCGTCCTCGACGACACCCGAGTCGAGCGGCCCACAGACCGGCGGCGAGAGCATGTGGGATGGCGATACCAGCCACTGGGAGGAAGGGGGGACCGACTACGACGACGACCAGCTTCCGTATCTCGTCCGTGGATACGGTGAAACTGTCGAGAGCGCTCGTCAGGACGCGGGTCTCCAGCGTGAGGAGCTCGCGGAGGAACTCGATGTCGCCGAATCGGATCTCCTCGCGGTCGAACAGAACCGAGCGGTGGAATCGGGGATCGGTGGATCGCTGATCGAGGCCATAGAAGAGCGGTTGGATGTAGAGCTCGTCGACGAGTGATCGGTCGCCGATCGTCCCGGTCGTCAGTCCGCTGTGGCGCGTTCACGCTGTACCTCGACGACGAACTCTAGGAAGTTGTCGAACAGGCGCTTTGCCTCACAGGCAGCATCGTAGTTCTCAGCAGTGATATCCGCGAGGACATCTTCGATGCGCTCCGAGGATAGCTGATCGGACTTGGAGGACGTTACTGTTCTGGCCGTTTCCATGTCGTACTCGGGATGGAACTGGACCGCGAAAGCGCGATCCTTGCGGAAGCCGTGGATGCCGTACTCGTTCTTTGCAAATACCTCCGCTCCCGGGGGTTTCTGGGTAACGTGATCCGAGTGGGTCGTAAAGACGGTCAGATCGTCCGGCACGTCCGCCAGCAGTCGGTTCTCACCGTCCTGATACACCGTCCGATAGCCGATCTCGTACTCGCCCATACTCTGTACGCTTCCGCCCATGACGTCGGCAAGTAGCTGATGGCCGAAACAGACGCCAAGCGCAGACACTCCAGCACGGACGGCTTCGCCGACCCACTCTTTCAACGCCCCGATCCACGGCTCGTCCCAGTAGACGGAGGCCCGCGAACCGGTGACCACGAACCCGTCGTAACAGAAGTTCGTGGGGAGCTCTCCTGACGGGCAGTGAAACTCGGTGACGTCCGCGTCGAGTTCCCGTCGGAAGTTCTCCCGCGTATCGTCGGCTTTGTGTGCTGCGTTCAGCAGGGCGATACTGGGCGTCGTCATGATCGTGTCGTTCTCCTCTGTGTCATACTCTCCTCGGATCAGTCCGCGGCAACTCGGCGCGTCTGCTCGAAGTCGTCTATCAGGCGGTCGGCGTACTCCAGCCGAATCGCCCGTGCCTGTTCGGGGGACACGTCCGGACCGGCGTCAACGGCGGCTGTCAGTGGCTCGTACGATTCGACATCGAAGCCCATCCGATCGAGATACGACCGGACGGAGTTGGCATCGAGTCCATCGTGGATCGCCGCCTCGATATACTCCCCGAGTGTCCGGAACTCGGGGGCAACCACGGCATCATCGGATACACGTCCGGACTCCCCCTCGATACGGAACTCACCGTCCCGGACGCGCTCGACGACTCCGGCGACGTCGTCGGCGAGCTGTAGGATCTGCGTCGGTAAGGCGGTATCGGGCGATCGCCACTCGACAGTCGAGAACCGGTGTCGTAGTTGCACTGGCGTCCAGACGGCGTTCTCGACGGAAAACGCCTGTTTTGCCGTCTCGGGATCGACGCCAGCGAGCACCGCCTCGGTGAGAAACTCGCTGTAGCGCCGTTCGAGCCGTCTGGCCCACTCCTCCCGGTCGTCGGCATACGGCCAGAGCTGTCCCTGATGGGGCAGCCGTTCGTAGGCCATCCGCCGGTACAGCTTCGAGCGGGCACCAGTAACCAGCTTCTCCCCACGGTAGTACGGGGAGGAGTTGACCAGCGCCACTGCGGGATCCAGCGCGATCAACGCGTTGAGCTGGTCGATCTCGAAGCCAGGCTGTTGTTCGAAATGGATATGCGTGCCAGCACAGTGCCGAACGTACTCGAAATCGTCCCCCAGGACCCGATCCTGGATCCGCGTCCGCTCGCTCGGCCGGTCCGTGATCTCGCCGTGATGGATCGGCGTTGCGAGCGGAACGAGTCGTTTCCCTACCGCATCGGCACGCGTCAGGGCACGACCGAGGCGCTCGAATAGCTCCGAGCGGAGTTCCGCCGTCGTCTCACACGGTGACGTCTTGATCTCGAGGAGTGGTTCGACGAACTCCCGTTCGACGCCCTCGGCACCCTCCACGAGCCCGTCCGGCGAGGTCAACCGTCCGGCTTCGTCGACGACCCAGTACTCGACTTCGAGACTGCGCCGGAGCGGCGACGTTTCGATGCGCCGATTCGATCCGGAGCTGCTGTCAGTGAGGTCGGACATTGTGAGGATCGTTACTTTGAGTCCGGTGAAGCCGCTCTGGGACCCGAACGGATCCGTCTCGACTCGTCCGGAATACTCTCAGTCGGCCAGAACCGCACAGGCGATATCGTGTGCATTGTTCACACGAATAGATCCGACGGAGAGCGGTATATGGATCTTCCGTTTATACACCTGTTACGACCTATGATATTCGATATTCGTGGCATTTTCCCGAGATCCGAACAAACACAAGTGATACGGGGTTTTCTCAGGCAAACCCAGTGACTTTTGTCGGGGTGATCCGGGCGTGCCGACAGCAGAGACCACTTCGCAGAGATTCAAGACGGATGCCACGGAGTCGTACGGAAATCTCCGATTTCCGTGATGACGAGACGCTCTGCGTCTCGAACCACTTGACCCCGAGGCAGTTGGCGGGTCGCCGGGCACTGATCGACGCCTAGCTTTTTCGCCCGAGCGCCGAATAGATGGCTATGGACCTGTCCGACGAACAGGCGGCAGTTCGGGAGGTGGTTCGGGAGTTCGCAGTCGAGGAGATTCGGCCGATCGCTCGGGAGGCCGACGAGACCGAACAGTTTCCGGAGGACGTCTGGGACGGGCTGGCAGACCTCGACCTGACCGGGCTGACCACGCCCGAGGCCTACGGCGGCTACGACGCCGACCGTGTGACCTATGCAGTAGTCAACGAGGCAGTCGCCTACGGCGCGCTGGCAGTGGCAACCGCATTGTCAGTTCACTGTCTGGCGACCTCGTGTATCGCGGAGTTCGGCTCTGAGGAGCAGAAGGACCGCTGGCTCCCGGAGATGGTCGAGGGCCGGCCAGTCGGTGCGTTCGCGCTCTCGGAGCCGGGTGCGGGCTCGAATCCTGCGGAGATGACGACTGAGGCCCGACCCGTGGGCGGCGAGGGGGACAGCGACCCGACCGCGTACGTGCTCGACGGCGAGAAGCAATGGATCACCAACGGCGAGCGCGCGGGCGTCTACATCGTCTTCGCGAAGACCGACCGCGAGGATCCGGACTCGATCACGCAGTTCGTCGTCCCGGGCGACGTAGACGGCCTCTCAGTGGGCGATCCGGAGGAGAAACTCGGCCTCCGCGCCAGCGACACCACCTCGCTTACCTTCGACGAGGTACGGATTCCGGCGGCAAACAGACTGACACCCGAGGGTGAAGGGCTGAGCGCCGCGCTCTCGATCCTCACTGGTGGGCGGATTGGGATCGCTTCACAGTCGGTCGGCCTCGCCCAGTCCGCATTCGACATGGCACGCGATTACGTCGGCGAGCGCGAGCAGTTTGGCGGCCCGATCGCTGATATTCAGACAGTCCGGCACAAGATCGCAGAGATGTACGCGGAGATCCAGAGTGCCCGGGCCATCACACTCGCTGCTGCCCGGGCAGACGACCGCGGGGACGACGGTCCCCTGCAGGCGAGCGTGGCCAAGTACGTCGCCAGCGAAACCGCCATGGACGTCACCAACGAGGCAGTCCAGCTCCACGGGGGCTACGGCTACGTCACCGAGTTCGACGTCGAGCGGCTCTACCGGGACGCCCGCGTGACAACCATCTACGAGGGCACCAGCGAAATCCAGAAGACGATCATCGCACGGCACCTGCTCGACTAGTCCTCACGCAGACGCTCGACATCGTCACGCAGCGCTTCGAGTT
Source organism: Natranaeroarchaeum aerophilus (assembly GCF_023638055.1). Lineage (NCBI taxonomy): Archaea > Methanobacteriati > Methanobacteriota > Halobacteria > Halobacteriales > Natronoarchaeaceae > Natranaeroarchaeum > Natranaeroarchaeum aerophilus. The sequence continues at coordinate 131,708 of NZ_JAKRVY010000002.1, read as the reverse complement.
CGTCTTCACGACGATCCAGGTCGGCGAGCGCGTCGTCAATCTTGTCGAGCAGGCGATCCCGGTCCGGGTCGTCAGCGTCGAGCAGGACGCCGCCAGCCGCCGAATCAGCCGAACCAACGTCCCCATCGTCGAGTAAGTCATCGCTGCCGCGTACGCCTCGGTCGACTCCATCCTCGTGTGTCGACTCCACGTTCACGTCGAGCTCGTCGACGCCGTTCGCGGGCGTCGAACCGGTTCTGTTAACGGGCTCAGCCGGGACGCCGGTTACGGTCGTTTCCGGCGGGACGTCCTCGACCACGACCGCGCCAGCACCCACGGTGGCGTCCTCTCCGATCGTGATGTCGCCGATCAGCGTGGCGTTCGCGCCGAGGGTCACGCCATCTTCGAGCGTCGGGTGGCGCTTTTCGGGATACGGCGAGTTTCCGCCCAGCGTACAGCCGTGATGCATATGAACATCATCACCGATTGCGGCCGTCTCGCCGATCACGACGCCGGAACCGTGATCGATGAAACAGCGCCGGCCGATCTCCGCGGCAGGGTGGATCTCGACGTGGGTCACAGTGCGGGAGAAATGGGAAACGAGGCGGGCGAGCCAGTGAAAACCGCCCGACCAGAGCGCATGGGCGACCCGATGGAGCCAGACGGCGTGCAGGCCGGGATAGCAGGTAATGACCTCGCGACGGCTCTTCGCGGCAGGGTCCGTCTCCAGCGCCGTCCGAACGTCCTCGCGTAGTCGCTCAAGCATGCGTCGGTGTCTCCTGTCCGAACGATTGACGAGCCGGTTCGGTTCGCCTGACGCCGCTCCCCCACAGACGACAGCACCGGGCCACGGTGTCGCAGTGGCTATCGAACGCGAGCGTATCGGTGGTGGCTGTCGTCCACATACTCGATGGTAGTATCGACCCGGACAAAAAAGGCGTTCCATCCGTCGGGGAAACGGCAAGAGGTTTTTTCACCGGGAATCACTTCGGTACGGTCGATGGACGGCGACCACACCGATCCGGCAGAACTGGCGGCCGCGCTCCGCGAGCGCGCACTGGATTCGCCAACCGACGTCGACACCGATCGGATCCGCGCGCTGCTTGCCGACCCGGCGCTTCCACCCGGTGTTCACGAGGACACCGTGGCTGCCCTGCTGGAGGTGGCCCAGAGCGGGCAACACGTCGACGGGGAGTTCGCCGGACTGGTCATCCGATTACTCGGTCGCCCCTCGCTCGACGCCGATCCACTGCTGTTACGCTGTCTCCGGGCGATCGCTACCGACGCCCCCGAAGCGGTGCTCGACCACCGGGACGTGATCGTCGAGCACGTGACTGTCGAGGACGACGAGAGCACACAGGCAGCGACCGGCTGCTGTGTCGAACTCGCCGGAGCGGATCCCGAAGGATTGCTCGATCTCGTCCCGACACTGTCTGCCCTGCTCGACGCCGACGATCCGACGCGGACGAACGCGCTGTATATCCTTTCACAGCTCGCTGTCGGCTATCCCGAGGAAGTGAAGCCGATTGTCCCACAGCTACTGGACGGGATATCGGACCGAGAAGTTGCCTACCAGACGAACGCGCTGTCGGCGCTCGGCGCGATCGCGTCGGCGTATCCGACGGCTGCGGTCGAGGCCATCGAGGAACTGACGACGCTTGTCGACGCCGACCATCCGGGCGTCCGGGGGAACGCAATCGGTCTACTCGCGGACGTCGCACAGGAACATCCGGACCGCACGACTGAAGCGGTCGATGTCGTGGCCGAGCGTCTCGACGATGAGGACGAGTACGTCCGTGGCAACGCCGTTTCAGCGATCCTGCACGTCGGGATTGAACGTCCCGATGCCATCGCCGAGGCGATTGATCGACTCGAAGCCAGACTTGACGACCCAGCGCCGATCGTGCGTAGCAACGCCTGCAAGGCGGCCGGGGCGCTGGACATCGAGACCGCCAGAGAACGGCTCGAAACACTCGAAGCCGACGATCCAAACGAAGAGGTTCGTGAGCACGCCGCATGGGCGTTAGAGCAACTGGAGTAGGGCTCACCGACGCCGAGCGTACACCGCCACCGCGAGCATGGCGACGCAAGCGGCGACGATACCAAACCCTGACAGCGAGTTGTCCGCGCCCGGCTGATCGGTCCGGTTCTCGTCATCGGCGTTCTCGGAGTCGTCATCCTGGTCAGTAGACTCCCCGTTTTCCTGATCAGTATCGTCAACACCGTTGTCGTCAGTACTGGTATCGTCAGACCCATCATCGTCCTTTCCGTCAGTGTCCGTCTCGCCATGATCAAGCTGGAGGACGACGACCATCTGTCCGTGCGAGTGCTCCGGATCGTATGTCCAGCCACCACCGGCCACCTCATAGGAGCGAGCATCGGTCAGCGGATCGACGTCTGTCTCCCACGACTGAGCGTCCTGCTGGATGTACCCGACTACCTCGATCCGGTCTTCGTACTCGCCGTCGATCGTTGCTTCACCGTACTCGATCGTGCCGTCGGAGGGCATTCCGTGGATCTCCATACAGTGTGAGTCAAGATAGCCGTCTCCCTGTGGCAGATCAGGATCGGTGCCGAACTGATCGGCATCCAGCGGGCGTTCGTACTGTTCTGTCAGCGGGAACTCGACGACGAATGGATCGGCGTGTGAGTGCCAGTCCAGCGATTCGCCGGTCGGGACTGTAACCGTGGTGTTCGGGATCGTCTCACCGACCGCTACCTCACCGTCGGCGTTGTACAGCGACACACAGAGCTTCCCGGAGCCGTCGCCGAGGTACGGATCGCGATACTCGTCACGAGGGTTGACGTAGCTTATCCAGCTTCCGTCGCTGGCTTCCGCCTCGAAGTACGGATCACCCCGCTCGGGAACCGGTTCGATATACGGTTCTTCTACTATATCTTCGGTCTGATCCTGACTGGTCTGTTCATCTGCCGTTCCGTTCTGTGACGGAGTAGGGGAAGCCCCCTCGTCAGGGGCCGATCCCCAGCCCATGTCGACAGCCAGTCCGACCGCACCCGCTCCGATCAGCCCCACGCCGAGGACGAGCACAGCGACGCTCGATAATGATAACTCTGCCATGCACTGAATCGACTGTCCACGACCCGAGATGTAACTATACGCCATATACTGGTGGGTAGAGAGACCCTACCCACGGATTGCTGCTCGGACAGCTGTCACAGCACGGAACAGGATACTACGCCGTCTAGTTGAGATCGAAGCGGTCGAGCCGCATCACGTGCGCCCACGTCTCGGCGAAGTCCTGGACAAATTCTTCCTCGGCGTCATCGGCCGCGTAGGTCTGTGCGATAGCACGGAGCCGGGAGTGCGATCCGAAGATGAGGTCCACGCGGGTTCCGGTCCACACGAGTTCGCCGGTTTCCCGGTCGTAGGCCTCGTAGGCATCACCGGACGCGGATTCCCACTCCGTGTCCATATCCAGCAGGTTCACGAAGAAGTCGTTTGTCAGCGTCCCCGGCCGGTCGGTGAGGACGCCGTGATCCGATTCCCCGTAGGTCGCGCCGAGCGCGCGCATTCCACCGACCAGTACCGTCATCTCGGACGCCGTCAGGTTCAGCAGATCGGCTTTGTCGACGAGCAGTTCCTCGGCGGGCTGGTCGAGATCATCTCCGAGGTAGTTGCGGAACCCGTCGGCGCTCGGTTTGAGTGCCTCGAACGAGTCAACATCTGTCTGTGCCTGAGTGGCGTCAGTCCGGCCCGGTTCGAAGGGAACCGCGACGTCGTAGCCAGCCTCGGCGGCGGCCTGTTCGACGGCCGCGTTACCGCCCAGCACGATCAGGTCAGCCAGCGAGACCCGCGTGTCATCCGACTGGGACTCGTTGAACTCCGTCTGAATCTCCTCCAAGGTCTCCAGTACGGTTGCCAGCTTTTGTGGCTCGTTGACGTCCCAGCTTTGCTGGGGTTCAAGCCGGATCCGGGCCCCGTTCGCCCCGCCGCGTTTGTCGCTATCGCGGTATGTCGACGCCGACGCCCACGCAGTCTTGACTAGCTGCGGGATCGACAGGTCCGATGCGAGAACGTCCTCTTTGAGTGCCGCCGCGTCGTCCGCATCGATACGATCGTAGTCAGCGTCGGGAAGCGGGTCCTGCCAGATCATCTCCTCGTCCGGAACCTCGGGGCCGAGGAACCGGGAGGGCGGACCCATGTCCCGGTGGGTCAGCTTGTACCAGGCTTTCGCGAAGGCCATCCCGAACGCCATCGGGTTCTCCTGGAACCGCTCGACGATCTCGCGGTAGTCAGGATCTCGCTTCAGCGCGATATCCGTCGTCAGCATCATCGGCGTTTGCGTTTCCGATGGATCGTGCGCGTCAGGGACGGTGTCTTCTAGCTCCTCGTCTTTCGGCGTCCACTGCCACGCCCCGCCGGGACCCTTCTCCGGCTCCCACTCGTACTCGAGCAGGTTGTTGAGATAGCCCATATCCCACTCCGTTGGTGACTGGGTCCACGGCCCCTCGATCCCGCTGGTGATCGTGTCGGCCCCCTTGCCGGAGCCATGCTCGTTCTCCCAGCCCAGCCCCTGCTGTTCGATCGGGGCGGCTTCGGGTTCGGGGCCGAGGTTGTCCGTGTCGTCGGCACCATGGACTTTCCCGAACGTGTGTCCACCCGCGATGAGCGCCGCCGTCTCCTCGTCGCTCATCGCCATGCGGTCGAACGTCTGGCGAATGTTCTCCGCCGAGGCCTCCGGATCGGGGTTCCCGTCCGGCCCCTCGGGGTTCACGTAGATGAGGCCCATGACGGACGCGCCGAGTCCTTCCTGAATGCCCCCCGGCTCGTCGAAGCGCTCGTTCGCTTCCATCTCGTCTTCGGGCCCCCAGTAGACCGACTCGTCAGGCTCGAACGCGTCCTCGCGTCCGCCAGCGAACCCGAACGTCTCGAAGCCCATCGACTCGATGGCGACGTTCCCCGCCAGAATCATCAGATCAGCCCACGAGAGTTTTCGACCGTACTTCTGTTTGACCGGCCAGAGCAGTCGGCGGGCCTTGTCGAGATTCGCGTTGTCCGGCCAGCTGTTGATCGGTGCGAAGCGCTGTCGGCCACCCGCTGCACCGCCACGCCCGTCACTGGTCCGGTAGGTTCCCGCGCTGTGCCAGGCCATCCGGATCATCAACGGACCATAGTGGCCGTAGTCGGCCGGCCACCAGTCCTGTGATGTCGTGAGGACGTCCTCGATATCCGCTTTCACCGCGTCGAGATCGAGCGACTCGAACTCCTCGGCGTAATCGAACTCCTCACCCGTCGGCCCGACCTCGCGGGCGTTCTGGTCGAGTGTTTTCAGATCCAGCTGATTCGGCCACCAGTCCTGATTGGACCAATTCATCGTCTGATTTTTACTGGTTTGGCCTGATAAAGTTGTTCAAGTAACCGTGGAAGTTCCCGGTTCACCAAATTTTTTATACAGTTCAAAAACTGTTGTTCAGGGTTGTAGGCCGCTTCTGGTTTCAGCTGCCCGTTTATATCATCAAACATGAACTTGAGCAGATTGTGAACCTCACAGAGACCTGCTCGCTTGGTTCCGCGCGCCTTGCGTAGTTCAAACTGTCCCAACGTGACGGAGTTGCTGCTCCCAGATTGCTCGGCGTAAATCGCTCATTGCTTTCGCTTCCCGAGCTGCGACTCGTCTAGTTCAAATCTACCCATAGTCATTTTGACGACCTGGACTCGTCGCTACGCTCCTCGTTGTTATGTCGTCAAAAATGGGTTGGGCAAGATTTGAACTTGCGGCCCTCGCCGTGTGAAGGCGATGTCATAACCAGACTAGACCACCAACCCTCGTAGAAATTCGTACCGCCGCTCCGAACTTAAGCCTTACTTTCGGCAGGTTCGGCTTCCGCGCCGTGACGATAGGCGTGGATCCGTTCGCGGGCCTTCCCGACGGCCTCTTTTGCCTCACCTTCGGCGCGTTCCTCGATCTCTTCGAGGTCGGCCCGAATCTTGTCGAGGCGGCTCGCCTCCGGCTCTTCGTCGCCGCCCGTTAGTTCCCTGAACTTCTCCTCGACCGGTTCGAGCTCCTCAGCAACGCCCTGTTTGGCTTTCTTTCCGGCGCGAGTCAGGTAGTATCGTGCATCCTCGAAGTGTCTGTTCATATACGACCTTACGCAAGGGACAGATATAACTCTTGTGTCCTAATTAATCTGACGTGTCGCTCGATCTATACGGATAAACGCACTACAGTAGTACTGATATTTGAAGGATGACGACGTGAGGACCTATCACTATATGGATCATTTCCCGGATTCCCGGCGGCCGAACGCGGGGACAACCGCCAGTAGTGCGTCACCGGTTCACAAACCGTTTTACCGCTCCGCGGCCCAGCCACGCACGATGTTCAGTCGGCTCTCGATCCCGACGCCGTTTCAGGTCGGTCCAGTGAACGCATATCTCGCCGGTCGGACGCTGATCGATCCCGGTCCCGACAGCGACGAGGCCTGGGAAACACTCACGGAGAAACTGGCAGCCGAAGACTGCCAGATCAGCGACCTCGAACGAGTGGTGGTAACACATCCGCACCCGGACCATTTTGGCATGGCAAAGCGCCTCCACGACCGCGGAATCAACGTCATCGCCAGCCCTGACGCCGCCGAGATCATCAAAGCGTTCGACAACCGACTGGAGTACGAACAGTCCTTTTTCGAGACGTTTTTTGTACGTCATGGGCTCGATCGCTCGACCGTCGATAGCGTAACCACGCTTCCCGAAGCGTATCTCCCGTACGCACCGAACTGCACTGTGGACCGAATTGCCGAGGACGGCGATACGCTCGACATCGAGGAGACGACTCTGACCGTCGAGGCTGTGGACGGCCACGCGCCGGGCGAACTGCTGTTTTCCTACCGGGCTGCAGGAGCGGACCGGGCGATCGTTGGCGATCACGTGCTCGGCGACGTGACGCCGAATCCGCTGCTCCGGCCACCGATGGAACCGGACGACGAGCGTCCCCGAGTGTTACCGAGCTTCAACGCCTCGCTGTCGCATCTTCGAGAGCGAGCGTTCGAGCAGTTGCTACCCGGTCACGGCGGTCGTATCGAGGCACCAACGGCGCGGATCGACGAGATCCTCGCCGCCCACGAGGACCGAACAGAAAACGTCCTCGCACTGATCGACGGCAAGACGAGCGCCCGTGAGGTGATGGAGGGGCTGTTCGACGACCTGCCGGTGACCGAGTACTTCCCGGCGATGAGCGAGGCGGTCGGCCACCTCGACGTGCTCGAAGCGCGCGGCAAAGTGCGAGCGATTGAAGAGGACGGCCGAACCGTGTATACAGAGAGATGAACCGCACACAGGCGGTCGCGCTCGGCGAGGCCGACGCCGACATCGCGATCACAGGGGGCCGCGTCTTCCTGCCCGGGACACGCGAGTTCCGCTCGCTCGATGTCGCTATCGTCGACAACGAGATCGCTGCCCTTCCCGACGATGCCACCGACGTTATCGGCCCCGAAACTACCCAGCTATCCGCTGACGGGCGAGTTGTCCTGCCGGGGCTGATCGACGCACACACGCACGTGGACACCGTCCAGTCGCTGGAGAACGCGTATCATCACCTGCTGGCGACGGGAACGACAACTGTCATCACCGAAGCCTCGGGGCTTGGAAGCCTGTTCGGCGCACGCGGCGTGCAGGCGCTGCTCGCGGCGACCGCATACCTCCCGATCACCGTCAGGGTGACCGTGCCGACGATGCCCCTCATCGACACGTTCGAGGAGCGACGCGCAAGCCAGGAGGAAGCCGAAGCGCTCGTCGACCTGCTTGATGATGACCGCGTCGTCGGCGTCGGCGAAACCGACTGGATCCACGTCGTCGGCCGGGATCACGACCTCGACGAACTGTACGAACGGGCCCACCGCGCTGGCAAGCCGATCTGCGGTCACGGTGCTGGCTGTCGGGAGGAGAAACTGACCGCCTTCGCCGGACTCGCCGACAACGATCACGAGGCGATCAGCGGCGACGGGATGATCGACCGGGTCGAGCGCGGCATCCACACGATCGGCCGGTACGGGACGATACGGGACGATATCGACGCCCTCGCCGACGCAGTCGACCGAATCGGTCCCACGGAGCTCTCGCTGTCGACCGACGGAATGTGGCCCCGCGACCTGCTTGACGAGGGCGCGATGGATGCCGTCGTCCGGCGGACCATCGATGCGGGCGTCGATCCCGCCGATGCGCTTCGGATGGCCACGCTGAACCCGGCCAGACATTTCGGGCTCGACGACCGGGGCTCGCTCGCACCCGGCAACGTCGCCGATATCGTAATCGTCGACGACCTGACGGCGATGAACGTCACTACCGTCCTCTCGGGCGGCGAGGTCGTCGTCGAGAAAGGCGTACACCAGGTTGCGCCACGAAGTCACGAGTACCCCGAGTTCGTCTACGACTCGATCGACGTCGAGAGCGATCCCGACACGTTCACGGTCCCCGCGAGCGCAGCCGACGCGGACGGTCGGGTACGCGCGATCGACGTCGGCGAGGGGCTACTCTCGACCGAAACGACTGTCAAGCCGCGTGTCGAGGACGGTAACCTCCACGCCGCACCCGAACGGGACGTCTCCAAGGTCGCGCTGCTGGACCGGCATCCCGACGCAGACGGAACCGGATTCACTGGCTTTCTGGCAGGTTACGGGATCGAGGAGGGCGCGATCGCAACCAGCATGACCATGGAGTCGACGGGCGTGCTGGCGGTCGGGACGAGCGACGATTCCCTCTCGACGGCGGTCGAACACGTCGAAGCGCAGGGTGGCGGCTGGGCAGTCATCCGTGACGGCGGGGCAATCGCCGAGCTTCCCTATCGGATCGCCGGCGTCGCCGCCGATCTCGAAGTCGAGGAGACGGCACAGCTTCTGAACGCCGTCGAAAAGGGATCGCGCTCGCTTGGCGTCGACGTCGATCGTCCTCTCCTGACACTCACGTCGCTCCCCTTTGTCGGCGTGCCGACGTTCAAGATGACGTGCTCGGGGTACGCTAACGTACTCGGCCGATCGGTGGTCGGACTCACGCCCGACGAGGCGGACGAGTAGAGGACGGACAGGAGGCGAGTAGCTCAGTACGTCGGATTTTCCTCGGGCACGTCGTCCCGTTTGTTCACCACACGAGCAAGCACGAACAGGGCGTCTGAGAGCCGATTGAGATACTCGATCACGATGTCGTTGATCGTCTCCTCGGCGGCCAGTGCGACCGAACGACGTTCCGCACGACGACAGACAGCCCGTGCATGATGCAGGCTCGCACCGCTCTCGCCGCCACCGGGCAGGATGAAGCTCTCCAGCGGGTCGAGTTTCTCGTCGTGGGCGTCGATCCAGCCTTCCAGCTCCTCGACGTGCTCCTCGGTAACGACAGGGTCGCCTTCCTCGGGTGCGGGGTTCGCCAGATCCGCCTGCGCGATGTGGAGGTGGTTCTGAATCCGTTCGAGCTGATCGTCGATATCATCGTAGCCGCTCGGCCGGACTGCGCCGATCAGGGCATTGACCTCGTCGACGGTACCGTAGGCCTCGATACGCGCGCTGGTCTTCGAAACCCGCGACATGTTTCGCAGATCGGTCATTCCCTCGTCACCGCGGCCGGTGTAGATCTTCATACGAGGGACGTAGGCCCGAGCGACCTTAGTTGATGCTACCCGAATCGGTCACGCAAAACCGGCAGTGTGACCGGATTACTCTAGTCCGTAATCCGCCAGCGAGTGGTAGTGTTTCCAGTAGCCGGTGATCGAATCGAGTGCGAACGTGAGCGTTCCGTCCGACAGATCCAGCGTGACCTGTTCTGTCCCGATTTCGGTGTCGTGGAGGTGTAGCTCCAGGGGCGCCTCGAACTCCTCGACGTTTACCATCAGTTCGCCAGTCGCTTCCAGTTCGGATTGTAGTGTCTTCTGATCCATCGTTCCGGGTAGGAGTCGGGTCGATATCCCCGAAAACAGGGGTCGTGATTCTCAGAAACTGGGATCAGTCGAACAGAGACGAGGTCAGATTCGATATAGCAATATGTGCTACATCCCCCGACATCCCGGAGTCACCACACCATCCCAGCGTGTGCAACCCGGCTGTCAGGAGAGCCACAGCCAACCAGTGGGATTAAACGGACCGAACGGGAACATCGGCGTATGGAACGAGAGATTTACTGCCCGACCTGCGAGGAGGAACAGACGTTCTGGCTCGCGGCGAGCACGGAGCTACACCTCGGTACGAAGACGAAGTGGCGCTGTTCGGAGTGTGAGCACGGCGTCGTTCGGATCGGCGAGGACGTCGACACGGCCGCTGCCTAGTTGTTCTCCTGGGCATCTTTCCACTCGCCCACGCCCGACGGATCGAGATGAACGTGAGCGTCGCCGACGTCCTCTTCGGCCCGCAACATGTCGACGAGTTCTGATTCCACATCGTGGGCTTCCCGGAGCGGGAGGCCCCCATCCACCTCGGCGTGGGCTTCGACTTCCAGGACCGTCCCATCGTAGAAGACGACCAGATCGTGAACGCCTCGCACAGCCGGATGTGACTGTATCGTCTCCCGGACTGCCGCACGCTGGTCATCCGACGGTGCCGCTCCGACGAGATATCTAACGTTCTCCCGGCCAATCGAGACGCCCTGATACACGACCAGCACGCTTACCAGTGCGCCAGCAAGCGGATCGAGCAGGGGATAGCCGAGCAATACGCCGAGGACGCCCGCGACAACCGCAAGCGAGGTGTAGATATCGTTCAGGCAGTCGGTGGCGAGTGCCGAGAGCGCGGTCGATCCGAGGTCAGCGTTAACCCGCTTCGTGTACCAGTAGACGGCGTACATATCGGCGATCGCGAAAGCAAGCGCGCCGAGTAACAGGTAGCTGAACTGGGCGAACTCGTCGACGAGCAGCCCCTGAATAGATTCGTACAACAGATTGAGTCCGAGCAGGGCAATCGCAACACCGACGAACAGGGCGGTCAGCGGTTCGATCCGGGAGTGTCCGTGGGGATGCGTTGCGTCGGGATCCTTGAACCGGGCCTGTCCCCAGATCAGCACGACGATCGAAGCGACCAGATCGGCGATCGAGTGGGCAGCGTCGGCCAGCAGGGCCACAGAGCCGAAGACGAGGCCGACCGCACCCTCGACGACGATTTTCGCCGCGTTTCCGAGCACGTTGACCCACGAGGCGCGGGCAAAGCGTGACTGCTCGGCGTCGTCCATACTCGGTTTAGATGCAGTCTAAACTTCAAGCTTGTCATCGGGAGAAACGGCAATCCGGCAAACGGTAGGCTAATCCGTGACACTGCATCCGGGACTGGATGGAACCGGTAGGAACAATAGCAAGTGAGGAGGGTAGTGCTGTTCCCGGTCTTGATGAGACGCTCGGCATCGGCGCGTTCACCGAACAGTACAGAAGCCCCGTCTAGAGCGCCTCGGTGATCCCCTGAGCGAACTCATCGAGAGGGAGGACGGAATAATCGACCGAGAGAGTGTCCTGGGTCGCACGGATCTTCCCGACGAAGGTCGAAATATCCTCTAACTGGCCTTCGAGGACGAACAGCTCCATACAGTAGCTCTCGCCGACGTGGCTGTGGAAGTTCGAGGCGACCAGATCCTCGTGTTCGTGACGAAGATGCATCATCTGCTCTTCGACACTGGTCGTCTCGTAATCGAAGACGACGGTCACCACACCCATCAGCTCCTTGCCTTCGAGCTGTTTGTCCTCGAATTCGCCAAGCAAGCTTCGAGAGGCCTCCCGAATAACCTCGCTGCGGCCGGTGTAGCTGTGGTCGTCGGCAAACTCGTCGATCCGTTCGAGCAGTTCCTCGGGCATCGAGACGCTTACGACGGTCATATGTTAACTGAATCGCGTCTCGTTATTAAGGATTGCTGAACACAGCAGGAAAACCGGGGCTGTGTTACTAACTTACTCGTCGAGTGCCTGCCAGGAGAGCCGCAGGTTTCGGGCGGCGGACGTCTGGTCGATCAGCCGCGCAGCGGTGCGCTCTGGTGCGCTCGCAAGCGTCTCGTCGTCCTCATCGATCACCGCGTTGAACGCCTGTGCGAGCTGGTCAAGTGTGTCCTTGCTCTCGATTTCGGTCGGTTCGGTCATCAGCGCCTCGCCGACGATTTCGGGCCACTTGGTCGTCGGCGGGTGGACGCCGTAATCGAGCATCCGCTTTGCGACATCGGCGGCGTCCTGCTCGCCCGCACTGGCCACGAACTCGTGGTGGAACGGACCGTATGGGACCTCGTACTCGACCTGCTCGCCGAGATAGTTCGCGTTCAGCACGGCCTTCGCACTGGCGTCCGCGAGCCCCTCGTCACCCAGGCGAGCGATATAGGCGTACGCCTTCACGAGGACGAGCCAGTTGCCCGAAAAGCCATGAACCTTGCCGATCGACTGTTCGGGCCTGAACTCCTCGTAGCCCATCTCGGAGCGCCGAACTCGGGGAGCAGGCAGGAACTCGGCGAGTTCGTCGACGACGCCGACCGGCCCAGCGCCGGGGCCACCGCCCCCGTGAGGCGTCGCGAACGTCTTGTGGACATTATAATGCATGATGTCAAAGCCCATGTCGCCGGGGCGGGCGCGACCGAGCAGGGCGTTCAGGTTCGCACCGTCATAATAGAGCAGTCCGCCGACGTCATGAACCATCGCGGCGATCTCCTCGATATCGCGCTCAAAGAGGCCGAGCGTGTTCGGGTTCGTCAGCATGAGCGCTGCGGTCTCCTCCGAGAGCGCGCTCTCCAGCGCGTCCAGATCCACCCGACCGTCCTCGCCGCCGGGAAGGGAGACGACGTCGTAGCCGCCCAGTGCCGCGCTTGCGAAGTTCGTGCCGTGGGCGCTCTCCGGAATGATCACCTCACTCCGGTCGTCGCCTCGCGCTTCGTGATAGGCCTTCGCGACCAGAATGCCGGTAAACTCGCCCGCTGCACCGGCTGGCGGCTGGAGCGAGACGGCGTCCATCCCGCCGATGCGTGCGAGGTAGTCCTGCAAGCGGTACTGAAGCTCCAGCGTTCCCTGCTTGCGGCGTTCGGGCCGGTCGGGATGGATCGCTGCGTCGCCAAGCGCGGCAACATCCTCGGTGAACTTCGGGTTGTACTTCATCGTACAGCTGCCCAGCGGATACGGCCCTGTATCGATGGCGTAGGTCATCTGGGACAGCCGGGTGTAGTGACGCGCGAGTTCGGGTTCCGAGAGTTCGGGGAGGGAGAGTTCGTCCCGCGTCAGATGGTCGGGCAGCGGGACGTCGACAGCGCTGTCATCAGCTGATTCGGTGTCATCCCCGTCAATCGTGACCGTCGTCTCGTCCTTCTCGGACAGCAGCGGTTCGTAGACCGGTTCGTCGTCGCGTCGCCACCGGGCCTGATCGAACGTCATCCCTCGATCACCTCGGCAACGGCGGCGACGAAGCCGTCGAGATCGTCCTCGGCGAGATCGTTCACGCACAGCTGTATTTCGTGGTCGTCGACCCCGTGAACCGCATAGCCCCGATCGGCAAGCGCGTCGACGAGGTCGGCCGCTGGTCGCTCCGTTCGGGCGACGAACTCCCGGATGTGATGACGCTCGTGAACGGGTCCGTCGATCCCCGATAGCTCGTCGACGGCATCGGCGAGACGGCTGGTCCGAGTGATCGAATCTCGGGCCGTCTCGACGAGGCCACTCGGGCCGAGCCACGCCGCGTGGATGGCCGCCCGGAGCGCGACCCACGCCTGGTTCGTGCAGATGTTGCTCGTCGCCCGTTCCTGGCGGATATGCTGCTCGCGGGTCTGAAGCGTCAGCGTGTACGCCCGTCGCTCCGCGGCGTCCTCGCTCGCGCCGACGAGCCGGCCCGGTACCTGCCGGACGTACTCCTCGCGGGTGGCGAACATCCCCAGTCCCATTCCGTAGCTCGCCGGGAGACCGAGGACGCTCGCGTCGCCGATTACGACGTCCGCACCGACACTGGCGGGCTCTTCGAGCACCGAGAGCGAGACCGGATCGGAGCCGAGCGCAAAGAGGGCGTCGTGGTCGTCCGCGATTTCGGCGATGGAATCCAGTCGTTCCTCGATCACGCCCCGAACCGTCGGGCTCTCCGCGTAGACGAGGACGACGTCGTCTTCGGCCAGTTCGGCCAGCGCGTCGACGTCGACACAGCCGTCGTCCATCGGATACGTTTCGACGTGCAGGTCAGTTCCGGCGACGTAGTTGTCCAGCACCCCACGTTTGCCCGAGCGGAGATGAGCGGGCACGAGCACGCGCTGGCCGGTCGTCGATCTAATCCGATCGGCCAGCGTCGCCGTTTCGCCAAGCGCCGTCGCCGCGTCGTACATCGAGCAGTTCGCGACTCCGAGCCCGGTGAGTTCGGCCAGCATCGACTGGTACTCGAACAGGACCTGCAGAAACCCCTGCGAGACCTCGGGCTGGTACTGGGTGTACGACGTCAGAAACTCGGCACGCTGGGAGAGGTGATCGACCAGCGAGGGGACGTACGTATCGTAGTGGCCGCGGCCGAGCAACTCGACCATGTCGTCGTTGCGGCCGAGCATCCGTTCGACCTCCGTTCGTACTTCTCGTTCACTGCGTGAATCGATCCCGAACGCACCGTCGAAGCCGACCCCCTCGGGGATATCGAACAGGTCGGCCTCCGCCTCGACACCGATGTCGGCCAGCATCGCCGCAGTCTCGGCGTCGGTGTGGGGCGCGTACGGGCTTCCACCGGAGCGGGTCACGACTGGAATCCCACCTGGCTACCGTGTAGAGCTGTCACGAGTGGGGGTTACGACTAGTGGTATATCAGAATCCCGGTTCGGGAACCCCAGCCTGCTACTGTAAGCAGTATCCGCGCGGTGAGACTAACCGGAGCTATACACCACATACATCGTTTATTGCTATATCAAATGCACCTTATCGGCCGGGGCAACCGTTTTGTATCGATCACGCATCACGTATCGGGTATGCCGGAGTTCGTCACGCCGCCGCCAATGGAACCGGGCGACCGGGTCGCCGTCCTCGCGCCGTCGAGCGGGAGCGCACGCGACGCCCCGCACGTCTTCGAGCTGGGACTCGAACGCCTTCGCGAGGTGTTCGGTCTCGAACCCGTGGTCTACCCGACCGCCAGACAGGGGGACGACTTTCTCGCAGCCAATCCCCGGGCCCGTGCGGCGGACACCCACGCCGCCGTCCGCAACCCGGAGATCACGGGCATCGTCGCGACGATCGGCGGGAGCGACCAGCTACGGGTCCTGAAACACCTCGACCCCGACGTGCTCCGGGCTACCCCGACCCGGTTTTTCGGGATGAGCGACAACACCAATCTCGGGCTTTATCTCTGGAATCAGGGGATCGTCTCGTACAACGGCGCGCAGTTGATGAACGAGCTGGCGATTCCGGGCGAGCTTCCGGCCTACACCGAGCGGTACTGTCGCCGGGCGTTCTTTGAAGAGTCGATGGGCGACCTTGCCCCCAGCGAGGAGTGGACCGACGAACCAACGACGTGGTGGACCGATCCCTCGCAGATGGACGAATCGCCGACCTACGAACCGAATCCGGGCTGGCGCTGGGCTGGCGCGGGTGAGACGGTCGAGGGGCGGCTCTGGGGCGGCTGTCGGTCGATCGTCGAGTGGCAACTGGCGGCCAACCGATTTCTGCCGGACGCCGACGCACTCGACGGCTGCATTCTGGGACTGGAGACCGCCGAGACGATTCCGGAGCCGGAGGATGTCGGCGCGACGCTCATGTGTCTTGGCGAGCGGGGGCTCCTGGAGCGATTCGCAGGGGTAATCGTTGGGCGACCGCCGACGCGGAGCTATCTGACGGAGCCGCCCCGAGAAGAACGGGAGGCGTACCGGGAGCGCCTCTATGAAACAGTTATTGCGGAGGTCGAGCGGTACAACCCGGACGCACCAGTTGTACTTGGCGTCGACTGGGGGCATACGACGCCGATCGCGCCGCTCCCGCTCGGCGGGCGGGTTCGTCTCGATCCGAACGAAGAGAGGATCCGGTTCGCGTAGCCGCTATTCGGTCTGTTCGGTGTACTCCTCGGCCGACAGCAGGTCGTCGAAGTCGCTTTCCTCGGAGAGTTCAAGTTCGAGCATCCACCCCTCACCGTACGGATCGTCGTTGACGAGCTCGGGCGCGCTGAACAGGTCCTCGTTGACCGCGGTGACCTCGCCGCCGACCGGAGCGTAGAGATCGGAGACGGCCTTGATGCTCTCGACGACGCCGAACTCCGCCTGGGCGTCGAGTTCGTCGCCGACGTCGGGAAGTTCGACGAAGACGACATCGCCGAGTTCGTCCTGTGCGAAGTCCGTGATGCCGACCCGTACAGTGTCACCGTCGCGTCGGGCCCATTCGTGTGATTCCAGATAGCCGAGATCGTCGGGAGTTTCGAAGCTCATCTGTATTCGTCGAGTAGGTTCGTGGGTTCGATCCTTGCCTTTTTCGGCTGGCCGCGGATTTCGACGCGCACGGTCGACCCGACCGCGGCGTGCTCGCGGTCAACGTAGCCCAGTCCGATTGGTTCGTCGAGCGTCGGGCTCATCGTCCCGCTCGTCACGGTGCCGATCGTCTCGCCGTCGGGCGTCGTGATCGGATAGCCGTGACGCGGGACGCCCCGGTCGATCAGGCGCAGACCCACGAACTTCTGGTCCGATCCCTCCTCGTGAACGCCTTCGAGCGCGTCACGCCCGACGAACTCGGTGTCGAGTTTGACGCTGAAGCCGACGCCCGCCTCGTAGGGGTTGCGTGGGTCATCCTCGTAGTCGAAGTCCTGGCCCGAGAGCAAGAATCCGGCTTCGATCCGGAGCGTGTCCCGCGCGCCGAGTCCACAGGGCTGACAGTCGAAGGCCGACCAGACTGTCTCTGCGTCGTCCCACGGCGCGAGAATCTCGTAGCCGTCCTCGCCGGTGTAGCCCGTCCGCGAGACGAGCGCGTCGACGCCCGCGACGGAGGTGTACGTGGCCTCGAACGGCGAGAGGTTCCGGACGTCGCCCGAGGCGACTGCCGCGAGCGCGTCCGACGCGTCGGGCCCCTGCAGGGCGACCATCGCGTACTCCTCGGTGCGGTTCGTAACGCTCGCATCGAGACCCAACTCGTCGCGGTGGTCGACCCATCGGTCGACCATGAGTTCGTCGTGGCCGGCGTTCGGGACGAACAGATACCGGGCGCCGTCGCCATCCGGGGCGACCGCACGGTCGCCCTCGGGGAGCCGGTAGACCACCGTGTCGTCGATTATCAGCCCGGCCTCGTCGGTGATCATCGAGTACTGGGCGTCACCCGGCGAGAGGGCGGTGACGTCGTTCGAGGTGAGCCGTTGCATCAACGTGGTGGCGTCCGGCCCACTTACTTCGATCTCGCTCATGTGCGAGACATCGAAGATCCCGGCCGACTTCCGGACGGCCTCGTGTTCGGTCCGGATCGAGTCGAACTCGACGGGCATCTCCCAGCCGCCGAAGTCGGTGAGTTTGGCGGCCCGATCCTGGTGTACCGCCGCGAGCGGCGGCAGGCGTAGCGACATACAGGTGGATTGTCGGGCAGGGAGTAATGATTTTCCGTCCGTTCCCTGCCGGGGATCGAGCAGTCGTCGCGCCCGGCGTTTCGTCACACCTATCCGCCGAGACTGGATAGAACGCCCATGGTTGATCGGTTACGTGCCCTGCAGGACCGGATCTCGGCGGTCGACAACGCCGACCGCGTTCGGGTCGGACTGTTCGTGGACGGTCCGAACGTGCTCCGCGACGAGTTCGATGTCGACCTCGACGATGTCCGGGACGCCGCCGCGGAGTTCGGACAGCTGGGCGTCACGCGCCTCTATCTCGACGAACACGCCACGCCGGGACTGATTCAGGCCGCCGAAGCGCGGGGCTACGAGGTCGTCATCACGAGCGGGGACGTCGACGTCAAGCTCGCCATCGACGCCGCCGAGACGGCAGTCCGCGACGAGATCGACGTGCTGGTGATCGCCTCGCGCGATACTGACTTCAAGCCGGTGCTGGAGACGGCGGGCCGGAACGGCATCCGTACCGTGGCGATCGCTCCTGGGACGCACGGCAGATCTGATGCGCTGCGGAACGCGGCGAACGACGCAGTATTGCTTGGAGAGTGACTGTAGAAACGTGTTTCGCCATTACTTCGATATCTGTAGTATAATAATTCAAGAATAGTAGTATCACACTTCGAATTTTGTAGTACGATCAGTAGCAAGGCCAACCGATAGCAGACGGAATAATCCGTGAGACAAAGACTTATTCCGCAGGCAGTCGAATCTGTACGCATGGACGAGCCAGCCGAGGAGCTACGGGCCGACGCGGGGGAACGCGGTGAACTGCCGGACTTCGAGGCGTTGACCGATCCCGAAGAAGTTATTTCTGGCGGGCGGACCCGCGACGACTTCTTCGAGACAGTGCTCGGACTGGACGAGGCCGCACCAGTGAGCGAGATCGCTGACAGAGCTGGTCACGGTGTCGACGCCGCACGGGAGTATCTGGCGTGGTTCGAGCGCATGGGGATCGTTACGCGTGTCACCGAGTCCCCCGCGACTTACCAGCGGAATCAGGCGTATCTGGACTGGCGTCGTGTTCAGCGACTCCGCGAGGAATTCGCCAACGACGAACTCGTCGACATGCTCGCCGAGGAAACCGAGCGTGCAGACGCGTATGCTCAGTCGTTCGGCGTCGACGTGCCGGACGACGTCTCGGTTACGGGACAGGCGTCCGAGCGAGGAGAGTCAGTAGCGGGGGTCTGGGAGGACGTGGCTGCGTGGCGGACGGCGCGACGGCGGATACGGCTGCTTGAACGGGCACTGCAGACGGACGCGAGTGACGGAGCGACGGAGCGGCCCGCTGTATGACGAACCGCGACGAACAAGCGTCCGACGACGAGCACAGCGGCGCGCCGGTCGATTTCGATCGGCTGGACGTGATCGCGGACCGATGCCGGACCGACGATCGGTTCAAGGATATCGACCGACAGCCAGCGTTTGCCCCGGATCGGATTGTTCTAACGTATGACCCCGGATTCTATCCGGAGAGCGTGGACACGGCGCGACTGGAGATCGTCTGGTACGAGAACGGGGATTTCTCGGTGCACTATCACGAGGAAACGATCGAAGGATCGTTCGACCACCGATGGGATCGGCATCCATCAGAGCACAATGCTCGTGACCACATCCATCCCGGTCCCGACGCACCGACGCCGGGAACCGACGCGTCCGATCCGAACGACTGGCGGGACGTGTTCTCGCTGGTGCTCGAAGAAATCGAAGAGCGCCAGCGTGCGTTCTGGACCGATACGTAAACGAAACGAAGTCCTTTCGGCCCCACCGTCCAACCTCGACCCATGGAACTCGACACGCCGGTGCTGGACAACCACATGCACCTCGATCCCGACTACGGCCGGGGGTTAGACGCCGTCGATGACTTCGCGCGACTCGGCGGGACGCATCTGCTGGTCGTCAACAAGCCCTCCTGGCATCTCGACGTCGAGGTCAACACTGGCGAGGACTTCCGTGAGGTGTTCGAGCGGACGATCGCGATCGTCGAGGACGCGAGCGAGCTACTCGACGGGCGGGCGTGGCCGGTGCTTGGCGTCCACCCGGGGCTGATCTCCCGGCTCGTCGATGACCGAGGATTCACGCCCGAGGAGGCCCGCGATCTCATGCAGGCCGGGCTGGACGTCGCCGCGGAGATCGTTGGCGATGGTCGGGCGCTCGCGCTGAAGTCGGGGCGGCCCCACTACGAGGTCGACGACGCCGTCTGGGACGCCTCGAACGCGGTCATGCGCCATGCCTTCGAGTTGGGCGCTGAGCTAGACTGTGCAGTCCAGTTACACACGGAGGGGACCGACGATCTGACCGAGGTCGCCGAGTGGGCCGAAGAAGCCGGGCTTCCGGCGGGCAAGGTTGTCAAACACTACTCCGGGGGCACACTCGCGGGGCCGATCCCGAGCGTGATGAGCGAGAAAGACCGCCTGCGCGTCGCGGCCGAGGCGGGCGAGCCGTTTCTCATGGAGACCGACTTTGTCGACGATCCCGATCGCCCCGGCGCGGTGATGGGGCCGAAAACCGTCCCACGGCGAGTTCGCTGGCTGCTGGAGGAGGGCTACGACGCGGCAGTAAGGACTGCACACGTCGAGACACCACGGGCGGTGTACGGAATCGATACCCACAACCATTTATAAACTATTCTGCAACCGGTTGATTGTCCAGACGAGAGCTATATCCTGTTGTAGGCCGCCCTACAGCCGTTTTATCACGGATATTCCTCGCATTATCCGAAGGCATCGGAGAGAAAGGGTTTTCAAGCCGCCAGCGTACCGTCAGAGTATGAGCGCGCCGCCGAACGAGTTCTACTCAGAGGAACGCTGGCAGAACTGGCTCGACCGAATTACCGACGAGGATCTCGATCCCGAAGACGAGGACTCGGCACGACTCCTGCTCAACCTGCAGGACGATGCCGCGATCGCCGTCGCAAAAGTCGTCTCGGCCCACGACGACGGCGAGATCGATGCCGACACGGCGATGGACGAGATCGAGGAGATCCGCGAGATCGTACTGAGCGAGGTCGAGTTCGACGACGAGGAAAAGGAGTTGCTCGTCGACGATGTCCAGACCAGCCTTGTCTGCGTCTTCTACGCTGCCGAGGAGTACGTCGCCAACGGCGCAACTGACGACGCCGAGATCGAACAGTACGTCCGGGCGGCCGCCGACGCGGAGGCCGAAGAGGACATCGACGCGGCGCTTGGCTACCTCGTGCAGGCTGGCACGATGATCATCGACGGCGAGGAACTCGACTTCTCGATTGCCGAAGATCTGGAGTACGGGCTCGTCTCGACGTGGGTGAACGGCCTCGACAGCCTGCAGAGCGCGATGAGCGACCCGGAAGTCGTCGAGGAAGAGGACGAGGCCTGATCGCTCTCGGCCGAAACTGTCCACGAGTACCGCTGACCGGCGGCGCGGGACCCTGCCCGATTTCACTCCCGCTTTCCGCCAACCCTTTTTAATCACTCGCTGCGAAGTGGGGAGCGATGACGGTAGAAGAACGTGCCGAGGAGCTCGCCTCCGACCTCGGTGTTGACAAAGAGGAGGTCACAGAGGACCTGGAGAACCTTGTCGCCTACAGCGTGCCGATCGACGAGGCCGTACAGAGCCTGCGGCGCAAGTACGGCGGCACCAGTGACTCCACGGGAACACACTCGATTGAGAGCATCGACGAGATCACGACCGCGGACGGGAGCGTCACCGTCACCGCGCGCGTGCTGTCGGTCGGCAAGCGCTCGATCCGGTATCAGGGCGACGACCAGACAATTTTTGAGGGGACGCTCGCCGACGAGTCCGGTCGAATCGACTACACCGCATGGCAGGACTTCGGGCTCTCGGCCGGGGACACGCTCACGATCGGCAATGCGGGCGTTCGCGAGTGGGACGGAAAACCGGAGCTCAACCTCGGCGAGGGGACGAGCGTTGCCGTCGAAGAGGACCCGCTTGATGTGCCCTACGAGATCGGCGGCGATGCCGACCTCGTCGACATCGAGACGGGCGACCGCGGCGTCAACGTCGAAGTGCAGGTGGCAGAGGTCGAACGCCGGACGATCGACGGTCGCGATGGCGAAACGGACATCCTCAGCGGCGTGCTCGCGGACGAGACGGGACAGCTCCCCTTCACCGACTGGGATCCCCATCCCGACCTCGAAACCGAGGGGAACTCGGTCAGAGTCGAGAACGCCTACGTCCGCGAGTACCGTGGCGTCCCCTCGATCAACGTCTCGGAGTTCTCAACAGTTACAGCACTCGACCGGACGGTCGAGGTGAGCGACACAGGGACCCGACTGGCGATCGGCGAGGCCGTCGACGCGGGCGGCGTCTACGACGTCGAAGTGACCGGTCACGTCCTCTCGGTCCGGGAGGGCTCCGGACTGATCCAGCGCTGTCCGGAGTGCGATCGAGTGGTTCAAAACGGCCAGTGTCGCACCCACGGCGAGGTCGACGCCTACGACGACCTGCGGGTGAAAGCGATCGTCGACGACGGGACTGGTACGCTGACCGCGGTGCTCGACGCCGAAATCACCGAGGAGATCTACGGCGGCGGGCTGGAAGACGCCCGCGAGCAGGCCCGCGAGGCGATGGATCAGACCGTCGTCGCCGACTCGATCCGCGAGGGGATCGTGGGCCGCGAGTTCCGCATCCGCGGGCACCTCTCGGTCGACGAGTACGGCGCGAACCTCGACGCCTCGGAGTTCGCCGAAGTCGACGACGAGCCGAAATCACGTGCAACCGCCCTGCTCACGGAGGTGCGCGGATGAGCGGAAACGAGGAGGTCAGCCGCCGCGAGGTGGCCCATCGGCTATTCGCCGCCGAGTTCGAGGACGCAACGCTTGACTACAAAGAAAGCGACGAGGAACGCGCCCCGAACTACGTCGTGACGCCGACCGGCGCGCGCGTCAACCGCATGTTCGTCGTCGGCGTCCTCACCGAGCTAGAGCAGGTCAACGATAACGTGCTGCGCGCGCGGATCGTCGATCCGACCGGCGCGTTCGTCGTCTACGCCGGGCAGTACCAGCCCGACGAACTGGCATTCCTCGAACGGGTTGATCCGCCCGCGTTCCTCGCAATTACCGGCAAGGCGCGGACGTTCCAGCCCGAGGACTCCGATCGTGTGTTCACGTCGATCCGGCCCGAAAGCATCAACCGGGTCGACGCCGAGACGCGGGATCGCTGGATCGTCGGCACCGCCGAGCAGACGATCGAGCGCGTGGCGACGATGGCAACCGCACTGGAGCGTCCGGAAGCGGGTGAGGAACTCGAATCCCTGCTCGTCGATGCGGGAGCAACACCCGAGCACGCAAACGGGATCCGCCTCGCGCTGGAACACTACGGCACGACGCCCGAGTACCTCGCTGCGATCCGCGACCTCGCAATCGAGGCGACCGAAACCGTTGCGGGCGAGCGCGAGGAAGTAGCCGAGCTTGCCGTTGCACCCGGCGAGGGCGACGGTAGCGTAACTGTCGACGACCTGCCGGAGGGCCTTGGCGAGTTGCCCGCTCCGGAGACCACCGGGAGCGCGACCGCGGACGACACGGGCGCGGGCGAACCGGACATCCTCGACGAGCCGGCGGAATCGGGGACCGAGGTGACGGCAGGCGACGACGATCCTGTAACAGCGAGCGAGGACACCGTTTCGGAAACAGGTGACGAAGCGTCGGAGGATGCCACCGACGAGAGTGTGACGGAAACACCGGACGAGGAGCCGGACGATACGACTGGCGAACCCGAGACGGTGGACGAGGAGTCCGACGAGAGCGTGACTGCCGACGATGTACTGTCGGGAAGCGAGTCGGTCGGGAACTTCGAGACCGGAACGGACGCTGAGGGGACCGGATCGGACGAAACTGCAGCTGCCTCGGACGATACTGGGCCCGATCAGGACGCCGACTCGACCGCCGCGGAGTCCGACGACTCCGCCGGGACCGGCGAGATGTACGAGTTCTCCGAGGACGAGCGCGAGGAGATCGAAGAGGAGTACGGCACCGAGTTCTCCACCGGAACCGAGGTGCCCGAACCGGGCGAGGCCGACATCGAGACGCCGGATCCGGACGAGCTCGACGAACCAGCCGAGGAGGACGGCAAGGCGTCCGAGGACGTCGCGGCGACCGAGACGGACGTCGAGCCGGCCACCGAAGACGAAAACCCCGACGGGTCCGAGACCGAGGACGACCCGGGGGCCGAAGACGACGACAGATCCGAGGACGACGATGACGAGGCGGGCCCTGGCGAGGGCAAGGTGAACATCCCCGACGACGTGACGCTGACCGACGTCGTCATCGAGACGATGCAGGAACTCGACGACGGGGACGGCGTCGACCGGTACGACCTGATCGACGCGGTGATTGAGGATACGGGGATGACTGAACCCGACGTCAAGGACGCCATCGAGGAGGCGCTGATGGGCGGGCGGTGTTACGAGCCGACCGACGACACCCTGAAGCCGATCTGATGGCGACTGTCGAGCCGATCCCCGGCGAGGCCGCTGCAATCGCCGATATCGACGGCGAGCCCGCACTGGTCATCGCGGACGTCCACGCGGGCATCGAATCCGCGCTCCGGACGGAACGGGGACTGTCACTGGACAGCCAGGCGGAAGCGCGCCGCGAGCGGATCGAGCGACTGCTCGCCGAGACCGGCGCGACGCGCCTGATCGTCCTCGGCGACCTGATGCACTCGATCGGCGGCCCCGGTGGCGCGGAGCGGGGAGAAATCGAGGTGCTACTCGAATCGCTCCCCGCGGTCGACGTCACGCTCGTCAAGGGAAACCACGACGGCGAGATCGAGTCGTGGATCGAGGATGTCACGGTCACCGACGGCGGCGGCATCCGACTCGGATCAGTTGGCTTCGCACACGGTCACACCTGGCCCGACCCTGACGTCCTCGCGGCGGATATCGTCTGTGTGGCTCACGAGCATCCACAGGTCCGGCTGGAAGACGAGGTCGGCGGCAGCCGCGCCGAGCGCGTCTGGTTGCGCGGAGGGCTGGAGGGGAGCGTCTTCGAGGACCGGTACGACGCGCCGGTCGGGGCGTCCGAGCTGATCGTCGTTCCCGCGTTCAACGACCTCGTCGGCGGCACGTGGGTCAACACGAACGACGACTTTCTCGCACCCTTCCTCCCCGACGCGCTGGTCCATGGACAGGCATATCTGCTGGACGGCACGCGGCTCGGGCCGTTCGACGAGATTTGACAGGACAAAGACTTCGAACCTCGGTCCAATACTGACCGTTTGTTCACTATATAGTCATATTGTTGCGCTGTAGAACACATTAGTGGCAACTGCTAAATACGGCGTATGCTGGTATCATGACACATGGTTCGATCCGATCCGTACACGCCCTCGTCGGCGTACTACGAGTGTACCGAGTGTCTGAGCAGAACAACCGAGGAGATCACCGGCAACTGTCCGGAGTGTGGCGGCGTCGTCCGCAACATCGCAGTCGCCCGGGAGTAGGTCACAGCCCGAGGCCGCGACAGAAGTTGTGCGTGGCGAACACCTGCCCGTCGTCGGTGACGTAGACGCCGACACCGCCGGATTCCCAGCGGTCGTGGAGCATGTTCTCACGATGGCTCGGTGACTCCATCCACTGGGTGACGAGTCCCTCCGCCAGTTCCTCATTCGTCGTGTAGGTGACGGTCTCACCGTCGACATCGACCGGCTGGCCTGCCCACGACATCGCGATGTTCTCGCCGTAGGCATAACAGCCGCTTCCCACCTCGCGGTAACGGTCGTGAGGCCCGTCGCCCTCCGGCGTCGTATGCGAGAAGTACTCCCTGTCAGCCATGTCCTTGCTGTGGGCACGGGAGACTGACGCGACGGTCGAGTCCCACTCCAGCGGGTCGAGTCCACGAGCAGTCCGGCGCTCGTTTACCCGGTCGTGGATCTCGCGTTCGACGGCCGTACTGTTGACCTCGCCGTCGTCGAAGCCGTAAGTAGAGGTGTTCGGATCACCGGGCGCGACCTCGTCGTCGCTTCCCGGAATCGGCACGTCCTCGATGGGACCGAGATCGACGCCGACGCCGCCGACCTGCAGGGCGGCGACGACGAGAACTGACAGGACGAGAACGGCGAGCAGGGCCTTTACCAGCCCGATCAGCAGGCCGAACACTACTGCGACCAGCCTGGCCAGTACTGTTAGCGGCGCGATCAGCACCCGAAACAGCGTCGTGAGCAAGGGGGTGGACATGAGAGCGAGAGACACAGGGCGATACCCGAACCAGAGGGTTCGTGAGTAATGACTATACGGCGCTTACCGGCAGGGGGTGAAAGACGCCGGGAGGAACGCCCGGGAACAAACGGCTTAACCCCGTCGCGCCCGAACTGGAGACGATGACAGGGGGCGAGGTCGTCCCGGATTCTGCGGCCTTCACGCATCTCGGCGAGCAGGTCCGGGCAGCGCTTTCCGAGCGGGGCTTTTCGACACCAACGGAGCCACAGCGTCGCGCGATTCCGCCGCTCGCAGCCGGAGAGAACGGGCTCGTGATCGCCCCGACCGGGACGGGGAAAACCGAGACCGCGATGTTGCCGGTGTTCGACGCCATCGCACAGCGGCGCGCCGAGACGCCGACCGAGGCTGGCGATCCGTACTCCGGCTTCGCGGCACTGTATATCACGCCGCTTCGCGCGCTGAACCGTGACATGCGCGAGCGACTGGAGTGGTGGGGCGAGCAGTTGGACGTGAGCGTCGACGTCCGCCACGGCGATACGACCGACTACCAGCGCAGCAAGCAGGCCGAGAACCCGCCCGACGTGCTGGTGACCACACCCGAGACCCTGCAGGCGATGTTCACCGGCTCGAAGCTCAGAGTGGGGCTGGAATCGATCGATCACGTCGTGATCGACGAGGTCCACGAACTCGCGGCGTCGAAACGCGGCGCACAACTGGCGATTGCCATGGAGCGCCTGCGCGAGGTCGCGGGTGAGTTCCAGCGGATCGGCCTCTCGGCGACGGTGGGCGATCCCGACGCGATCGCCGACTTTCTCACCGGCGGGCGCGAGCGTGCGATCCGGAGCGTCGACGTGGGGAGCCGGATCGAACTCGACGTCGAGACGCCCGAGATCACACCGATCGACGAACGCCTCGCGGGCGAGTTGATGACAAACGAATCCGTCGCAAGCCACGTCCGGCGGATCGTCGAACTCGTCGAGGCCCACGAGTCGACGCTGATCTTCGTCAATACGCGCCAGACGGCGGAAGCACTGGGATCGCGGTTCAAAACGCTCGGACCGGACGGCGAGGTGCGCGCGCTCGATACCGACGTGTCGATCGGCGTCCATCACGGCTCGCTCTCGAAGGACGCCCGGATCGACGTTGAGGACCGGTTCAAAGGGGGCGATATCGACGCCCTGCTGTGTACCTCCTCGATGGAACTGGGCATCGACGTGGGCCACGTCGATCACGTCGTGCAGTACGCCAGTCCTCGGCAGGTTTCGCGCCTGCTCCAGCGCGTCGGGAGGGCAGGTCACCGCCGCGATCAGGTCTCCTCGGGGACGGTGATCACGACGCGCCCGGACGACACGTTCGAGGCGCTGGCGATCGCCCGCCGCGCGAAAACGGGCGATGTCGAGCACCACCCGATCCACGAGGGGAGCCTCGACGCGGTCGCCAACCAGACCGTCGCGCTGGCGATGGGCCACGAGGAGATTGCAGTCGAGGACGCCTACGAACTCGTAAGCCGGGCTTACCCGTTCCGTGGACTCACCGAGTCGACGTTCAGGTCGATCGTCGAGGAGCTGGCGGGCAACCGCGTCATCTGGTACGACGAAGGCGAAGACAGGATCGAGAAAACCGGCGGGACGTGGCAGTACGTCTACGCGAACCTCTCGATGATTCCCGACGAGGAAACCTACGAGGTCCACGACGTGGCCAGTGGCTGCCAGATCGGTACGCTCGACGAGCGCTTCGTCGTCAACTTCGCGACGCAGGGCGAAGTGTTCATCCAGCGCGGCGAGATGTGGCGGATCACCGACATCGACGACGAAGAAAGCGAAGTCAAAGTCTCGCCGATCGAGGACCCGGCGGGCGAGGTCCCCTCCTGGATCGGTCAGGAGATCCCGGTCCCCGGGGCAGTCGCGGGCGAGGTCGGCGAGATGCGCCGGGTCGCCGAACCGCAGTTCGCTGGCGGCGCGGACGCCGGGCGCGTCGCGAGCGAGTTCACGCGTCGGTATCCGGCAGACGAACACACTGCTCGCGACGCTCTAACCCAGCTAGAGCGCCACGCCGAGACCGAGCATCCGATGCCGACCGACGACAGGCTCGTGATCGAACGCGAGGGCCGGACGATCGTCGTCAACGCGCCCTTCGGCCACCAGACCAACGAGACGCTCGGCCGGGTACTCTCCTCGCTGCTGGGCCAGCGCACCGGCTCGTCGATCGCGCTGGACGTCGATCCGTACCGGATCGAGCTGGAGACGCCCGGCCGGATCGAGGCCCCGGACGTCGTCGAGGTGCTCGAAACGACCGACCCGGGCCACGTCGAGACGATCATCGAGTTGAGCCTCAAACGCTCGGATACGCTGAAATTCCGGCTGGCGCAGGTCGCCGAGCAGTTCGGCCGGATCAAGCGCTGGCAGGGCGACGCGAGCGTCTCCAGCGGCCGCCTGCTCGCCGCGCTGGAGGACACGCCGGTCTACGACGAGGCGGTCCGGGAAGTGTTCCACGAGGACCTGGACGTCGCGGCGGCGAGCGACGTGCTGGCGGCGATCCAGCGCGAGGAGCTCGATGTCGAGATCGTCGGCGGGCGCACTCCGGTCGGGTCCGGGGGACGCTCCAGCGGGACCGAGCTGCTCTCGCCCGAAAACGCCGACGCGAGCGTCATCGACACCGTTCGCGAGCGGATTCAGGACGATCGAGTCATCCTGCTCTGTCTGCACTGCACGGAGTGGAAGACCGAAAAGCCAGTCCGGCGCGTCCGTGAACAGCCCAAATGCCCCGAGTGTGGGTCGACCAGAGTCGCCGCGCTGAACCCGTGGGCCGACGAGGTGGTCCAGGCGGTTCGCGCCCAGGAGAAAGACGACGAACAGGAACGCCAGACAGAGCGGGCCTACCGCGCCGGCAGTCTGGTCCAGACCCACGGGAAACAGGCGGTGATCGCACTGGCTGCCCGCGGCGTCGGCCCGCACAACGCCGCCCGGATCATCAATCGGTTGCGCGAGGACGAAGACGAGTTCTACCGGGACATCCTCGAACAGGAGCGACAGTACGCCCGAACACAGTCGTTCTGGGACTGACCAATCGGCCGAGACTGACCCCGCCCCCGGGATTGAGGGCTGTCGACGGATCCCCCAACCTCATTAGGGCCCCCGCACCAACATCGATGCATGCAATTCGCATCGGGAGCGCGCAGATACGCCGTCCCGTTGCTCGTCGCCGCGATTCCGGGCATCCTGTTCGTTCCGCCGGTCGGTCTCACGCTGGTCGCGCTCGCGGCTGGCGTGCTGTATTTCTACCGTGATCCCGACCGGCGGCCCTACGCCGAGGGCGTCGTCTCGCCGGCGGACGGGACGGTGTCGGTGATCCGCGAGGAGGACGGTCGGCTTCGCGTCGGCGTGTTCATGAACGTCTGGGACATCCACGTCAATCGCGCGCCGCTCGGCGGGGTCGTCGAGGACGTCGAGCACGTCCCGGGCGCACACCGGCCCGCCTTCTCGAAGGAGTCGGATCACAACGAGCGGGTCCACCTGCGCTTCGAGGATCACACGGTGACCCTGATCGCAGGTGCCTTCGCCCGGCGGATCCACCCCTATCCCGAGGCCGGAGCGCGCATCGAGCGGGGCGACCGGA
Source organism: Natranaeroarchaeum aerophilus (assembly GCF_023638055.1). Classification (NCBI taxonomy): domain Archaea; kingdom Methanobacteriati; phylum Methanobacteriota; class Halobacteria; order Halobacteriales; family Natronoarchaeaceae; genus Natranaeroarchaeum; species Natranaeroarchaeum aerophilus. The sequence goes on along the minus strand of NZ_JAKRVY010000002.1, from coordinate 102,481 downwards.
TCGGTCACATCTCCTTCGGGTCTCGTGCGGACGTCCTCTTGCCCCCCGAGTACGACCGGTCGGATCTCACAGTCGAGCGTGGCAAGACGGTGCGGGCCGGCGAGACGGTGCTGGCCCGGGAGTGAGCAGGAGACACACCCGGGAACACAAAGCTTAGTACCGGCCATCCGATGGATCCGACCATGGAGCGACGGCAGGCGCTGAAGTACATCGGCGGCGGCCTGCTCGCCGTCGGCACCGGTCGGGCGGCCCACAACACCGTCATCGGCTACGGCCGGATCACCGGGACGAACCTCACCGAGCAGGACCTGCGCCCGTTGATCGCCGAGCGCCTCGGCGCTGACGACTATCGGGCCGATCTGGGTGAGTACGCCATCTCGCTGTCCGGCGACGAACTCGCTCTCTCAGCGTCCGGCGAACGCGTCGAAACCCTGTCACTGAGCGACACAACGCCCGCCGAAGCGGCCGCCGTCGACGCCGAGTACGACCTGCCCGGCAGCCCACTCGAAGAGCTCGTCCGAGATGTCGAGACGATCCGGGCGGGCGAGTACGTCGTCGAGCCGTCGGGCTACGAGGCGTTTTTCGACCGACTGCGCGAGGTCGACACCCGAGCGCACTCGGTTGGCGCGTCCCGGAACCTGTGGACCGACGCCGACCCCGAGGTCGTCGAGGAGTTTCTCGGCTCGCCACCGACCGATCCCGAGCGCGTGGTCGTGGAACTCATGACGGCGTTCCGGGAGTACTCGAACTACGACGTGCCGCGGTATCTGGCGGGAGCCGTCGAGGACAACGTGCTGATGAGTCAGGTCGAGCTCCGGGAGTACTTCGAGTCGCCGACCGACTTCGGGGCGATCGCCGACGGCGAGAACACTGGTTTGTTCTGTACCGAGCTGACACGTCGATCTGCGGAGGCGCTACAGGCCGTCCCCGCCCACGCGGCGACCGAGCCCGTCGTCGCAGGGTACGTCCGCAACGCCCGACACAAACACGTCTACACGGCGATCGCAAGCCTGTACCGGCGGGATGGTAAGCTCGTGCTGCCGATCACGTTCGTGGATTACACCGACACGACGATGTACGACGATTTTCGGGTGACTCGGCTCACCGGCGAGGGGCTGGATGCGTACGATACGGGCCATCGGGCGACGGAGATGTTCTGGTAGCGGCTCCCACAAAAACACACACGGGATCGAAAGATGGTCCGTGAGGCTGGCACGTCTCACCCGGGTTCACGAGAAACCGGTGAACTCCACAGTTCGCAGGGCTCAGGGGACGCCAAGAACCTCGTGGCGGCGATAAAGGTACACCACACCGGCAAGGATGTTCACAAGCCAGATTGCCAAGAGAATCATCCAGAGGACAGTGGTCGGGTTCCACTCTGCATTCGCCCGGACATACTGTATATCGAAGTACGCGGCAAGTGGCAATCCGATCCAGGCACCTAACAAAACGAATCCAGCCAACGGCCCCAGACTGTCTCCCACCACTCCGGCGAAGATGAACGCCAGTGCCCAAAGAGCGGTTCCGCCGGCAACCCCATACCACCAGGTATCCGAGACGGTTGTCTCGTACTGTGCGGGATTGTGGGGTGTCGAAGGTGTGCGGGACGTTCTCCGTTGCCCTGATGAACCGGCCTTGTTGTTCCGAACTCCGCAGTTAGGACAGATTTCCGCTCTCTTTTTTATTGGCTCACCACAGGACCTGCAGAACACTTCGTCGGCTCGTTTTTGTTTTCCACTCATGAATGTGAGGTCACGAACTGCTGTTGGAACGCTTCAATGGGCCGTTCTGCTTGCATTTCGATTAACTCTGTTATACAGATATCACTTAATTATTTGCTTTATCAGGGAGCCGCAGAAACGACACCTGGGATTGATAGCTTCCCAGCGTGAACGGGTGGGCCTGTGCTCGACACGTTTGACATCCTCCCGCGCCTGAAGGGCGCGGGCGTCCGCTGTCTATCTGTCAGAGCGATGCCAGCGTCGGTTCGACCGATTCCATCGCATGCTCGAAGTGCTCGGCGGTGATCTCGATTTCGTCGGCACGCTCGTTGGCTTCTTCGGGCCCTAGCTCCGCGGCCGTCTCGCGGATCGACAACATCGACGCCTCGCGAACGATCGCCTCGATGTCCGCGCCGGTGTAGCCCTCAAGATCGTCGGCGATTTCCTCCAGATCCACATCGTCAGCGAACGGCTTGCCGCGACCGTGGACTTCGATGATCGCCCGCCGTCCCGCAGCGTTTGGCGCGGGCACCTCGACGTGGTTGTCCAGCCTGCCGGGCCGGAGCAAGGCGGGATCGATCGCGTCCTTTCGGTTTGTTGCAGCGAGCACGACCAGATTGGGGTTCTCGACCATTCCATCCAGCTCGGTCAGGAGCTGAGAAACGACGCGTTCGGTGACCTCGTGGCTGTCCTCACGCTGGGCGGCGATAGCGTCGATCTCGTCGAAGAAGACGATACTCGGCGCGGACTGGCGCGCGCGGTCGAACACCTCTCGGACGGCTTTTTCCGACTCGCCGACATACCGATCCAGCAGTTCGGGGCCGTTAACGTGGACGAAGTTGACATCGCTCTCGCCCGCGAGCGCCCGGGCGAGCAGCGTCTTTCCGGTTCCCGGTGGGCCGTGCAAGAGGACGCCGCTGGGTGGTTCCGTATTGGTCACGCTAAACAGTCGGTCGTAGGTCAGCGGCCATTCGACGGCCTCCCTGAGTGTCGATTTGGCGTCGTCGAGCCCACCGACATCGGCGAAGGAAACGTCGGGCGTCTCCGCGACCCACTCGCGCATCGCGGAGGGATCGACAGCGGCCAGCGCGTCTTCGAGATCGCTTCGCGAGACTTCGAGGTCGGCGTCATCGAGCCCATCGGGATCGGTCCGGGCGCGCCGAAGCGTCAACATCGCGGCCTCGGTGGTCAGGGCGTCGATATCCGCGCCGACGAACCCGTGTGTCTGTGCGGACAGCTTCTCGACCGAGACGTCTTCGGCGAGAGGCATTCCACGGGTGTGGACGTCGAAGATCTCCTTGCGACCCGTCTTGTCCGGGACGCCGATCTCGATCTCGCGGTCGAAGCGGCCGCCCCGACGGAGCGCCGGATCGATGGCGTCGACGCGATTGGTCGCACCGATGACGATCACGTCGCCACGCGAGTCCAGCCCATCCATCAGCGAGAGCAACTGGGCGACGACCCGGTTCTCGACGTCTCCGCCGTCCTCTCGCTGGCCGGCAATCGAGTCGATCTCGTCGAAAAAGATGATCGTGGGAGCCGACTCCTCGGCCTCCTCGAAGATCTCACGGACGTGCTCTTCGCTTTCGCCCTTGTACTTCGACATGATCTCCGGCCCGGAGACGGTGATGAACTCCGCGTCGACCTCGTGGGCCACGGCACGGGCGATCAGCGTCTTCCCGGTGCCTGGCGGACCGTAGAGCAGGACGCCCTTTGGTGGCTCGACACCGAGCCGGCGGAACAGCTCCGGTCGACTCAGCGGGAGTTCGATCATCTCGCGGACCTGTTCGAGCTCCTCGTCCAGCCCGCCGATGTCCTCGTAGCTCACCCGTTCTGGGGGCTGGGCTTCCTCGTCCCTCTCGTCGTCGCGGGCTGGTTGTTCCGTCGACATATCTGCTGGTACGTCCGGTTCCTCGTCGGATTCGACGGGGGGCGGCGTCACGACGACAACCGTCTGGTCGGTGATCCGGACCGGCCCGTCCGGCGAGGTGTCGGTGACGGTAAAGGGCTGGCTGGCGACCCGCTCCAGTGCGACCTGCTCGCCCTCGCTCACCGGGCGGTCATGCAGGTCGCGGTTGACCGCCCGCTCTATGACGCGCTGGTCGACGTCCGCGAGCGACTCGGGGGGCATAAGCTTCACCGAGATGGCGTCGCTGAGCGATCCCTGTCGAACAGTGACGGTATCGCCGATGCTGACGCCGGCGTTCGCCCGAGTATCGGCGTCGATGAGCACGGCTCCGTCCTGTACGTCGCCGCTCGCTGGCCAGACTTTCGTCGCAGTCCGGCGTTCGCCCTCGACGACGACAGTGTCGCCGCTGAGGACGCCGAGTTCGCTGCGGGCCGACTCTGGAAGGCGGGCGACGCCACGCCCGGCGTCGCGTTTCTGGGCAGCTTTGACGGTGAGGCGGACGCCACCCGATTGCTGACTCATACCCACTATTTACATCCGGTCGTTCTTGAAGTATTCCCTCTGTGGGTTCCCGGTCAGCCACGCATATCCTCGAAATGAACTCCCCTCGCCGTGCTAGCGGTTCCCTTGCTTATATGCCCGACCCGCCCTACGGTGGGACCATGGAGCTACTCGACGACACCATCGTCCCCGAGCACGCCAGGGACGTCAAACAGGAGGCCCGCGAGTTCGCCAACGAGCATATCAAGCCAAATGCCGAAGAGTACTTTCGCAAGGGCGAGTACCCCCACGACATCCTCGAAGCCGGACAGGACGCCGGACTGGTCGCACAGGATCTCGGCGAGGATCTGGGCGGGCGGGATCTCTCGCTCACCGAGGTACTGGCGATCGCCGAGGAGTTCTACAGGGCCGACGCCGGGATCGCCCTGACGCTCCAGCTCGCCAGTTTCGGCGCGGAGATCGTCGAAGAGCACGGCAGCGAGGCACAGAAAGAGGAGTATCTCCGCCCGGTCGCCGAAGGGGAGCAGATCACCGGCCTCGCAGTGTCCGAACCCGACACCGGCAGTGATCTGGCGGGGATGCAGACCACCGCCGAGAAAGACGGCGACGAGTACGTCATCAACGGCGAGAAGTACTGGATCGGCAACGGGGTCGAAGGCGACTGGCTGACGCTCTATGCGCGGACCGACGACGACGAGAACAACCGCTACGGCAACCACTCGATGTTCATCATCCCGACCGAAGGGGAGGGGTTCCACGCAGAGCATATCCCGGAGAAGATGGGCTTTCGTGCCTCCAAACAGGCCCACATCGTCTTCGACGACTTCCGGATCCCCGAGGAGAATCTCGTGGGAGCGGAAGGCGCTGGCTTCTGGATGGTTGCCGATTTCTTCAACCACGGCCGTGTCGTCGTCGCGGGCCATGGCATCGGTCTGGCCGCCGCCGCAATCGAGGAGACGTGGGAGTTCATCCACGACCGCGAAGGGTTCGGTCGGAACATCAGCGAGTTCCAGGCCGTCCAGCACGGCGTCGCGGACATGCGCATGGAGTTCGAGAGCGCCCGTGCGCTCACCTGGCGCGCCGCCGAGAAGGTCGAAGCGGGTGAGGATCCCGGTCTCTGGGCCGCCATGGCCAAGACGAAAGCCACCGAAACGGCGACGGATTGTGCCGAACAGGGGATGCAGTTCCACGGCGGGCGCTCCGTGCTCACCGATCGCCGGATCGCTCGCGTCTACCGCGACGTGCGCGTCCCCGTGATCTACGAGGGCGCAAACGAGATCCAGCGGAACCTGATCTACCGGCAGTCCTGAGCAGACCGTCGTAGCGGTCGACCGCTACGCATACGTTTATATGATATTGTGCACTTTGGACAATACATGCCGAACACATCGGATAGCGTCGACTCCCTCGGAATCGTCCTCGAAACCGCTGACCCCGAACGTGCGTGGAACGCGCTCCGACTCGGTATCACGGCACTCGAAGACGGAAAAGACGTCTCCGTCTTCCTGCTCGGCGAGGGCGTCGAGGCCGAGGAGATCACCGACAACGACGAGTTCGACGTTCGCGACCGGATGGAGGCGTTCGACGAGGCAGGTGGCGAACTGCTCGCCTGTGGTACCTGTCTGGAGATCCGCAACAGCGAGGGCAGCGACGTCTGTCCCGTCTCGACGATGTCGGACCTGCTCGATGTCGTCACGACGTCGGATCGTGTGCTGACGATCGGGTGAACTACCCCTGCCTACTCGCCGGCGTTGGCGGCTCCTTGAGGCAGGGGGCTAAGCGCCTACAATCACCTAATACAGACGGTGATCACCGTGCAACACCTGTTGGAGTGTTACACTTCAGTTTTCGAAGTTTTATACTTCGAAGATTGAAGTCAGGGTTCGATCGTCAGAACAGCGCCGAAAGCACACGATCGACGATACCAGATGGCGGCGGCGTCTCGCCGTCCCCGTACTCCTCGTAGAGATAGGCGACAATGTCGTCACTTTCGGGCATTCCCTCGATCCCGTTCGATCGGTCCACCAGCACCGGGACGCCGCGCTGGCCGCTCGCCGCGTGGACGGCGTCCCGGTCGCTCCGCGAGCGCGGAACGTCGTGGGTCTGGTAGTCGAGATCGAGGTCGTCGAGCGCGCGGCGCACTTTCGCACAGTACGGACAGCCCTGCAGGTTGTACAGTTCGAGTTCTGGGGGCGAATCTGTCATACTGGTTGTCCGGACTCGACGATCCAGTGTGTTTCGGTCACCGCTCGAACCGATTCGGAGCCATCCGACGAGCGCATCGAAGCAAGATGCAACAATCGATACTATGCCTCGTACTATACACCCACATGCGTCGTCGCGGGTCGGCGCGCGGACGAACGGAGGCTACCATCATGAGAGCACGATCTGACCGTTCGGACTCGGATGCACCGGCACGGAACAGCCGACCGACTGGCGGGGGTGCATAGCATGGCCGAACTCCAGCAGTTCACCGAAGGGCGGGGGATCGGTCTGTCCGTCCTCGGGATGGTGCTGCTGATCATCGGCGGCGCGATGCTGTACCACTCGGTGATGCCGACTGCCGGTGCTATGATACTGGTACTCGCGTTTCTGTGTATGCTCGCTGTCGTGGCCTTCGTGTAGGGAAAACGTTTGTATCACCCTGCCCTACTCTTCTCTGTGCCACTCGACGAAACCGACGCCGAGATCTTGCGCCTGCTGGTCGAAGACGCCAGTCGATCCTACCGCGAGATCGGCGAGGAAGTCGACCTGACAGCACCGAGCGTCTCCGACCGGGTCGAGCAACTGCGCGAGTTCGGCGTCCTCGAACGCTTTACCGTCGCCGTCGACCAGTCGATGTTCGAGAACAGCGCGGCACGGCTCGTCGACGTGCAGGTCGGGCCGGGCGAGGCCGACGGACTGGCCGGGGCGCTCGCCGGTATCGACGGCGTCGAGCACGTGATCCGCACGGAGAGCGAACGCGTCGTCGCCCAGACACACCTCCCGGACGACGAGGTGCGGGCGCTACTCGGGGAGCATCTCGCCGAGCGAACGGTCGTCGAGTACAGCATCGAGGGCGTCGTCGAGTCGGCGTGGAACCCCGACCTGCGCGGCGGCGAGTTCGCCGTCGACTGCGTGGAGTGTGGCAAGACCGTCGAGGGCGAGGGCGTCACGGTCGAACGGAACGGTCACCGGTACGTTCTCTGCTGTCACTCCTGTGAGTCGCTGTTTCTGGAACGGTATGAGGAGCTAGAAGACGGTGTCGATGCCTGATCGACCCCTGGTTCGTTAGGCCACAGACCACACGCATTCGAGATTCGTTAGGGACAACCCGCTTGAGTATAGACCCCGTAGCTAGCAACAGCAATGAATACAGCCCACGTCGAGATCGCCGGGATGTCGTGTGCGACCTGTTCCGGATCGGTCGAGGAGGCCGTCGGCGCACTGGCGGGCGTCGAGTCGGTCAGCGCGAACTTCGCGACCGACGACGGAACCGTCACGTACGATCCCGACGCTGTCTCGCTCGGCGAGATCTATGCGGCGATCGAGGAGGCGGGCTACGAGCCCGAGAAAGCGTCTGCTTCGGTCGGGATCGCCGGAATGAGCTGTTCTACCTGTGCGGAGTCGAACCGTGAGGCGATCGAGTCGGTTCCGGGCGTGATCGAGGCGAACGTCAACTTTGCGACCGACGAGGCACAGGTCGTCTACAACCCGGTCGACGCATCGCTCGCTGACGTCTACGACGCGATCGAGGACGCGGGGTTCGAGCCGGATCGCCCCAGCGGCGAGGAGGGGACCGACCTCGCCGAGGAACGCGAAAGCGCCGTCGAGCGCGAGTTGAACAAACAGCGAAAGCTCGTCATCGGTGGCGGGCTTCTCTCGATACCCTTCATCGGCGTGATGATCGAGATGTTCTTCCCGGGCGTCCTGCCGAGCGTCCTCGTCGCGCCCGGCTGGGTCGAGTTCGTTCTTGCGACAGCGCTGATGGCGACGCTCGGCAAGGAGTTCATCGTCGGGGCCTACGAGGCCGCCGTCAACACCGGTCGCGCAAACATGGACACGCTGGTCGCGGTCGGTACCTCCGCCGGCTACATCTACTCGACCGGCGTGGTGGCGGGGCTGATCCCCGGCGGGCTCTACTTCGAGGCCGTCGCGATCATCCTCTGGTTCATCACGCTCGGCAACTGGCTCGAAGCGCGCTCGAAGGCCCGCGCGAGCGATGCGCTCCGGACGCTGCTGGAGATGGAGGCCGACGAGGCGACGTTGGTAGTGGATGGTGAAGAACAGGTCGTCCCGGTCGAGGATATCGAGGTCGGCGACGTGATGAAAGTCCGCCCCGGCGACCAGATCCCCACGGACGGCGTCGTCGTCGACGGCCAGAGCGCGGTCGACGAGTCGATGGTGACCGGCGAGTCGGTCCCGGTCGAAAAAGGCGTCGGCGACGAGGTCGTCGGCTCGACGATCAACGAGAACGGTGTTCTACTGGTCGAGGCGACACAGGTCGGCAAGGACACCGCGATCCAGCAGATCGTCCAGCGCGTCAAGGAGGCCCAGGCGCGCCAGCCCGACGTACAGCGACTCGTCGACACGGTCTCGGCGTACTTCGTTCCCGCCGTAATCGTCAACGCCATCGTCTGGGCGATCGTCTGGGCGTTCGCACCCGACGTGCTCTACAGCGTCTCCGCGTGGCTGGGCGGCCTGTTACCGTACCTCGATCCGGTCGGGGGCGGACCGGTCGCGGGCGGGGTCTCGACGCTGGAGTTCTCGATGGTCGTGCTCGCCAGCGCCCTGCTGATCGCCTGCCCCTGTGCCCTCGGGCTGGCGACGCCCGCGGCAACGATGGTCGGCTCGACGATCAGCGCCACCAACGGCGTCCTGTTCAAGGGGGCCGATATCCTCGAACGGGTCCGGGGCGTCGACGCCGTGGTCTTCGACAAGACAGGGACGCTCACCCACGGCGACATGGTGCTGACCGACGTCGTGCCGATTCGCGGCGAAACGGGGATGAGCGGCGTGGCAGCAGACGGATCCGGAGAGGAACGGCCCGACGGCGGCGCAGTCATCGGCGACGACCGAGGGGACGAGTTCGGCGAAGACGACGTGCTGGCGGTCGCCGCCAGCGTCGAATCCGATTCCGAACACCCGCTCGCACAGGCCATCGTCGAGGGCGCACAGGAACGGGGTATCGAGATCGACGACGCGAGCGCGTTCGAGAACGTCCCCGGCCACGGCGTCCGCGCCGAAACGGCCCGCGGCGAGGCGCTGGTCGGGAACCGCAAACTGATGCGGGACAACGGAATCGACCCCGAGCCCGCCGTGGAGCGGATGGAGCGGCTCGAACGCGACGGCAAGACCGCGATGCTGGTCGCACTCGACGGCGAGCTAATCGGTGTCGTCGCCACGGCCGACACCGTCCGCGAGAGCGCGAAAGAGACCATCGCGGCCCTGCAAGAGCGCGGGCTCGATCCCGTGATGCTGACCGGCGACAACGAACGAACCGCCCACGCGGTGGCCAAACAGCTGGGGATCGACCCCGAGAACGTCTACGCGGAGGTGCTCCCCGACGAGAAGGCCGATACTATCGAGCGAATTCAGGGAGACGGTCGGCGGGCGATCATGGTCGGTGACGGCGTCAACGACGCGCCCGCGCTCACGACGGCCCACGTCGGCATCGTCATCGGAAGCGGGACCGATGTGGCCATCGAGAGCGCCGACGTGACGCTGATGCGTGACGACCCCGCCGACGTGCTCAAAGCGATCCGGATCTCGGAAGCAACCATCTCGAAGGTCTGGCAGAACCTCTTCTGGGCCTTCGCGTACAACGTCACGCTCATTCCGATTGCCTCGCTGGGGCTGCTCAACCCCGCGCTGGCCGGACTGGCGATGACCGGTTCCAGCCTCTCGGTGATGGGCAACAGCCTCGCGTTCCGCGGCTACGATCCCCACGAGGACTACCATCTCGCCGTGACGAGGCCGTTCCGCGCCCTTGCGGAGGTGGTTCGATGAGCGATCGGCTCTCACGCCGGTCCGTACTCGCCACTGCGTCCGCGGTCGCCGCCGTTTCGGTGGCAGGGTGTCTCGGCGGTGACAGCACGGAGGAGTGGGCCCACCCGGGGACGCTTTCGGCCACTGCACACCAGTACAACAGCCCGAACTGCGACTGCTGTGACGTGTACGAACAGTATCTCGACGACCATCTCGATGGGTCACTTTCCGCATCCGTCCCGGAAGAGATCGGCGCGGTAAAGGCCGATCTCGGTGTTCCCGGGGACCTGCAAAGCTGCCACACCGTCGAGATTGGGCCGTACTTCGTCGAGGGACACGTTCCGGTCGAAACGATCGCGACGTTGCTCGACGACGCCCCGGATATCGCCGGTATCGCGCTGCCCGGAATGCCCGCCGGCTCGCCGGGGATGGGCGGAGAGAAAGAGGGGACGTGGACCGTCTACGCAGTCGGTGCTGACGGCGGCGTCGAGCCGTTCGTGCAGCTTTGAGAGCCAGCCACGAGCCAAAAAACACTTACAAACTGGCTAGCAATTGCTTGCCAGATGAATCGACGAAGTGTCCTCGCTGGCGCTGGCGCGGTCGGACTCGCATCGCTGTCTGGCTGTCTCGGACTGGCCGGACTGGACGACCACGAATCGACGGCAGGGGGTGTCGACGCCGACACCCGTGAGAGCACCGACTACCAGCAGATCGGGATCGACAACATCACCATCGAGGAATCGGTTGGCGTCGGCCCAGTCGAGGAGTCTGTCCGGGTCGTGAACTACCTGACAGAACACGAGAAATCGATCGATATGGGGCCGCTCGGCGAACAGCGCGGCGCGGTGTTCATGGTGTTGACGACGCCCCAGATCGGGATTCCGAACTACCAGTTCAACCCGGTCGAAGACATGTCGACGCGCGAACTCGTCGATCTGGTCGAGAATAACTACGACGAGATGGACGACATCGAACACCAGGAAGACTATTCGATGACGATCTTGGACCAGGAGACGACCGCCTCGCGGTTCACCGCCAGCGCGCAGTTCGACGGCGAAGACGTCGACGTCTATCTCCACGTCAGCGAGGCCGTCGAAACCGACGACGACCTGCTCGTGACGATCGGCGTCTACCCCCAACAGGTCAGCGCACAGGAACAGGAAAACATCGACTCGCTGATGGAGGGCGTCGTCGAGACTGCCGACGGTGCCGAAGAGGCCGTCGAGGACGACGGCAGTGACGAACAGGCAGACGACGGCGGAGATGGTGACGAAGCAGATGACGGCGGTGAAGAAGACGACAGCGATAACGATACTGACGAGGAAGACGACGACGGTCTGGTCTAGACCTGTCCGTCGATCCACTCCAGCAGGTCGGCGTGTTCGTCCGGTCCGATTCCGTGACCCGTCTCGTAGGTTCTCGATGTCACTGGTGTGCCGATCTCACTCAACCGGGTGGCGGCCGCCTCCGTGCGTCCCGGCGGGATGATCTGGTCCTGATTGCCGCCCGCGATAAACACCGGCGTGTTCTCGATACCGTCCGGGTCGAGTTCGCAGTGTGAGTCCGGAAGATAGCAGTGGAGCGCGGCGACCCAGTCGTACTTCTCCGGTGTTTCGAGGAGCAAGGAGAGGCTCGTGATCCCACCCTGACTGAAGCCCAGCAGGCCGATCCGGTCGGCATCGAGGTTGTATGCTTCGACGGCAGTCTCGATCGACTCGTCGACCAGATCGAGGCTCCGGCGGAACTGCTCGGGATGGGGCTGGCTCTGGTGGAGCCCGCCGCCCGAGAGGTCGAGTTCGTACCAGGTGTAGCCGCCCTGTAGCGGGTCCGGTGCGCGAAGGCTAAGGACGAACAGCTCGTCAGGAAGCCGTTGTGCGATCGGCAGGAGGTCGGTTTCGTCTGCACCGCGACCGTGGAGAATGACGACAGCGGGATGAGGTCCCTCTCCGTCGGCGGCGATCGTTCGGTGTTCGAGCGGTAGCTCCGGTGTATCTGTCATGGATGCATGCAGGAGGTCAAACGGCTTGAACCCCCTGAAAGGGGCGAGGATGTGGCCGACTATCACGGCGGTTGGGCAAACGCCGACGTTATACGTCCCAGACCGCTATCACGGACAATGAGCGAGCAGACGGAGTACAGCGACGGGGACCTCCGGAACACCGGGATGTCCCTCAAGCACGACCGAGAGTGGGATTACGAACTCGACCGGATCGTCGAGGCAGTCGAGGAGCGCGACGCAAAGAAAGTAGGTCTACAGTTCCCCGAAGGACTCAAACGCCGCGGGCCGGACGTCGCCGACGACCTGCGCCAGTTGCTCGACGACGACGTGATGATCCTGCTTTCGGGCCAGCCCTGTTACGGTGCCTGCGATCTGGACACCTTCATGATGCGCCGGACTGACGTGTTCGTCCACTTCGGGCACAGCCCGATGAAGGAGTCGGACAAGATCATCTACGTACCCCTCTTCTCGAACGTCGACGTCATGCCGATCATGGAGGAGGCCAAGGCGGAGCTCACCGACCCGGACGACGATCCGGACGTGGGGCTCGTGACGACTGCCCAGCACATGAACCGCTTCGAGGAGATGGCCGACTGGCTCGAAGAGCGTGGCTACGAGGTTCACACCCGCCGCGGTGACGAGCGACTGACCCACGAGGGGCAGGTGCTTGGCTGTAACTACGCCTCGGCGGACGTCGACGCCGACCAGATCCTCTACGTCGGCGGCGGCAAGTTCCACCCGCTCGGACTGGCGATGGAACATCCCGACAAGAACGTCATCATCGCGGATCCGGTCAACAACGTCGTGACGATCGCCGACACGGAGAAGTTCATGAAACAGCGCTACGCCACGGTCCACAAGGCGATGGACGCCGAGACGTTCGGCGTCATCTTCTGTACCAAGATCGGGCAGGGGCGGATGGATCAGGCCGAAGCGATCCTCGAAGACAACGACGACGCCTACCTGATCACGATGGACGAGGTGACGCCCGATCGGCTGCGTAACTTCGGCTTCGACGCGTACGTCAACACCGGCTGTCCCCGGATCACGACCGACGACGGCCCGCAGTTCCACAAACCGATGCTCACGCCCGGCGAGTATCAGATCGCCGTCGGAAACAAACCGCTCGACGAGCTGAGCTTCGACACGTTCCACGGCACCTGGTAGTACCCGAGCCCAGGTCACACCCGAAGAAAGGCAGCTCTCCTCTCTCCACACTGGTCAGATATGAAATAATTAGGGGAACAGTCATGAGTATGCGGTAAGAAAACGTCGCCAATGAGCCAGGACGACTCCGACGGCCTGCCCGACAACAGGCTGTTCGAGCTATACGAGCAGTACATCGGCGAACCGGACACGCAGACTGACGTTTACCTCGGCTTCGGGCTGTTCTTCATCGGCGTCGCCCTCGCCGTGATCGCGGCGATCACCTTCGTGACGGGTGTTGCAGCCTTCGGGTATCGTGAGGGCTCGTACTTCCTCTTTGCGAACGTCGCCTTTGTCGCCGCGTTGCTCTCCTTACCGGTCTTATTGCTCGGCATCGACGTCCTGTTGCCGGTCAAACAGAAGGCAGTTATCGCCTCGGCAGGCGGTGTGCTGGTCACCGTCGTTGCCTCGGCTGCGTTCTCGTGGTACTACCCCAGCCAGTGGGCCGAGTTCGGCGCATCGACGATGCTCGCAATTCTCGGCACGTACGGCGTCGGACTGGCAGTAGTTGCGGCTGCAACCGGGGCCGCCCTGGTGGCCCACCAGCTGGAGCGGGCAAAACCACACCCATCCGAGATCGAGGGGATCGAAGAGGAGCAAGAGGAAGAATCGATCAGCGATGCAGAGATCGAACAGGACATCGAAGCGGCCATGGACGGTGTCGAGATGTCGTGGGGTGGCGTCGAGAAACACGAGTCCAAACGGCTCTCGTTCAGCACCGAGGACTCGTTTGAGGCGGCAAACGTCGACGTCGAGGCCGAAACCACCCGAGAGAGCGGTGGTGTCGACGCACAGGTCAGCGGTCTGAAGGCGCTCAAGGGGGGTGATACGAAGACTGCGACCTCCTCGTCGACGGTCGACGACCAGACCACGAAGCTCAACGAGTTGCGTCAGCAACGGAAAGAAGAGCAGGCAGCGGAGAGCAACGAGGGCGTCCTCGCGGAGCTGGGGCTGCTCGATCGGCTTCGGGCACTCGTCGGTCGGAACTGATCGACATTCCATCGCTTCTGTTATATTTACTTGCCCGGAAGTTCTGTAAATATTTCACATAGTTTTATTGTATGGGGGCAAAGTTGTATCGTATATGGCGAAAGGCCTAGACGTCGGCACAATGAACATCCTGTCGGCACAGCAGGATGGTAACGACACCGTCTTCGTGCAACAGCGCAACTCCTTCGTCGAGATCGACTACTCGGATATGGCCGAGCAGATGCTCTCGCGAAGCGAAGTCCTCCACATCCGCAAGGACGACAAGGTCTACGTCGTCGGTGACGACGCGCTCAATTTCGCGAATATCTTCAACCGTGAGACGCGCCGTCCGATGCAACACGGCATCCTCTCTTCCGACGAGAAATCGGCAATCCCGATGATGAAGCTCATCATCGAGCAGGTCGTCGGCGAGCCGAATCATCCGGGCGAGAAGCTGTATTTCTCCTCGCCCGCGGATCCGATCGACTCGGATCTGTCGACGCTGTATCACCAGAAGACCCTCGAATCCTTCATCAACGACATGGGCTACGACGCCGAGCCCATCAACGAGGGGATGGCGGTCATCTACAGCGAGCTCGCTGACAACGACTTCACCGGGCTCGGTATCAGCTTCGGTGCCGGGATGACCAACGTCTGTCTGGCCTACTACGCGGTGCCGGTCATGAAGTTCTCGGTCGCCCGCGGTGGCGACTGGGTCGACGAACAGGCCGCACAGGCGACGGGGACGCCGGTCGACAAGGTCACCTCGATCAAGGAAGACGACTTCGAGCTGGACTTCACGACCGATGTCGGTGGCGTCGAGGGCGCACTCAGCATCTATTACGAGAACCTGCTCGATTACGTCATCGACCTGATCGTCAAGGAGGTCGACGAGGAAGACGTCGAGGAAGGTCTGGACGTCCCGGTCGTCGTCACCGGCGGCACATCCAGCCCCGATGGGTTCGAAGATCTGTTCCGCGACCACCTGCAGGACGCGAACATCCCGTTCTCGATCAGCGGTGTCAGTCACGCCAACGAGCCGCTGTACAGCGTTGCACGCGGTGGCCTCGTTGCCGCCCGCTCGGACGAGGAAGCGCCCGCAGCCGAGGAAGAAGAAGCCGCGACCGCAGACGAGTAACGCTACCCCGCGATATTTTTTCGACGACGTGCCGATAGCGACTGCGGGAAGGTTTTTGTAGGGGTCCGTACAACGTGTTTTAACACGAATACAATGCCTGGGCCTCCGCTGGAGCTACTGCTCGTCGATCCAGCAGACGAACTCGGACAGCTACGGGCGGCGCTGGACGACGCCGACCGACCAATCAGGACGAGCGTCATCAGCGGGCTCGAGCCGGACCGGACCGCCGATCAGGACCCGGACTGCGTCGTGGTGGCCGAAAGCGAGACGACGGATGGCAGGGCGATGCTCGAACTGGCGCTTTCCCAGTTCGACGTGCCGATCGTCGCGTTCGTGATCGGCTTCGACGAGACGTTCGTCGTCGACGCGAAGTCGATGGGTGCGAGCGACGTCATCAGTGTTCCGGAGACTGGCGACGGCGCGTTCCCGGACGCGATGGTCGGACGACTCGAACGTGCTGCAAACGTCGGGAGATCGACGCCGTCGAAAGCGGCGGTACTCGATGCGCTGCTTGAGAACTACCCGCATCAGCTGTACGTCAAAAACGACCAGCACCAGCACGAGATCGTCAGTCGGTCGACTGCGGCGGAGTACGACCTTCCCCGGGACCAACTACGGGGGTTGACCGATTACGAACTGGTGGGCGAGAGCGCACCGGAGCTCCACGCAGAGGAACGAGAGATCATGCAGACCGGCGAGCCGATCGTGAACGATATCGAGCAATACGTCGACGACGGCGAACCACGCTGGGTGTCGACGACGAAAGCGCCGCGGTACGAGGATGGGGAGATCGTCGGTATCGTCGGCAGTGCCCGTGACGTTACCGAGCAAAAACGGCGAGAGGCAAAGATGAACGCCCTGCACGCCGCGAGTCGCGAGCTCGTCGCGGCGCGGACGAGCGACGATATCTGTGCGATCGCAGTCGACATCTCCGATGGCGTGCCGGATCTGCCGCCGGTGCAGGTGCTGTTGGCCGATCACGATGGGCTCACACCAGTTGCCAGCGAGACGTCGGTCGCTCTCGACGACAGCTATCTGTCGCTGTTCGAGACCAGCTACGAGGATAGCCGGGCGATGCTGCTCGACACGGATGGGCGGCGTTGGCGACCTGACCACCCACTGTCAGCGTCCGAGATCGACGCCGTGGCGCTCCCGCTCGGCGATCACGGCGTCCTCGGACTCGTCGCCGACGAGCCGATTGACGAATTCACTGTCGAGCTTGCGGACGTCCTCGCGGCAAATCTCAAGGTCGCGCTGGATCGGGCGGAACGCGAGCAGGCACTCGCCCTGCAAAACGAGCACCTAGAGGAGTTCGCCCAGATCGTCAGTCACGACCTCCGGAACCCGCTGTCGGTCGCCCAGGGGTATCTCGGCCTGCTGGAGACGGACGAGGAGGTCGTCGAGGAGATCGACTGGGCGCTGGATCGGATGGAGTCGTTGATCGAAGAGCTGCTGACGCTCGCCAAAAACGGGCAGGTCGTCAGCGAGACCGAGCTGCTATCGCTCCCCGAACTCGCCCGCGAGGCGTGGCAACACGTCGAGACCGACGGTGCATCGCTGACCGTCCGGGAACAACAATCCTGGACGACCACCCGCTCCTCGGGTGCGGACCAGCTCCATGCCGACCGGGATCGGCTACTGGAGCTGTTAGAGAACCTGTTCCGGAACGCGATCGAGCATGGCTCGACGAGCGCTGCTTCGGAAGCTCAGTCCCCGAACAAGCTCCGGGTGATCGTCGGCTCCGACGAGGAGGGGTTCTACGTCGAGGACAACGGCCCCGGGATCCCCGATGCGAAGAAAGACGCCGTCTTCGGGCAAGGATACACTACAGCGGAGGACGGCACGGGGTTTGGCCTCTACATCGTCGAGACGCTGGCGGACGCCCACGGCTGGGAGGTATCAGTGCACGACGCACAGGAAAGCGAGACAGGGGCGCGCTTCGAGATCCGGACCTGAACGTCGCTACCCGTCACGGAATCGCGCCAGTGCATCCTGCCAGGACTCGAACTCCTCGGGCTCGCTCCCGTGCTCGACCGCGACCCCGGCGTAGCCACACGACTCGCAGACCTCCGCCTGATGTCCCTCCAGCGTATACGTTTTCAGCGTCGCAGAGCAGCGTGGACAGTCCATACTGGTACCGATGGAAGGAACCGACTTAACTATTTTCCGCGGTCGTTTCGGTCGATAGATCGGGCAGCCTGACGCTATCCGACCGAGTTATTACCTTCAAGCATCCATCACGCTTTTGTATTCTTACTGTGTATCCCATGGTAGTATGAATCAGCCGTCCTCGGGACCCCAGATCGCCGATCGATGGTGTCGGCCGACAGTGATCGTACTGACCGCTCCCGGGGGAGAGACTCGATGAGCACGAAACGACGACTCGCCCAGCAGCTCGGCGTTGTCGGCGGTTTCGACGATCCATCCGTGGAGTTAGAACAGTACCGGACGCCGCCGGATCTGGCGGCCCATCTGGTTCACGTCGCGGATCTACAGGGGGATATCGACGGGCGCACGATACTGGACCTGGGGACGGGAACAGGCATGCTCGTACTCGGCGCGGCGCTTCGCGGTCCGAAGCGAGCGATCGGCGTCGACATCGACCGGGGGGCGCTGGCTACGGCCCGACAGAACGAACGTCGTGTCGGGACGAGAACTGATATCGGCTGGGTGCACGCCGACGCGACGCGTGCCCCGCTCCGTATTGAGGATACCGTCGTACTGATGAACCCGCCCTTCGGGGCACAGGACGGTAACGAACACGCCGATCGGGCATTTCTCCGGACCGCGAGCGAGGTGGCCGCGGTCTCGTACTCGATTCACAACGCCGACAGTCAGGAGTTCGTCGAGGCCTTTGCGGCCGACAACGGCGGCGAGGTGACACGAGCGTTCCGCGCCGAACTCGATCTCGACCGACAGTTCGAATTTCATCGGGAGAACCGACACGTCGTCGACGCGGAAGTGTTCCGAATCGAGTGGGACTAGAAGCCACGTCGTTCGGCGCGGGCGACCTCGATGCTCGTCTCGCCACGCTCGGCGACGATGGCGGTGCGGTCTCCGGACTGGTCGCGCTCGAAGGTCACTCCCCCAGCAGCTACTGTCTCGTTTTCGGCCGGTAGCTGGGTGCGATCGAGCTCGTCACCACCTTCGGCGACTGCGAGGACGAACTCGCCATCCTCGGGGACGACCGAGACGCTCCGGCCGTCGATCCGGGGGGATGCACGCTTTTCCTCCGAGGCGAACACCGATCGCTCGTCCTCGCCGACCGACACCTGATAGACGCTCTCGTTGCCGGTCGGTGTCCAGCCAGTTCGTTCGACGGGAACCGTCTCGCTCCAGCCCGGTCCGCCAACTTTGACCTCGGTCGATCCCCTGAACTCGAGTCCCTGCTTCGAGGTATGAGTCATCCAGATCTCGCGGTCTTCGCTGGTGACGATCACACCGCTGGTGTTCACAGCCGTACTCTCCCCAAACAGTTCGACCTCGCCGACGTAGACCATCTCGTTGCGGACCTCCTCGTCGTAGGTGATCTGGTAGTCCTCCACAGTCACCGCGTCCTCGCCCAGGTCGGCGTGCTCGACGACGGCGAGGTTGGGGATAATTGCTGGTCCGGCGAGCGCGGCGACCGCGAGGATCACGAGCGTGAGGGCGACACCGCGGCGGGTCGTCGAGCGGACAAAACGCCGCTCGGAGGCCGTCACTGCGAGCGTGACGAAGAGAGCGAGTATGACGACGAGCGTGACGCCAGGCCCCCGAAAGAGCACGTACTCGCCGCCGCCGCGGAACCAGTAGACCAGATGTAGCCCCTGTACGACGCCGAAGATCAGCGTCGCCCCGAGCAGGCGGGCCGCGTTCGGGCGTCGATCTCGGCGGGAGAGGACGAACAGGCCGAGGACGATCCCGAGCAGGAATCCAAGCGCGTGGCCCTGGATCGCAATGGAGGCCCACGACGGTGCGGACGGTGCACTTGCGGAGGTTGCCGCCACGGTGATCGGATCGAGCAACCCCTGAAGGACTGTGGCGACGACTCGCGAGACCAGGATCCCGACGATCGTCACGATCGGGTAGTGAACGATCGCAAAGCCAGCAAAGGCGAAGACGACGCCCGAAAAGCCGATGACAGGGCCGAGCGCGAACAGGCTCGTGGCGAGGCCGACCAGCAGGACGACCGCCGGGAAGACGGCAAACGCCCGGATCCACGGATTCGTCCGCCAGGAGGCGAACGACTGGGAGCCACGGTCGGCCGGGAAATGCCCCCACGCGTACTCGGCGATGGATGCGAGAACGATGGCGCTGGTGAGGTTCCCGATGATGTGGCCCGGACTGGCGTGGGCAAACCCGGAGGCCAGCCAGCCGGTCGGATAGAAGTACGACCACGAGCGATAGGGAATAACCAGCGGATCGGACCAGTTCGAGAGACCATCCTGCAAGAAGAGATAGACCGAGAGGACAAAGAGAACGGAGACGAGCGTCCCCCACGGAATGCCGAGCAGGAGACGTGACCGGGCCTGACGTCCCCACCGACCGTTCGGCCGGTCGAGATAGACGACCGCGGCGAACGCGAGGACAAAAGCGAGGACGAGCGATCCGCCAAGCGCCCACGAGCGTAGCGCCATCTTATCGCCGTCTGACGAGTTCACTCAGCCGTTTCGTGATACTCTCGTCGTCGCCGAGTTTGAGATAGTAGGCATCGCCGCCGTCCTCGTAGTAGTTCTCGATACGGCGTTTGATTTCGAAGCCGAGCGACTCGTAGAACTTGAGGGCGTCCTCGTTGGTCGCGCGGGCGTGGCAGGTCACCGATCCGTGTTCGTCGGCGACGCGGGCGACGAGACGTTCGCCAAAGCCCTCGCCGCGGAAATCGGGGGAGACGGCGAGAAACAGGATGTAGCCGTCGCGTCGGACCGTCGCGAAGCCGACAAGTTCCTCACCGGCGAGGAAGACGTGGACCGTCGAGCGGCGGTAGGCATCGGTGAAGAAGCCGCGTCGCTGCTTGAGCACACCCTCTTCGCTATGGATCCGCTCTTTGAGTCGCCAGGCATCACCCATGAGTTCGTCGTCGCCGGGGGCAACGACGCGCGAATCGACGTTGACGCTCACTGTGGCTACGTAACGGGGACGTGAATATAATTCCACCGGCAGACCGCCACGCCCAGCGAGAAACCGGGGTATTCACGGTCGCCGCCGCCATCAGTTCGTTCGTGAGCTACGAACTGCGTGAGCACACGGCCGACATCGCGGTCGAGGCGTCGGGCGAGACGTTCGCCGCCGTCGCGGCGGCTGTCGCCGATGGACTGGCCGCCGCGATGTGTGAGTCGGTGCCCGAGGAGGGTGATCGGTTCTCACTCTCCGTCGCTGCCGAGAGCCGCGAGGCGCTTCTGTTCGAGTACCTCGACGAACTCATCTACGAGCGCGATGTCCGATCGGTACTGCCGGTCGACAACGAGGCGACCATCACCGAACAGTCGGGCGAGTGGACGCTCGACGGATCCGCACGAGGTGTTCCGCTGTCCGCGGTAACCGCCCGGGAGGTCAAAGCGGTCACGTACTCGGAGATGGTCGTCGAAGAGCGCGAGGGGGAGTGGTACGCCTACGTTGTCTTCGACGTCTGAATCGGGCTCCGCTCTCGCTGCACTGGTCGACCGACGGGATACTTGATGGCTGGTGACTAGTACAGACTGTATGATCTCGTTTGCTTCGCGACGCCTGTGGGTACTGCTGGCATCGATCGTCGCCTCGCTTGCCCTGTGGCTGTCGCTCGCTGGCTCGGCGAACGCCCACGAGGAGTACGTCGTCGATCAGGAGCAAGACGTTACTGTCGTCGAGTTTCTCGGAGACGCACTGTCCGATCCGTTCGTTGTGGGGCCGCTCGTCGCTGGAGCGATCGGCGTTCTCGCGGTCGTCGTCGCGTATCTCTACGTCCAGCCAGTACAGCAGGATATCGGCGCGTTCCGCGCCGCGATGGTCGAGTATACCGAGTACGTGCCGTGGCTGCTGCGGATCTCCTTCGGTATTCCGTTGATCGGTGCTGGTTTTAGCGGCTACTTCATCACCCCTGCGCTCGAAATCGAGCTCCGGATCCTCCAGGTCGCGCTCGGGTTCCTGTTGCTCTTTGGCTTCGCCACGCGCGTCGTCGCGCTGGTCACGCTCGTCGTCTACGTCGTCGGCGCAGTGCTGTACCCGATCATGCTCTTGCAACTGGAGATGGTCGGCGGGCTTGCAACGCTCGCGCTCGTCGGGAGCGGCAAGCCGAGTGCGGATCACGTCTTCCAGCGCCTCGCCGGAACGCCGGGGACGATGTACGGCCGACTCGATGTGGTCCACGATCTCGTCCAGCAGGGACAGACGTGGATCCAGCCCTACGAGCGGTTCTTCCCGACCGTTGCACGGGTCGGCCTCGGCGTCACATTCATTTACCTCGGCGTCAGCCAGAAGATCCTCCGGCCCGGCATCGCGCTGGAAGTCGTCGATCACTACGATCTCACCGGCGTCATCCCCGTTGCCCCCGAACTGTGGGTACTCGGTGCGGGGCTCACCGAAACGGCCCTGGGTGTCGCGCTGATTCTGGGCCTCTTCACGCGGGCAAGCGCGGCCACGGCAATCACGATGTTTGCACTGACGCTCTTTGCCCTGCCGGACGATCCGGTGCTCGCTCACGTCGCACTGTTCGGAATGGCCTCGGTCCTGCTGATCGGCGGGAGCGGCCCCCTCGCACTCGACAACCGTATCGAGACGATCACCTCGGCAGTCCGGCAGGACCGTGAGGACGTTTCGGACACAGCGGTGTGAAAGCCCCGACCCCGTAGGATGGCACGGCAGGAACTCGACGGCGGGCCGTGTGAACACGTACCGACCGTGTCACGTCCGAACACGCACGATTCAGCCAGTCTCGACTGTCCGTCTATCGTTGCGTTTAAGTACGGCAACGGGGAAGGTACGGCTGCAATCCAATGTAGGGGCAGCGGCCCCGAGTCCGCCAGGGCGATGATAACACACGCGAGTCGTGGTAGCCAAGCGGCCCAAGGCGCATGGTTGCTAACCATGTGGCGTAAAGCCTCCGGGGTTCGAATCCCCGCCACGACGTCAATCATCTTCCGACCAGCCGCTTGGTCGGTGGATTGTACCAGCAGTCGACGATCGACTGCAACCTACCACACCACACATGAGTGCAGAAGAACCACAGGACGAAATCGAGGACGACGAGGACCTTCGGTATTTCGTCCGCATCGGGCAGACCGATCTTGATGGGACCAAGAGCGTCGAACGCTCGCTCATCGAGATGAACGGCATCGGCCGTCGGACGGCCCGAATCATTGCGGACAAAGCCGATGTCGACCGACAGGCGACGTTCGGTCGACTGGAAGACGACGAGATCGACGCGGTCGTCGATGTCGTCGACGAGTACGCCGAGGAAGTCCCCGACTGGCTGACGAATCGCCAGCGGGATTTCTTCTCGGGCGAAACGAGTCACAAGGTCGGCAACGACCTCAACATGAAACGCCGTCACGACATCAACCGGATGAAGATGATCAGCTCCTACAAGGGCGTTCGACACAACCGTGGCCAGAAGGTACGCGGCCAGCGGACCAAGTCCACTGGACGTACCGAGGGGACCATCGGCGTCAACGTCGAGGAGCTTCGTGAAGAGGCCGCCGAAGAAGAGGCAGCAGCCGAGGGGGATGACGAATAATGCCGCTCGGTAACAAAACCAAAGCGTACGAGACGCCCAACCACCCGTGGCAGGGCGAGCGTATCGCGGGCGAACACGACCTCGTCGGTCGCTACGGGCTCGCAACCAAAGAAGAGCTCTGGCGCGCGCAGTCCGAGCTTCGTGACATGCGTCGTGAGGCACGACGCCTCATCGGCGAGGCACTCGGTGACACCGAGGCCGCAGAGGAAGCAGGCAGTGAGTTCCTCGCACGCCTCAAGCGCGACGGCATCCTCGACGAGACGGACGGTCTCGACGAAGTGCTGTCCCTGGAGATCAACGACGTGCTCGAACGCCGTCTCCAGACAGTCGTTTACCGACAGGGTCTCGCCAACACGCCCCAGCAGGCACGACAGTTCATCGGTCACGGCCACGTGGTCGTCGGCGACCACCGCGTGACCGTCCCGTCGTACACGGTCGAAGTCGACGAGGAAGACTCGATCGAGTTCGACGAGACGAGCCCGCTGGAGGACGAACTACACCCGGCACGAGCGGAGGAACAATAACATGGCAGAAGACGGAAAGTGGGGCGTAGCCCACGTGCACGCATCGTTCAACAACACGATCATGACGGTCACGGATCTGACCGGCGCGGAGACGATCGCGAAGTCTTCGGGCGGCGCAGTCGTCAAACAGAACCGTGACGAGGCATCCCCGTACGCGGCCATGCAGATGGCCGAGCAGATCGCCGAAGAGGTGCTCGCAGCGGGCATCGACGGCGTTCACGTCCGCGTTCGCGGACCCGGCGGGAACCTCCAGAAGAGCCCCGGACCGGGCGCACAGGCAACGATCCGTGCGATGGCCCGTGCCGGACTCGAGATCGGTCGTATCGAAGACGTCACCCCGATCCCACACGACGGATCGCGCGCACCGAAAGGCAAGGGCGGATTCTGACGACCATGCCAGTGGATTACGAGGTTGAGTTCATCGAACGGTCCGATCGATCCGCACGATTCCTCGTCAGAGGAGTGACGCCGGCCTTCGCCAACGGGATCCGTCGCGCGATGATCGCCGACGTGCCGACGATGGCGATCGATACGGTCAATTTCGTCGAGAACTCGTCGGTGATGTTCGACGAACAGATCGCGCTTCGGCTCGGTCTGGTTCCGTTGACCACACCACCCGAGGAGTTCGAGAGGGGTGACTCTGTCACGCTCTCCCTCGACGTTTCGGGGCCGAACACGGCCTACTCCGGCGACATCGTCAGTCATGACGAATCCGTCGAGGTAGCCACCGAAGGCGTCCCGATTATCGATCTCAAGGACGGCCAGCGTCTCGAATTTGACGCCGAAGCCGTGATGATAACCGGCAAGGACCATGCCAAACATCAGGGCGGCGTCTCCGTCGGCTACCAGCATCTCCAGTCCGTGGAGGTCGTCGGCGACCGCGGCGAGTTCGAGGAGGACGAGACCCGGATCGTCCGGGGCGTCATCGAGGATGACGGCGAACTCCTGCTGGCAGAGGAGTTCGACAACGATCTCTCCCAGCGGTATCCCGGAAAGGAAGTCGAGGTCACCGACGTCGAGAACGCGTTCGTGTTCCACGTCGAGACGGACGGCTCCTACACGGTGGAGGAACTCGTTACGCTGGCAGCCGACTCCATAGCGGATCGCGCCGACGAACTCGAAGCAGCAGTACAGCTATAAGCTATGAACGCTCCAACAGACCACTCCACCCTGACCGACGCCCGGGCCCGAAGCGCTAGCTTCGCCCGACGTTCGGCTGGCTCCGACGCCGTACACTACGAGGCCGGAGCCGTGGCCGTCCCGCGATCGCGGGCGGTCTCGATCGAAAGTGGTTTGAAGGGGCACCGAGTACACGAGAATGCGGGCAGGGATAGCCAAGTTTGGCCAACGGCGCAGCGTTCAGGGCGCTGTCTCGTAGGAGTCCGCAGGTTCAAATCCTGCTCCCTGCATCACCGTTTTCACCCCTATCAGGAGGAAAGTTATGAGTAAGACGAATCCGAGACTCAGCAGTCTCATCGCCGAGCTGAAGTCGGTTTCTCGAACCGAGGACGCGAACGTCTGGAGCGACGTTGCTTCCCGGCTCGAAAAGCCCCGCCGCACGCACGCGGAAGTAAACCTTGGCCGCATCGAGCGCTACGCCCAGGAAGACGAGACGGTCGTCGTTCCGGGCAAGGTGCTTGGCAGCGGCGTCCTGCAGAAGTCGGTCACCGTTGCAGCGGTCGACTTCTCGGGCACGGCCGAGCGCAAGATCGACCAGGTCGGCGAAACAGTAGAGCTAGAACAGGCAATTG
This sequence comes from Natranaeroarchaeum aerophilus, assembly GCF_023638055.1. Lineage (NCBI taxonomy): Archaea > Methanobacteriati > Methanobacteriota > Halobacteria > Halobacteriales > Natronoarchaeaceae > Natranaeroarchaeum > Natranaeroarchaeum aerophilus. The sequence continues at coordinate 77,109 of NZ_JAKRVY010000002.1, read as the reverse complement.
AACAGAACCCCGAAGGATCCAACGTCCGGGTGATTCGATGAGTGTCGCAGAGTTCGAAGCCGACGTCGTCGTCGACGCCCGCGACTGTATCCTCGGTCGCGTTGCGAGCAAGGTGGCCCAGCAAGCGCTCGACGGCGAGCGTATTGCTGTGGTCAACGCCGAAGATGCGGTCATCACCGGCAGCGAAGATGACGTCATGAGCACCTTCGAGAAGCGAGCCGAACTCGGCTCCGATCGAGGTCCGTACTACCCCAAGCGGCCGGACATGATCTTCAAGCGCTCGATCCGCGGCATGCTTCCGTACAAGAAGGATCGAGGTCGCGAAGCGTTCGAGAACGTCCGCGTCTACGTCGGTAACCCGTACGACGAGGACGGCGAGATCCTCGAGGGTACCTCGCTCGATCGACTATCGAACATCAAGTTCCTCCAGCTCGGAGAGATCAGTGAGAACCTGGGTGCTAACCGAACATGGTAACCAACACCAGTGGAAAGAAGAAAACCGCCATCGCGCGCGCTACCGTGCGTGAAGGCGAGGGTCGCGTACGAATCAACTCCCAGCCGGTCGAGCTATTCGAGCCGGAGACCTCCCGACTGAAGATGACGGAGCCGTTCCGCATCGCTGACGACGTCCGCGGCGGCCTCGATATCGAGGTCAGCGTTGAGGGCGGCGGGATCTCCGGACAGGCCGACGCCGTGCGAACGGCGATTGCACGTGGGCTCGTCCAGCATACGGGCGATGCCGAACTCCGTGATGCGTTCATGGAGTTCGATCGTTCGCTGCTGGTCAACGACGTTCGCCAGTCCGAACCGAAAAAGTGGGGCGGACCCGGTGCGCGTGCCCGCTACCAGAAATCGTACCGCTAAGGTGAACTAGTATGATGGTACCAGTCCGGTGTTTCACGTGCGGCAACGTCGTAGGTGAACACTGGGAGGAGTTCAAAGAGCGCGCTCGTGAGGGCGATGAGGATCCCGCCGAAGTTCTCGACGAACTCGGCGTCGAGCGACACTGCTGTCGCCGGATGCTCGTCTCCCACAAAGACCTCGTCGACATCGTCGCACCCTATCAATAATGTCAGGGACACAGCGATACACCCGATACGAGAAAGCACGGATCCTCGGCGCACGAGCGCTGCAGGTTTCGTATGGAGCGCCGGTGCTCGTCGAGACCGATCAGGCCGAACCGATCCTGATCGCCGCAGAGGAGTACGACGCAAACGCCCTCCCCTTTACAGTTAACCGATCATGACTCTGATTACCGACATCCGACTTCGACGGATCCTGGACTCGCGTGGTAACGCAACGGTGGAAGCAGACGTGCTGACCGAGAGCGGTGGCTTCGGGCGTGCCGCAGCGCCGAGTGGCGCATCGACCGGTGAGTTCGAGGCGATCGAACTGCCGCCGAACGAAGCGATCGCGAACGCGCGAGAGCACGCCGTCCCGCGCCTCGTCGGCGAGGTTCATGCGGGCGATCAGCGTGCGGTCGACAACACGCTTCGCGCCGCAGACGGCACCGATGACTTCTCGGAGATCGGCGCGAACAGCGCCGTCGCGATCAGCATGGCGACCGCGAAGGCCGCTGCCGACGTGCTCGGTGCACCGCTGTACCAGCACCTCGGTGGCGCGTTCCGCGGCGACAACTTCCCGGTTCCGCTCGGGAACGTCATCGGCGGCGGTGAACACGCTGCCGACGCGACCGATATTCAGGAGTTCCTGTCGGCACCGGTTGGCGCACCGAGCGTCGCCGACGCCGTCTTCGCCAACGCGGCGGTTCACCAGGAGATCCACGACATGCTCATCGAGCGAGATACGCCCGCGGGCAAGGGCGACGAGGGCGCGTGGGCACCGTCGATCGACGACGCCGAAGCCTTCGAGATCCTCGAAGAAGCCACCTCGACGGTCGCCGACGAGGTCGGCTTCGAGATCAAGTTCGGCCTCGACGTCGCCGCCGCGGAGATGTACGACGAAGAAGAGGGTGGCTACGTCTACAGCGATCAGGTCCGGGACACGGACGAGCAGGTCGAGTACATCGCCGAGCTCGTCGAGGAGTGGGACCTCGCGTACGTCGAGGACCCGCTCGACGAGAACGACTTCGAGGCCTTCGCCGATCTCACCGAGAAAGTCGGCGACCAGACGCTCATCTGCGGTGACGACCTCTTTGTCACCAACGTCTCGCGCCTGGAGCAAGGCATCGAGATGGACTCGGCAAACTCCATCCTGATCAAGCCCAACCAGATCGGCTCGCTGACCGACGCGTTCGACGCGATCGAGCTGGCCGCCAACAACACCTACGACGTCATCGTCTCTCACCGCTCCGGTGAGACCGAGGACACGACGATCGCACACCTCGCCGTCGCGACCGACGCCGACTTCATCAAGACTGGCGCGGTCGGTGGCGAGCGCACCGCAAAGCTGAACGAACTAATCCGCATCGCGGACGACGCAGCATGACAGACAACGACGTAGAACAGGAAGGGCTCGACGCCGCCGAGGAGGCGGTCGACGAAGAGCCTGATCCGGGGGCCGGACCGGCCGCCGATCAGGACGCAGAGCCCGTCGAGGAAGCGCCCGCCGACGCCGAGGAGGCCGAGGACGAACCACAGCTAGACGAGGACGTCATGGCCGACGACGAGGCCGACCTCCTCATCCCGGTCGAGGACTACCTCGGTGCCGGTGTCCACATCGGTACCCAGCAGAAGACCGCGGACATGGAGCGGTTTATCCACCGCGTCCGGACCGACGGTCTGTACGTGCTCGACGTGGGTACGACGGACCAGCGGATCCGCACCGCCGCGGACTTCCTGGCCAACTACGACGCCGAGCAGATCCTCGTCACCTCCTCGCGACAGTACGGCCGGTTCCCGGCCGAGAAGTTCGCGGAGGCAGTCGGTGCTCGTGCACGCACCGGACGCTTCATCCCCGGCACGCTCACGAACCCGAAGTACGACGGCTACATCGAGCCGGACGTCCTGGTCGTCACCGACCCGATCGGCGACGAACAGGCCGTCAAGGAGGCGATCACGGTCGGCATTCCCGTCATCGCCATGTGTGACTCGAATAACTCGACGAGCAACGTCGATCTGGTCGTCCCGACGAACAACAAGGGTCGCAAGGCCCTGTCGGTCGTCTACTGGCTGATGGCCAACGAACTGCTCGACCGCCGCGGCGCGGAGCCGAGCTACGCGCTCGACGACTTCGAGGACGGTATCTAGACCGTTAGTTTTCGTTTCTCTTTCGTTTCACGTCGAGTAGCGACTGCATCAGAGATCCATTCCGCCGTTGACGTCGATTACTTCGCCAGTGATGTAGGATGAGTCCTCGCTGGCGAGCAGGCTATCAGTAGTATCATTCTTGACAATCTGGGAACCGGATAGCTTCAAGCGCTTCTGGCGACGTACTGTTTCGAATTCCAAAAAAGTAGAAACAACCGTCCTATCAGTCCAGAACCCACGATCGAAACTCTACGTCGTCCTGCTGTAGATTGATATTCGTTACTGATGTTGATTCATACCGGTCGTCAAGTGGTAGCGATAGGCTCTCCGTATAGCGATCAGTTGCGGTTTCAACGACGATTTCGCACTCGCCCGGCTGCTCCGGTGATGCGATCTGTGGACCCGAATCGACTTCAACCGCTAGTTGCTCGTCAAATATCACCTCGTCGTCGACCGATACTCGAACAGTAACAGTCTGTTCAGTATCCGTGTGGTTGTTCAGCCATATTTGATACGAGATCGTATTATCGAGGAGGCTACACCCCGAGATGCCAATCAGCGACGAAGCGGGGAGTGTCTGGATGAACGTTCTACGTTTCATATTTAAAATTCAACTTGTTCTTGGTCCAGGCGTCGGAGTATCAATCTAAGGCGTAGGATATGAACTCGATTTTGTCTTCGTGTATATCGATGTCCGTTTTCGATGTTTGATCCGGATCCTGCAGTGGTACTGTCAGGTTTTCCGAATAACGACCGATTGGTGCGTCGACGACAATTTCGCAGTCGCCGGGTTGGTTTAACGAGATAATTTCAGAGCTGGACCCGGCTTCAACTGTGAGCTGTTCATTGAAGACCTGTTCATCATCAACTGTGATTTTGATTGTGACCGGTTGATCTTCCTCTGTGAGATTGCGAACTCGGAGGTTGTGGTTGATATCTCTATCGAGTATAGTACATCCGGTCAAGCCGACCACGGATGGGATAACTGATACTTGAATAAAATGTCTACGGGTCAGATTCATGATCGACTAGAAGAGGGATATTTCACCGGGGAGGGTATGATCAAGACGACTATGATGTAACCCATACGCATTATAATCGGTAGATGCTTTGTGTATGCCGATTATTTTTACATTATTGCAATCCGGGATAAAGTATGGTCCACCAGAGTCACCATCCTCCGCTGTAGCTCTAATTATAACTTCTTTTGCACCGTGGCCGTCAGTTCTCAGCTCCATTATCCTGCCACTACATCGCCCAGTAGTCACCCCCTGCTTGTAAACATCGTCTTTATTTGATTGTAAATAATGTAGATACGACCAAGAGATGGTTCCATCTATTAATTCGCCATATCCACCGTCGTCATTTGCTAAACTATATGACCGAGTAAAATCATCATAAATTTCAATTATACCAATATCGTGTCTTGAACCGTTGGGCTCGTAATTAGCTTCTACAACCTCACCGATGGCCTCTACAGGCTGTCGAGACAGTCTTCCAATTGCGTCGTCCTCGTCTTCATCATCCGTATCGTGAGTCACATGTGCGTTTGTTACAAAAGCTCGGTTTCCATCGTATGTGACAGGATATCCCAAAGTCCCTCCACCTGAGTGGTCAGATATATTTTGGTCAACACCTGCTGGCACTGGCCGGTAGTCGTCATCATAATACTTCCGCCACCATGACTTTTCACCACAATTAGTTGTGATGTCATCTTCTTCTGGTGTTTTCTGGGTTTTTTCTACCAATACCGGAATATCTTCAACGGTTTCGCTCATACCACTAGGATTACCAGCTATGCCATCTATTTTATTAGGTATGTTATTCCGAAGTTCATCGAACTCGATATCAGGCTTGTGAACATACTCCCTATCCGCATTCTCTCTGTTTGTGAGTTTTGACTCTTTCTCTGTGTAGGTCACTTTGACCGTGTGCTGCCGATGGTGCCCACTAGTATCGATAGTAACCCCTGCGGTTATCAAACCGGAGTCATCCAACTCGTTTATTTTGCCGTTCACACGTTTTGCTGCGTCCTTCGCACTCTCAACTACTGTCCACTCATCTCGAGAAACTGTGACGAACTTATCCTTGACTTGAGGTAGGCCATCGAGGGTTCCGTCTTTATTTAGTTTGTCACGGTCGATCTCTTTACCTTTGTGGATCGGGACACGCTCGGAAGGGTCATCAGTTAATTCTTTAAGCTTTTCTGGTGAGATCGCTGTTGCAGTCTGCGTACTTACGCCAGCAAGCGTCAGCGTTTCCACGAACCGGCGGCGGCCCATCCGAGATAGTTTACTACTATCCATGGTTAATCACCATTTTCGCATAGACTTATTCTTTATATCTTAGAATGAACCTCTATTATATAGTAGAAAGTATGCCAATTTAATATAAGAACCTGCCTACTAATGACCAACGAGCTGCTCGACCGCCGCGGCGCGGAGCCGAGCTACGCGCTCGAGGACTTCGAGGACGGTATCTGAGGCGATCGTTTTTCGTTTCTTTGCAGTTACGCCACGCGTAGCGACTGCATCAGAGATCCATCCCGCCGTTGACGTCGATTACTTCGCCAGTGATATACGAGGAGTCTTCACTGGCGAGGAATCGCACGGTCGCGCCGATGTCGTCGATCGTGGCAAACCGATCGAGCGGGATGTCTTCGAGGATCTGCTCCTGAATGTGATCGTCGACTTCGGCGAGCATGTCGGTCTCGGTAAATCCCGGACAGACGGCGTTGGCGGTCGAGCCCGACCGGGCGAGTTCGAGCGCGATGGTCCGGGTAAAGCCAAAGAGGCCGCTTTTCGCGGTGGCGTAGTTCGCCTGCCCGAAGTTGCCCTGCTTGCCGACGATCGAGGAGATGTTGATCAGCCGGCCCTCCTCGGCGGTCTTGATGTCGTCGAAAAACGTCTGGGTGACGTTGAACACGCCGCCGAGGTTGACGTCGATCACCCGATCCCACTCCTCGCGGGTCATCTCCTCGAAGCGGGTGTCCTGGGTGATCCCGGCGTTGTTGACCAGCACGTCGATCTCGCCGAACTCGTCGTGGATCTCCTCGCGCATCGCCTCGACCTCGCGACGGCCGGTGACGTCGGCCTGGGCCGTCATCGCGGTGCCACCCGCGGATCGGATCTCCTCGACGACATCCTCGGCTTTGGCTGTCGAGCTCCGGTAATTGATCGCTACGTTCGCCCCTTCCGCCGCGAGGTGTTCCGCGATCCCCCGACCGATACCCCGTGATGCCCCCGTAATGAGACAGGTCCTGTCGTCCATAGTGTATACTACGGGCGTTTCCCGTGATAATACTGTCATCACCGAGCACTGTAATAAAAGTGAGCCGAAAAAGAGAGCAGTGCGCTCAGTCGTCGAGCGAGCGAGCCTGCTCGATCCAGCCCTCGACGCGGGACGGCGGGAGCTCACACTCCTCGGCAACGGTGTCGGCGTCCGCCGCGGCAAGTTCGGCAACCGTTCCATAGCCAGCGTTGCTCAGCCGCTCCTCGTAGGCCGGGCCAATACCGTCGATCGTCTGGACCGGCGTGGCTTCGTCCGAGACGGGTTCCACATCGAGCTCCGAAGCGCCTGTGTCGTCCCCCGCGACATCCTCCGCGAGTGCCGCGTCGTGTTCTTTCGGTTCGGTCGAGTGAGACTCCGTCTCAACCCGGTCCTGTGACCGTTCCTCGAACCACTCACAGACGTCCGGCCAGAGTTCAGCGTGCGAGCGCGAGGAAACCGACATGCCGATATGTCCGGTCTTGAACTCCATGACGGTCGTATCGTCGCTCGAGACGACATCGTTGAACGGTTTCGACGCCGCCGGCGGGATGAGATGGTCGTAATGGGCGACGATATTCAGCACCGGCATATCGATGTTTTCGAGATCGACGTGCTCCCCACCGAGTTCGAGTTCGTTACGATAGAGCCTGTTCTCCTGGTAGATATCCTCGATGAACTCCTCGAAGGTCGCACCGGCGACATCGATACCGTCACCGAGCCACTCTTCCATGCGTGCAAAGTTCTCGACGAACTCCTCGTCCTCGACGTTGTCGTAGAAGCGGACGTACTTGGTGACGTAGTTCTCGACGGGATCCATTAGCGCGAAGCCGATATCAAGAAAGTCGGCGGGGACATTGCCGAAGGTTTCGGTGACATCTTCGGGATCGAAGTATTCGTCATCGCCCCAGAGTTCGAGCACACCGCCGGTCTCGTCGAAACAGAGCCCGGCGGCCATCAGGCCGAGGTTGCGGACTTTTTCGGGATAGAGCGAGGCGTACATCGTCGACATCGTGCCGCCCATGCAGTAGCCAAGCAGGTTGATACTGTCCTGACCGGATCGCTCGCGGACCACGTCGACGCAGTTGTCAATGTACCGGGTGACGTAGTCCTCGAGCGTTAGCGATCGGTCGAGCTGGGAGGGTTCGTTCCAGTCGATCAGATAGACGTCGAATCCGTTTTCGAGCAGGGTTCGGACGACCGACCGATCGGACTGTAGATCAAGGATGTACGGGCGGTTGATCAGCGCGTAGACGATCAGAATCGGCACGTCGTGCTGTTCGTCGGTCTGGGACTCGTAGTGATACAGTTCGAGCTTGTTCTCCTCGTAGACGGTCTCCTTTGGTGTCGCGCCGACGTCGACTTCGGCGATGGTTTCGTTGGCCTCCGGCATCGTGCCCGCTGACTCGACGAGCTCGGCGGCGTTCTCCCAGGCCTGACGCTGAAGATCCAGCGTGGCGGTGTAGGGATTTCTCATCGGTCGGTTACTCCCCGTCCTGAACGTGTTCGAGCACCCGATCGATCTTCTGCTCGACGGCGTGCTGGCGGCGTTCGAGTTCGACGAGTCGCTCACCGATTTCCTCGACGTCGCTCTGGGTCGGCATCCTGAGCTGGCGGAGCGTCGCCTCGGCGCTCTCGTCGGCCATCTGCTGGACTTCGAGGGCATCACCGACGGTCTCGCCGGTCATCGCCGCGAACGCCGACGTCGACATGACCTCTTTGAACGCCTGATTGGCGTTGTTGAGCCAGATATCCCGGAACTCGTCGACAGAGACGTCCTCGCCCGCCGCGGCGTCGCCCGTGCGTTCGACCATCTCCTCGGCCGCCTCCATCCAGACCTGATAGGCTCTGGCGTAGCCCTCGACGCCCTCGCTGAGTTGCTCGTCGGAGCTGGCGGAGTCGACGGTGTCGCTCCAGGCCTCGACGAACTCCGCCTGCGCCTCGATGTTCTCCTCGAACGCGTCGACGAACTGCTCGTTCATCTGTTCCATAAACTCGGTCCAGCTATTCTGTACTGCGTCGGTGTCGTATGTGTCGGTCATAGTAAACAGGTTTCACAGCCACGAAACAAAAGGGTTCGGCGGGCTACGGGGCGGAGACGTCGATATCTTCGGCGGTCGACTCCATCTCTTCTGCCATCTCGACGGCGCTCGATTCGACTTCCTCGTGAACGTCGAGGTAGGCGTCAAAGCCCTCGTCGACGGCCTCTATGTACTCGTCGCTCGCCTCCTCGAAGGCCGCGTTGGCCTCGTCGAGTGCCTCGTGGATGGCACTCCAGGTCTCCTCGCTGACCTCGCCGTAGGCGTCGAACTGCTCGTCGACGAGTTCACGAACCTCGGTGAAATCCATCTCGTTGTCCTCGGGCGTCATCTCCTCGACGGCGTCAAAGTAGCTGTGGATGGCGTCCTGAGTCATGCTGGCGTTTTGCTCACCCATCTCCTCGACGGTCGCCATACTGTCGACAAACGCCGTCATCGCGGTCTGCTGGGCGTCGACGGTGCTTTTCGTCATGCGCTGGCTCGATTCGAGGACGGTACGCTGGAAGTCGAAGGCTGTCTGGACTGGGTTACTCATTGGAATCACTCGTGTTGATCGGGATGACGATCGTCTGGACGATGTCGCCCTCATCGATGTCGAGGGCTTCGCGTTCGGCGTCCGGGATGCTGATCCGCCCGCCACTTTGCACGCGGGTCTTGAACGTCGCGGTTCCCATCGTCATCGCCGGGAAACCGGACATACTACTCGATCCCGCGCTCGCAGCGGAGAGGAACTGTCTCGCGAGCGCCTGCTGGCTTTCGACGGCCTGCTCGCTCGCTTCCTGCAACTGCTCTGCAAACATCGCTGGCGGCCACCCCATCCCGGTCGTCTCGTCTGTCATCACGTTTCGATACACACCCTGGAGACTTAACTCTTGCCGTCAAATGGTATTGTATGGTGTCAGATGGTTTCAGATGGTGGCCGTCGGGCTATCCCCCGGATCTGTCGGACACGTGGATATCTCACCGTGCGGACGGATACCGTGGCCAGAGGACACTTATAGGCCCTCACCTAGTGGTACGTATGTCCGAGGATACGGGAGCTACGATCCCCTTCGCGGATCTCACGAGCGCGTGGATGCAACTGGGGGAGAGCGCAGTAAAGAGTGCAACAGCGATGAACCGGGCCGCCATCGGGGTCGCGGGAGATAACGGAGACGCACACGATGACAACGAGGCCAGGCCGGGCACGGACGGCGCTACAGTACGGTCCGGTTCGATTCCTTCGCTCGCGTTCGAGGGCAAGGACTGGCAGTTCGAGCGCTCGGTCGAGCGGGCCGACGCGATCACCGTGGGCGACAGCGTCAGTTTCAGCAAGTCGATCGACGACGAGGACATCGAACGGTTCGCACTCGCCAGCGGTGATACGAACCGACTCCACATCGACGAGGCGTTCGCCGAAGACTCGCGCTTTGGCGGTCGGATCGCCCACGGGACGCTCGTTTCGGGCCTCATCAGTGCCGCCCTCGCACGCCTGCCCGGGCTGACGATCTACCTCTCACAGGATCTGGAGTTCCGTGGCCCCGTCCGGATCGACGACCGTGTCACAGCCACCGTCGAGGTCATCGAGGCGCTCGGTAACGATCAGTACCGCCTCAGCACGATCGTCAGCGACGAGGAGGGGGAGACGATCATCGACGGCGAAGCAGTCGTACTGATCGACGACCTGCCCGCGGAGTAGCCACGCGCCAACCGGTTGTCCGGCTGAGAGCGAGTCGATCCGCGCGCTGGACGATAGCCGGTGTTCGCGCGGGCCGAACTGCACTATCGTCTACGTTGTTCCCGCTCTTACCGCTATAGATTAGAGTATCCTTCAGGATCTTACACCCTCCATTCGACGGTTATTGTGTTTTTGGCCAGCCTAAATCGCCAACTATATATTGTTTAGGCAGACCTAAATCAGGATATGGCACACGATGGTTCCGGTCGGGCCGGGCGCACTGTAATCGACCACTCCCGCCGGCGCGTACTTGCGGCATCAGGCCTTGCTGTTGCCGGATCGGTCGGGCTGGCTGGCTGTCTCGGCGACGACCCCGGCGATCCCTTCGACGACTACGGCCCACAGGCTGCGGCACTCGAATCAACCGCGGTATCGTGGGACGATCTCGGAGATCTGGAAGGCGAGTTGACGATTTACTCCGGGCGCTCCCGGGATCAGATCGATCCGCTGTTCGAGATGATCGAAGACGAGTATCCCGACTTTACGCTGAGCATCGACCACGACGGTAACGAAGACCAGCTCAACAGCCTTCGAGAGGAAGGCGAGAACAGCCCTGCCGACATCTTCTACACGCAGTCTTCGGGGGCACTTGCAGCACTCAAATCGGACGGCCTCGCGCGGGAACTGCCCGAAGACATCATCGGGGCAGTCGACGACGACAAGAGCGACCCCGACGGCCGGTGGACCGGCGCGTCCGGCCGCGTCCGGGCAATCATGTACGATACCGACGAGTTCGACGGCGAGGATCTGCCTGACGACATCTTCGCGTATGCCGAGGACGAGCAGTTCCGGGACATCATTTCGACCCGGCCGAACTCCGGAACGTTCCGATCGTTCATCACGGCAATGATCGAGATGGAAGGCAAGGACGAAACCCGGGGATGGATTAGTGACATGGTGAACCAACAAAACGCCACACTGTACTCCAGCGGCTCACAGCAGGCCGAGGAGGTCGCATACGGTGATCAGGATATTGGCCTCGGGAACCAGTACTACGCGGGCCGAATTCTGAACGAGGATCCCGACGCTACGCTCGACGTTGCGTTCACCAGCGACGATCCTGGCTGTCTGTTCAACGTCTCCGGCGTCGCCATCCTCGAAGCCTCGGACAGGCCGAACCTCGCCGCGGAGTTCACCCGACATATCCTCGCCGCGGAAGGCCAGGAGTTCTTCGTCGACGTCAACGGCGAGTACCCCGTTGTCGACGGCGTCGACTACGTCGGGGACCTCCCGACCGTCGACGAGATCAACCCGCCGTCGTTCGACCTGAACGCGCTCGGAGATCTGGAACCGGCGAGTGACCTGCTCCGCGAAGAAGGAATGACTGTCTGAGGTTGGTTGGCCAGCCCGTCGGTCGGTCCACTGACGGACTCCGATTTAGGAAAGCCTAAAACCTTCGCGGGCGAATTGGGCTGATAGAGTTGTCCCGTGGGAACAAATCGTTTCAGTAAACTGGTGACATCGGACGACGCCGATGCCGCATCTGTCGGTCTCCTTCTACTGAGCGGTGCTATTGCGGCACTGGTCGTCTCGCCACTACTATGGCTCGTGTTGCGCGCTTCGGATGTTGAAGCCGCACGGGCAGCTAGCCTGATGACCTCCGCAGATACCGTCGAGATCCTCACCAACAGCGTCGGGCTGATGGCTACCGTGACCATCGCCTCAATACTGATCGGTGTTCCACTGGCCTTTCTGACCGTTCGAACTGACCTTCCGTACCGCCGGTTCTGGACCATCGTCGCCGCCTTGCCGCTAGTCGTCCCGAGCTACATCGGCGCGTTCGCGTTCGTCTCCGCATTCGGGCCGCGAGGAGAGCTGAGCTCGCTGCTGGGTGTCGGTCTTCCTGAGGTCTACGGGTTCTACGGCGCGGCCCTCATTATCACGCTGTACACCTATCCGTACGTCTTTCTGACGACGCGAGCGGCCCTGCTGTCGATGGACTCGTCGCTCGTCGACGCCGCCCGGACGCTCAACTCCGGCCGGTTCGAGGCGTTCCGTCGCGTCACGCTCCCACAGATCCGTCCCGCAATCGCTGCCGGGGCCCTGCTCGTTGCCCTGTACGCGATCTCTGACTTCGGGACGCCCGCATTCATGCAGGTTCGAGTGTTCACGAGCGCGATCTACTGGGAGTACGGCGCGTTCAACGTCGAGTATGCCGCCTTGCTCTCCCTCCAGTTGATCGCCGTGACGGCGATCGTAATCGCTATCGAGGCGGGTGTGGGCCACGACGACGACGCCAGCGCCGGGGGCGCGGACGGCGCGCGACTCCGACTTGGCGCGTGGAAGTGGCCCGCGATGGGTGCGTTCGCGGGTATCGGATTCGTCACGCTCGTCGTACCAGTTGCGATCTTCGGGCTGTGGTTCTTCCAGGGGACCGGTGGCGAGGTCGCCTCGCTGGAGTTCGAGCTCGAGTACGTCGTCAACTCGGTCACGCTCGCGGCGCTGGCGGCCCTCGTTGCCAGTGCGCTGGCGATTCCAGTCGGCTACATGGCGGCCCGGTCGGACTCGCTATCCGCCCGACTATTCGAGCGGATGACCTACGTCGGCTTCGCGGTGCCCGGCATCGTCATCGGGCTCGCGCTCGTCTTCTTCGGCTCGAACTACCTGCCGTGGGTCTACCGGACGGTGCCGTTGCTCGTGTTCGCGTACGTGGTTCGCTTCCTCCCGCAGGCCGTCGGGAGTACCAGAACGTCGGTACTACAGGTCGACGAGCGCCTCGACGAAGCCGCCCGGACGCTGAATGCCGGTCGTGTCGAAACGTTCCGCCGGATTACGCTCCCGCTCATCGCACCGGGCGTGATCGCGGGGGGCGTCCTCGTCTTCCTGACGACGATGAAGGAGCTTCCGGCGACACTGATGCTCCAGCCGATCGGGTACGATACGCTCGTGACGATCATCTGGGCCGCCCACGAGAGCGTCTACTACCGGTATGCGGCGCTGCCTGCCCTCATTCTCATCGTGATCTCCGGACTCTCGATGATCGTACTGTTGCGACAGGAAAAGTACAATGTCAGCTGAATCAACGACTACCACGACGGAGCAGGCCGCTCACGAACAGCAGCGGGAGACCGCACCGCAACAGGTGGCAGACGAGCCACTGTTGTCAATCGACGAGATTTCGAAAACGTTCGGCACGGAAGTCGCCGTCGAAGAGCTGTCACTGGCCGTCGAAGACGGGGAACTGCTAACTCTGCTTGGCCCCTCCGGCTGTGGCAAGACGACGACGCTCCGACTGATCGCTGGACTCGAACGCCCAGATACGGGCGCAATCCGCGTTGACGGTCGGCCGATCGCGACAGGTGAGAATACCTTCGTTCCGCCGGATGCCCGCGACATCGGTGTCGTCTTTCAGGACTTCGCACTCTTTCCACACATGACCGCTGCCGAGAACATCGCCTTCGGCATCGACGACTGGCCCGAGTCAGAACAGCAGCGCCGCGTCGCGGAGTTGCTCGATCTCGTCGGCCTCGGCGAGCAGGGCGACTCCCGCCCCGAAGAGCTTTCAGGCGGTCAGCAACAGCGCGTCGCACTGGCCCGCTCGCTCGCACCAGAACCCACAATCCTGCTGCTCGACGAGCCGTTCTCCAACCTCGACGTTGACCTCCGTGTCGAGATGCGCGAGGAGGTTCGCCGGATCCTCAAAGAGACCGGCGTTACCGCCGTCTCGGTCACGCACGATCAGGAGGAGGCTCTGTCGATCAGTGACCGGGTCGCGGTGATGCACGACGGGCGTCTCGAACAGGTCGGCCGTCCAGAATCCGTCTTCCAGCGGCCGAAATCCCGATTCGTCGCCGGCTTCCTCGGCCACGCGAGTTTCCTCTCGGGCTACGTACGGGGTGACGAGGTCGACACCACCGTGGCGTCGATCGATCGCGACCAGGTCCATGGGCTGGCGAGCCAGTACGATATGACCGAGATCGACGTACTCGTCCGACCCGACGACGTGCTTGCCTATCCGACGACGGAAGCAGAGGCAGACGGTCGAGTGACCTACCGGCGGTATCTCGGCCCCTCGGTGCTCTACCGGGTCGAACTCGACAGCGGCGAGACAGTCGAGTGTATGCACAACCACAGCGAATCCCTCGATCTGGATACACCCGTTTCCGTGACCCTCACGGCCGATCACGAGCTCGTCTGGTTCCCGAAAGGGAGTCCGAGTCGATAGGTGGCGTTCGAGTACCCGCAGGCGCCGTAGTTTTAATACACCATAAACAAGTTGTCTGTGTGATGGATAGACGAACGTCGGCAGCCGCGACTGGTCTGATCGCCCCGGCAATCGCGGCGGTGACGATCCTTGCGGCGACACTTGTGGATCCGGGATTCGTCTGGGCAGATGACGCGCTCTCGAACCTCGGGGAACTCCCGGCTGGCGAATCCGTTACGCTGTCCTTTCTCGTCGATACCCCACAGTTTGCTCTGTTCAACGGGGGTCTGATCCTGACAGGCCTCGTCGGCCTGCCGTTCGCCTGGCGGCTCTGGGTGGACGCTGACCATCCGCTACAGCGGGTCGGTGCAGCCCAGTTCGCGGGCGCGCTGATCGCGCTCGCGCTGGTCGGCGTTTACTACATCCCACGCGATCCCCATGGTGCAGTCGCGATCGCACATTACCTGCTCGGGATCGTCTTCATGTGGACTCACGGGACTGGAAGCGTCCTCGCTGGTCGGACGCGCTGGGGCCTCGTGACGATCTGGCTCGGCATCGTTCACCTGGTGGCGTGGCTCGTCTGGGCGGCCCTGCTCACTGGGCAGATCCCCGGCCTCGCAATCCCCGAAACCGTTGGGGCTTTGATCTTCGGTGGCTGGTCCGCCGTCGCCGCCCGGGAGAAACTCGACTGGCCGCCACTACCCGACACACTGGATCGGTAGCGATCGGGCGCAACAGGTCGCTCGTACCCGTTTCCGGTGTGCTGGCAGTAATCCTTAAACCATGGACGTTCCTACAGGTCCGTATGCACAAAGACGAGCTTCTGGAGCTTCACGAGCAGATGGTCATCATCATGGAGAACTTCGCCGAGCGCGAGGGTGTCGACGACGAGCTGTTCGAGCCCTATGATGAACTCGAAGTGGACCCATCCCACGTCCACAAATCCAAAAGCGAGCACAAACACGCCGTCTTCGTCCTGGGCAACGCCCTCGCGAACGCAATGAGCGACGACGAGTTCTCCAGTGCCGGACGCATCGGCAAGCGCATGGAGGAGCTCGCAAAAGACGCCGAAGGCAAGATCTGAGCCGGACGACCTGAGCCGGGCGACCCTATTTCCAGCCTGCGGGGAAGACGCCGGAAAGTATTTGTTTCGCTTGTGGCTTGTACTCGGTATGAATACGCGCACGCTTGAGCGCGTCGAGCGGTGGGAGTCCCGACCTTTCTCCGGTGGGTACGAGGGGCTCCGTGATCTCGCCGGAACGGAGTTTACCGGCGCGGTCGAGACCGCTGGGACGTGGTTGTTCATGCTCAACGGCCGGATTATCGGCGTCCACGATGGCAGTATCGAGGCGTTCGAGGACGCATCGGGCACCGCCCATGTTGCTCCCGAGCCCGCACTCCCACTGTTGTTCACAATGTGGGAAGGCGAGACGGAGACGCGGGCGAAGTACTATACCGAAGACACGCCGGTCAGCGAGGTCGACAACACGCTCACTTCGGGGTCGTTCACCGGCTACCTCGAACTGAGCGAAAACGTCCTCAGTGGCGACTACTTCGTCGTCTACTACGGCGGTCGCTCGATGAGCGCCGCGTTCGTCGGTACCAGAGAGGAGCTGGTGGGCGATGACGAGGCGTTCGAGCGGGCAAACGACGAGGTCGGCATCTACGAGGTCGTCGACGCCGAGGTCGACGTCATCGAGATTCCGGAAGCGGATCCCGAACCGGAGACTGTCGAGGGCGCCGGTACATCGGCTGAGGGCCTCGACTCGTCCCCGGAACCGTCCGAATCGGCCCCGGACCCCTCGACTGTCGACCCCACCCCGACGACGGATGAGACTGCCGAGACGGCGGGGGAGATAGAAGACGCGTCGGAAGAGGTGTCCACGACAGCTCCGGACGCCTCGACAGGCGGACAGACGAGCGCTCAGCCGGGAGAGGAGGCAGAGTACACGAACGAGAGCGAGACAGTTGAGAGTATCGATCCGACAGCTGACGCGGCTCCGGACCCCGTTGAGTCCGACGAGGCGGCCACTCGGGAATCCGGCAGCCTCGGAAACTCCGGCCAGCCCTCGGACGTCGCGGATGAGACCACATCTGCAACCGCCGGTGAGAACCGAGGCACGGACGACGAGTCCACTGCGGACAGAATCGACAATCCAACGGCCACGGAGCAGTCCGACGACCGACCTGTCGACGGGAGTGTAACAGCCGAGCCCCCGTCGGACGAGTCGGAGGAGATCGCGGAACACACACCGAACAGGGATACTGAGGAGCGTGTCGGGGGCAGCGTCGATGACACGCCGATCGCCGGTGAGACGACCACAGACAAAGCGACGGCCAGTGAGACGGGTCCAGGTGAGACGACAGCAAGTGACACAGCTCCGGACGAGCCAACGACCAGCGACGCCGACACCGGGGCGGTCGCGGCACCGGAACGAACCGTCTCGGAGACACCCTCCGGAGCAGATACGCCATCCGGAGACAGCGCCGATACGCCGGAGGATCCCATCGGTGCGGAGGCCGACTGGCGCGAAACGACGGTGATCCCCTCGCTCGATCCGGTCCATACGGAACATCCCGAACCCGATGCCGAGGACGCGACCGGGAAAGCGTCCGGTTCGACATCTACCGCTCGAAGCGCTCCCGAGCAGACGAGTCAGGAGCGATCGGCGGCTGGCTCCGATCGACAAACCAGGTCGACACCGGACCGACGCGAGAGTACGACCACAGAGCAGCGTCACGACGAGGGGGGCGCTCAGGCTGGCAATTCGACCCGGACGCCCCCGTCCGGAGACCAGCAGACGACAGCCGAAACGGTTCCGAAAGAACGGCTCGCCGAGCGTGAGGAACGGATCGACGAACTGGAAGCGAAGATCGAACAACTCGATGCGACCCGCGAGGAACTCCGAACCGAACGCGACGAGCTAGCGGCCGAAAACGAGTCGCTTGCAGACACGGTCGAACAGCTCGAGCGTGAAGTCGAACGGCTCCGGTCCGAGCGTGACGAACTCCAATCGACTCTCGAAGCCGCCGGGAAGACGGCCTACGATTCGAGCCAGCAGATCCAGCCCACACAGGCGATTTCCGGGACAAACCTGTTCATCCGGTACGGGTCGAAAGGCGAGGCGACGCTGGAGGCGGCACACGACAGTGCGGCAACCGCGGAGGACGTCAACGCGAACCTGCAACTCGAACGCCATACGACATTCGAGGCAGATTCTGTGGCCGTACAGGGCGAACCGTACGACACCTTCCTCGACGGGACGCTGGAGATGCAGTTCGTCGACTGGATCGTCGAGACGCTGCTCTACGAGATTCAGGATACTGGCAACCAGAGCGGTCTGAGTGACCTCTACGACGCCATCCCGGAGATCGACCGTGTCGAGCTCGAGGGGGAAATCGAGCTCACGTACACGGAGAACGGCGAGGAGGTGACCGAGGTCGCCGCCTTCGACGTCGTGTTCCGGAACCGGATGGGCGAGCCCCTGATCGTGGCCGATATTTCGGACTCCCGGGACCCCGCAGGCGAGCGAATGCTCGTCGAACTGGAGTCCGATGCGAGCCGTGTCAAGGAGAGTTCGGAGACGTTGAGTGCCGCCTTCCTCGTGACCTCCTCGTTCTTCGAGCCGGGAGCGCTCGAAGCGGCGAGCGAGGCGACAAGCGGGAGTTTCCTGAGTCGGGACTCACGAATGAGTTTCGTCAAGCAGTCCAGAAAACAGGGCTATCACCTCTGTCTCGTCGAGGCGCGCGGCGACGAGTTCCACCTGAACGTACCGGAGCTCTAGCTCTGGACTTCGACCGCGTCGTCGATTTTCATCGTATCGAGTTTGTCGACGATATCGTCGAGTTTTGCGTCGAGTTCGTCGACGAACTCCGCGGTGCGCTCGGTCGTGATCGCACCCTGACTGGACGGCTCGATGAGGTTCTCCTCTTCGAGCACGCGCAGGGAGTAGCGCACCTTGTGGTGCGGGTATCCTGTTTCGTTGGACATCTTGACGATTCCGATCGGTTCGCTCTCGATGACCATCTTCAGTACCTGCAGATGCCGCTCCAGCATGTCCACTTCTTTCTCAAGCCGGTCTATCATGGCATTTGTTAACTTGTCGTAGCGGGTTTTAAAGGTTACCCTCCGAATCGGAGAAATCGACTGACTGAAACCTTTCTCGTGGTGGTAGTTAACACGTTCGATTCCACTGGTCAGAGTTCCTCCTCGTACTCGGCCCCGTATTTGATGAAAAAGTAGGCCATGAACGTGACGATCACCAGCGCACCGATAGTCCCGACTGCCAGCGTGACCGCGTCGCCCGGCAGAGCCGGTACGGCAGCACCGTTCTCACCGTTCGTGGTTGCTCCTTCCTCCACCTGGATCGTTCCGACCATCCCGACAGAGAGGTGTGGGTCACAGTGAAACTCGTAGGTCCCCGGTACCTCGAATGTGAACTCGTACTCGAATCCGGTGTCCTCGATCGGATCATGCCCCTCCCAGTCGGCCCCGTCAGGCTGGGAGTCGACAGCAATGTTGTGGGTATCGGTGATCCAGACGAACTCGACGGTGGTCCCTGGCGGGATCACGAGTGGGCTATCGGTCCCCGGCTCGTACGCGAAATCGACGAGTTCGACAGGTACTGTTTCTCCGTCCTCGCCGTTTTCCGCGTCATCAGGTTCTTCCTCACCATCCTCTTGCTGTGCGAGAAGTGCTGTGGACGTGCCGATCCCACCGCCAAGAACCGCGCGCCGACTCATGCCGCTCGTTTCGGCCCCATCGCACCGCTCGCCCTTTGCTCTCGTCTCGACGCCGAGGGCCGTCATCCCGGCGTGGCTCTGGCCCGGAACGTCGTCACTCCGGGACAGTCGCTGTTGTGGCATCATCGTTCTCCTGTGAAGCTATGCTAACACAGGACATAAGCGTGCACGCTCGGCGGGTGGTCCGTGGTCGAACCACGCAAACCGTAATCGGTTTATCGGGAGCGATAGAACCCGACTGTGTTATGACCGTAACCATCGTCGGGTCCCAGCTCGGCGACGAAGGCAAAGGCGGCGTCGTCGACCTCTACGGCGACGCTGCCGACGTAATCGCTCGGTATCAGGGCGGCGATAATGCCGGCCACACCGTGGTCGAGGACGGGACCAAGTACAAGCTCTCGCTCGTTCCGAGCGGAGCGGTTCGTGGAAAGGTCGGCGTCCTCGGAAACGGCTGTGTCGTCAACCCGAAGACGCTGTTCGACGAGATCGATACCCTCCGCGAGCAGGGACTCGATCCGGACGTCCGCGTCGCGCGTCGTGCACACACTATTCTCCCCTATCACCGCGTGCTCGACAACATCGAGGAGGACGTCAAAAGTGACACAGATATCAAGGTTGGCACGACCGGCCGCGGTATCGGCCCCACATACGAGGACAAGGCGGGACGCCGCGGTATCCGCATCGGCGACCTGCTCGATCCCGAGGTACTCCGCAAGCGTCTGGAGTACGTCGTCCCGCAGAAACGCGCGCTGATCGAGGACGTCTACAACGTCTCGCTTGCCGACGTGGACGACGTGATCGAGGGCGTCGACGTGCAGAACGCCTTCGACGTCAGCGCGCTCTACGAGCAGTACCGCCGGTTCGGCGAACGCCTCGACGAGGAAGACATGACCGTCGCAGCAGGCGAGTTCCTTGCCGAGACAATCGACGAGGGGGGCGAAGTGATGTTCGAGGGCGCACAGGGTACCTCGATCGACATCGACCACGGGAACTACCCCTACGTCACGTCCTCGAACCCGACGGCGGGTGGTGCGGCAGTCGGTACCGGTCTCGGACCCACGACCGTCGGTCAGGGCGAAGTTATCGGCATCGTCAAAGCGTATCTCTCCCGGGTCGGATCGGGGCCGCTGCCGACCGAGCTGGGCGACGTAGACGCACAGATCGAGGGCACAGGTGAAGGCAAGGAGTACGAACTCGCCACCTACATCCGCGAAGAAGGAGGCGAGTTCGGGACCGTCACTGGCCGTCCACGACGCGTCGGCTGGCTCGACATGCCAATGTTGCGCCACGCCACGCGTGCGAATGGCTTTACGGGGCTCGCAGTCAACCACATTGACGTGCTGGCCGGACTCGACGAAGTCAACGTCGGCCACACGTACACCCTGGACGGCGAAGAGATCGATACGATCCCGGCAACGACCGAACGCTGGGAACGCTGTGAACCGAATCTGAAGACGTTCGCTGGCTGGGAAGACGCCGACTGGGCCGACGTTGCCCGGGAGGGCTACGATGCCGTCCCCGAAAACGCGAAGACCTACCTCGAGTATCTCAGCGAAGAACTCGATACGCCGGTGTACGCCATCGGTGTCGGACCGGGTCGGGACGAGACAGTCATCCGCGAGAACCCCTTCGAAAACTGAGCGCAAACCCGCACGTTTTTCTCCCTCGCATCCCACCGTAGGGATATGAAAGAGTCGCTGCTCGACATCATCTGCTGTCCGCTCGACAAAGCTGACCTTGAACTGGAGGTCGACGAGCGAGAGGGCGAAGAAATCCTGGAAGGCTCGCTGACCTGCACCGACTGTGGCGAAACCTATCCGATCGAGGACGGGATCCCGAACCTGCTGCCGCCGGATATGCGCGAAGCGGCCTGAGCGTCGGTGTCAACCTTTTTACCCTCTCGCTGCAACCGGTGAGATGTGCCTGACGACCTTCGCGTCCACCTGAACCGCGACGAACGCCACGCCATCGAGCCAGCGGAGTCCTCACTGGCGGTGGCCGAGGGGTTCGAGGTCGTCATCGAGAACCATGGCGACGCGTCACATGTCAACATCGGACTCGACGGCGACCTCGCCGCTGGCGGTGCGGTCGCGACGCCGAACCCCTTTATCCCCACCAACGAGACACTCCGTCTCGGGATCGACATTACGACCGACCACCGACCGCTCGAAGGGAGCCTGACAATTTCGACGGGGTACGGGCAAACACGGATCGAGCTCCCGGTCTCTGTTGTCTCACCCCAGCAGACCGGCGTTGACGCCGATCCGACGCCGAAACGAGCGAACGGTGGCCGTTCGGTCGAGTCCGATCCGATGGAGTTCATCGCGGTACTGAAGCGTGAGCTAGATCCCGGAACGGCCGCGCTTGTTTTGCTCGCGGTCATCGCGTTGGCGGTCGGGCTCGTTGCCGCGACGCTGATCGACAGTCTCGTGGTCGTACTCGCCGTGGTACTGGTTGTGCTGGCGGTCGCTGGAAGTATCGCAACGGTGCTCCGGCCGTAGCGCCGCAGAACGGATGGACTGAACTGTTACTCCTCGACTTCGTGGGCCGCTAGCTCGCCGTCCTCGTCGAACCGTTTGGCTCGCAGATAGCGCGCTCGATATCGGTTGGCACCCTCGTAGACGTCCGCCTCGCGGATCTCGTCGACACGTCCCTCGGCGACGGTGTCGATGATCTCCTCGATCTGGCGGAGTTCGCTCAGGGTCAGATCGACCTGAAAGGTCTTCTCGGACTCGTTTTCGAGTGTCGTCCACTTGCGCGCCGCGGCGACGACGAGCGAGCAGGGCTCCCGACAGGGGTACTCACCGTCGCCGCCGTCCGCGGCGAGGTGGTCGTCCTCGGCGTACTGCCACTCGCGGCGTTTGGTACACTGTGAGTCGACACAGCAGGCCTCGGCGATCCACTCGACCGCCTCGCGGTCTATCTCCTCAATAATCTCGTAGATGCCCGTCTGTCGTTCTGCAGTGTCTCGCCAGTGGCTGATATCGAGTTCCCCCTCGCGCTCGCGCTGCCAGTTCGGGACGGTTGCAGGATAAATGTACTCGATCGTCTGGAGCAGATCCGGCGCGTCGAGCGCGGGGAAGGTCCAGCCGGACTGGAGCGTCGGGGCGGTTTTGAGGGGCCGATAGCGTCCGTCATCGTCGTAGGTGGTGAGATCACGGGCGGAAAGCGGGTCGTCGTAGGTGTCGAGATCCGCGGCGTCGTGGTCAATGTCGTTGACGTGTCGTACGTCGTACTGTCTGATCCCGTCCTCGTCGACTGTAGTCGTGATTGCTAGCTCTCCCCAGTGACAGGTGACCCCATCGTCCAGTTTGGTGTATCGTTCCGGTGGAGAAAGTCCGTCCGCGTCTTCGAGCCACTGGAGGAACGCCAGTCGGTCCGCTTTGGTGGTGTCAACGACGTGGGTCCAGTAGTACCAGTCCGTGACGTACGGGGAGTGGTCCGTGGCAACTTCGTGAAGTTCGCTCTCGGCGAGTTCGGTGTACTCCTCGTCGAGGATATGAACGGCATACTCGTCCCCATGTTGTTCCACGAGCAGCCCCTCGAACTCGATCCCATCCTCGGCGGCCGACAGCAGGGCGTCGAACTGTGGCGCGTTCATCAGTCACCCGCCACCGGCTCGTCGCTCGTCGCCTCGCGGACCTGCTCGATAGCCGTCCCGACATCTGCTCCGGCGTCCGCCGCACGTTCGAGCACGACGTCGGCCATCAGCGCCTCCGTGCCAACCGCGCCGGAGTACCAGAGGCGGTGACCGTCGACCTCGCCCGGAACCGGATAGCCGGTCCGGTAGTCGTCGGTCAGTCCCATGTCCTCGGGAATATCCTCCTGGGTGTGGAATCCATCCGCAATGAAGAGTGGAACGACGACGATATCTCTCGACTCGAAGAAATCGGTGACATCGTCGACCTCCGGCTCTTCGTCCATGAACACCGACTGGACCTCGTCGAAGCGTCCGCGGTCGCGGATCTGGTCGGCGTGGTAGTAGATTGCCTTCGCGCTGTTTTCGTTGCGTTCGGTACCGTGGCCAACGACTGCGAGCCCGAACCCGTCATCGATGTCGGCGTCGTGGTCTGCGGTGACCGACTCGGCACGCTGGACGATTACGTCCGACATCGCTTCGTGGGTGCCGACCGGGCCGCAGTAGTGGATCGTCTTTTCGACGTCACCCGCCCCGAGCGTGGCCTGTGTGGCACTGACGCCGTCCTCGGAGTCCCACTCCTCGATGTCCCAACCGTCCAGTCGGAGCTCGCGGGGGATCACTTGCTCGGTGAAATAGCCCTCGCTGATGAACAGCGGGACGACGTACACCTCGTCGCTCTCGACGGTCCGGAGTACTTCTCGAAAGCTCGGTTCTTCCTTCCAGAAGGCCTCTTTGACCTCGTCGAACGCGCCTGTCTCGCGGATCCGATCCGCGTGATCATAGGTGGGCGTACTTGAGTCCGGATTCAGGTGTGAACCGTGTGCGACGATGACCAGCGCTTGCATAGGCCACGCTCAGGCCCGAACTCTCTTAGGGACTTCGGCTGCGGAATCGCTCGCAACGACGGCCCCACAACTTAATCTTCCCGAGTGCGTCCACGACGATATGTCTCTCGCAGAACAGACTCGAGCGGCCGTCCGCGAGCAACCGTTCCTCTTCGATGCACTTCGGGCGGATGTCCTCAATTATACTGCTGCCGCCCGGTTTCTCGAGATCGACGGTGACGAAGAAGCGATCGCGACCGCGCTTCGGCGCTACGGTGAGGAGCTGGAATCGTACGACGAGGAACCGGTTCGTGCGACAGTGACGATGCAACGTCGAGTGGGGATCACCGAAGCACCGGATCCCGATGCATTGCTCCGACTCGGCGAGGTCGGCGTCGAGCCTGACGGACCCTACACCGCCATCTCGGCGTCCGGTGATGTGCCGCCCGGCGCGCTGGGGAGCGTCTGTCAGCGCCTACAGGCTGCGGGGATCGAACTCGCCGCGGCCGCGGGTGTCGACGGCGAGCTCACGCTGGTCGTGGACAACGATGACGCGGCCAACGCGCTCCGGATCGTTGAGGACGCGGTCGGGTCGCTACCGGTCCCTGACGGGTACTGACCGGGTCAGTTCGCAAAGAGAGTGTCCCGGAGGAGGGCGGGGGCAGGGCTAACCTTCATACTGTTTCAATCCGAAGGACACAAATGAGCATGAACTGCAGAGTTGTCGTCGAGGCGGCCGTGCCGGTATACGACGTGGAAACGCCCGACGAGGCGGTTCGGATCGCCATCTCGAAAACGGGTGCGATGCTCAACCCGGACCTCAACTACGTCGAGATCGACATGGGCGAGCGCGCGTGTCCGCACTGCGATGGCGAGCTCGAACCGGCCTTCATCGCTGCCGACGAGGCGCTAGTTGCCCTCGAACTGGAGATGACCGTGTTCAACGTCGAACGCGAAGAACACGCCTCGCGGATCGCCCGCAAGGAGATCGGGCAACGCCTCGAAAACATCCCGCTGGAAGTGATCGAAATCGAAACGATCGAGGAAGATGACGAGGGAGATGAAGAACAGCCCGATAGCGGGAACGGGGACGAACGTGACGGCGACAACGACGGGAACCAGCAGACTGGTGAGGACGACGCGGACGGGCAACAGGCTGCCGAGTCGTCCGACGATGACGAGGTTCTCCCCGAGTTTGAGGACCTGATCGAGTAGCCGCCCAGCGCGAAACTCTGTAGTCTACGAGATCTATTCATCTGCTGACACAGCGTTCGACGAGCGCACCGCTTTCGGGAGTAGGGCTTCAGGGAGAATCGCAATGTAAGAAATCTCAGTCCGCGGTCGCAGGAACGGCTTCAGTCTCTTCGTCGAGGTCAGAGGTAATACAGTTCGCAAGTGCAAAGACAGCGGCCTTGTGATCGGTTTTCGATTTGTGGATGGATGTCGGTCGTACACCGAGATCCTCGTAATCGGAGTAATCGAGCGAAAGCTTGTTGTACTCCTCGTAGTTGTTTGATACTTCTGCGAGCAGTCCGTGAAGGTGAATGAGCTCCTGCTTCTTCATGGGCACATACGACTATAGAGTGCAGGGTTATATTATTATCCTGAGAGCCGTTACCACATGTCTTCGTGCCGAACGGTACGCTCAGCATTCGAGTGCACAGTTCACCCCCACGCAGTCAGGCATAACTTCGACTTACCGTCGTCGAGTATGTACGAAGTGCTGAACGTTTATGTTCGTTTGTTAGCTAGGGCCGGATATGGACTACGAAGAGCAACTCGACAGAGCGATCGAAGGGACTCCCGACATAACGGATGAGTCGAGCCGGTTCAGTATCCCCGATCCCAACGTCCGAGAAGAAGGTTCGACGACGGTGTTCGAAAACTTCCAGTCCACGGTCGATCGGTTCGGGCGCGAGGACACTCACGTGATCAAGTTCCTGCAAAACGAGCTGGGGACAAACGGAGAAATCGACGAGAGTGGCCGCGCCCGGCTCACTGGGTCGTTCCGTGACGCACGTATTGCCGACGCGCTCGACGAGTATGCCGAGGAGTTCGTCCTCTGTGATGAGTGTGGGCTTCCAGACACCCGGTTTGAGCGCGAGCGGGGCGCGCGCGTGCTCCGCTGTGAGGCCTGTGGCGCGATCTCACCGACCGGTGAGTAGCTACTCGAACTGTTGTAGCGTCTCCAGGTCCCGATCGGTGCGCATAAACTCCGCAAGCTGACGGCTCGCGTGACAGTTCGGACAGTGATAGACGTCACGCGAGTGTGGAAGTCCGTTCACGGCAGACTGCCAGTTTTTACCACATTCCGGACAGAGAAGTCGTGCGGACGCTTCGTCCATGACAATAGTGTACACATAGCAGTGTCATAAAGGTTGTTCCCCGGTCAGTAACCACGTCGCTATCAGCTACAGCGGAGTCGGAAAATCGAGTGCCGCCCTAGATCCGGCCGACGTTCTGGACGTCGACGCTTTCGACGCCCTCAACAGTCGAGAACGCTTCCTCGACGGCTTCGGTACCGCCCGCATCGTCGGGAACGATCACAGTCGGGATGAGCGCAACGAGACCGAACGCGACGTCGTCACGCTCGACGCCGTTGATCTTCGCGCCCTCGGGCAGGGAGCTTTCCAGACGGTCCTGGAGTTCGTCCAGGTCAATCTCGGGATTCTGGGGCATGACCTTGACGGCGGCGGCGACTTTTCCCATGGTTACGGCCCTCGGAACCCGCAGTCCGGGCATTCATAGAGGTTGCTCTGTTTCCGGCACTTCGCACAGCGGACGATCTGGGCACCGCAGTCCGGGCACTTGAACGACGCAGCGCTCGTTCCTGCGATGTTGATCCCGCACGAGACGCACTTTTGCGCTCGCGCCTTCTGGGACTTGCTCATACATCCTTGTATCCCGTCACCGCTTTTAACCGTTTTCTTCTGGGCGCGGCTAGAGGCTCAGTACCAGCGGCCCAATCAACACGCCCATCAGGTGCACACGGCGGGCTCCGAGATGAGGCGGAATGAGGCCTATCAGCGTCGCGACGCCGAACGCCGCGATCCCGATCGGCCCGGCAAGCAGCGCGGAGAGGACGATCAGGAGCGCGATGACGCTCACGGAGAGTACCCGGTAGTCCGCCCCTCCGACAACCTGCAGGTACCAGTCACCCACGGTGAGCACGATGAGGAAGCCGATGACCCCCGAGAGCGCGACTGCGGCCAGCAACAGGGGGAGGTCGACCGGCGCACCGGTCTCCTGAAACGCGACCATAACGCCGGTTCGTGGCTGTCCGATCGCCGAGAGCGCAAAGAGCGCAAAGATCGTGTTCGCGGTGTCAACACCGCTGGTCGCGACGACGTAGCCACGGTCGTCGACACCGCCCGGCAGGAGTGCAAGAACTGCGACGGCGGCGATGGCGGCGGAGATCCCCGGCAAGTAGCCGACGACCGCTCCGGCAAGCGCGCCCGCAGCGGCAGTCGCCAGCACTCTCCGGCGTGTCGATCGTATCTTCGGGTCCTGCTGGTCCGGGATGCCGCCGCCCGCCATCGCGTCTAGCAGGATCGGTGCGCCGAACAGTCCCGCAAACAGCGGCGCGAGCATCCCCCCAGCGTCCAGCGGTGCCGCCGGATCGATCGAGAGCGTCACCGCGCCGAGTAGTGCGCTTGTGCCCATCCCGATCGCTCCACCGATCTGCGCGCGGCGCGTCGGTTCTGCGACGATCATCGCCACGACGACGGCGACGAGCAGTAGTTCCATGTGGGCCATAATCGTCGGATAGTTCGCCTCCATACCGCGAGTAACGGGGATGGCCAGCACTGCCCCACAGCATACTGCCAGTAGACTGCCGAGCGCCGTGAGTCGGATCGCCTCCTCGCCGCGGCCCTGCTGGACAAGCCGGTGTGCGGGGAGCGTCGTCACCGCGGTCTCCGCGTCGGGAACACCGAGCGCGAGCGCCGGGACGGCGTTGACAAACGTGTGGACGACGCCCGCCGAGAGCATCGCCACGCCGACCAGCAACGGCGACGCGGGAACAGTGGGCGCAAACGACGCCAGCACGAGCGCGAAGTTGTTCGCGTGGAGGCCGGGGATCAGCCCGCTGATCGCCCCCATTGCGGAGCCGACGCCGATACACGCGAGCGTGAGCAGCGTCAACTCGGGGTCGAGGACAGGCTGTACTCCCAGCGGTTCCATCGTGGCCGTCTGGTCGCCCGATCACGTATGAACGTCCGGACGGTCGTTCCCGGAGTTAGTACCGGTTGGAGTAACTACAAACAGTTACAGTATACCGGGAAACGACAATGGTTTTAAGCACTATCCGCTCGAAGCGGAACGTATGTTGACCGACGGGTTCGGCAGGGAGGTCTCCGGCGTCCGGGTCTCGCTGACCGACCGTTGTAACTTCGATTGCGTCTACTGTCACAACGAGGGGCTGGGCGACACTCGCGGGCCGATGGAGCCACAGGACGACGAGATGAGCGCCGACGACGTGGTCCGGTTTCTGGAGGTGGCCCGGAAGTTCGACGTGGAGAAGGTCAAGTTTACCGGCGGTGAGCCGATGCTCCGGCAGGACCTCGAAGAGATCATTCGCCGGACGCCCGACGAGATGGAAATCTCACTGACGACGAACGGGACCTTCCTGCCCGGTCGTGCACCTGATCTCGTCGACGCCGGACTCGAACGGGTGAACATCTCACAGGACTCGATGGACGCAGAGGACTTCGCCGAAGTGACGAAAAGCGGCGCGTTCGATCGGGTGCTAGAGGGCGTCGACGCCGCGCTTGATGCCGGGCTCGACCCGGTGAAGCTGAACATGGTCGTCTTCGAGAAGACGGCGGGCTACGTCCCCGAAATGGTCGAGCACGTCGCCGCAAACGACGGTCTTCAGCTCCAGTTGATCGAGTATATGCCGGAACTCGCCGGGCATCCCGAGTGGGCTATCGAGATCGAGCGGGTTCACAAATGGCTCGCCGAGCAGGCCGACGACATCGAAGTCCGTGAGATGCACGGCCGAAAGCGGTACTGGATGGGTGGCGACGCCGAAACGGAAAGTGCTGGGATGGTCGAGATCGTCGATCCAGTCGGTAACGAGTCGTTCTGTCGGAACTGTCATCGCGTTCGCGTGACCCACGACGGCTACCTCAAAGGCTGTCTCAACCGGAACGACGACCTGCGCTCGATGGGTGAGATGACGAAACCGGAGATCCGCAAGCAGTTTCGGGAGACGGTGGCAAACCGGGTGCCATACTACGGCGAGTACATGACCGAGAACGGCGATGGCGAGTGGGAGGTCAACGAGAAGTACCTCCAGACCGTCTAAATATCCCGTTCGATCGTGCCTCCCGCCTCGTTCACCTGGTCGGTTAGCATCGGGATCCGTTCCGGTGGGGCTGCGATCGTCAACGACACGGTCTCGCCGTACTCGACTGACTCGACCAGCCCATCGTCGTGACAGCGCGAGACGAACCCCATCGCCCCGTCGGTCATCGGGAGGGTGAGGACGTGGCGCTCTACCGGGAACGCCGAGCCGAGCCGCTCGCGCAGGCGTTCGACGGAGTTGACCTCGGTCGAGAACAGGTCCGCGCGAAGGTGAGTCGCGTCGAATCGGTCGAGGGTCGACGCGGCCAGTGTGTCGGTCTCGCCCGTGCCAACCGTGACGATCACGTCCGCACGGGAGAGCGCGCTGATCGTCCCGGGGACGGTCGTTCCGAACCACTCGGGGAGAGCCGGTAGCAAGGCTGTCGTCGCGGTGACCGCGACATCGTGGCTGGCGATCCGGACGCGTGCTGTCTTCGGAGTAGCTGGGCCAAGTACTGTCGTCGCCTCTGCGTTCTCCCCGGTAAGCGCCCGCCAGCACTCGACGATCGGCGCGGTGGGCGGCCCCGTCACCGCAACGTACCTGTCGGATCCCGTGTTCGCGTCCTCGATACGCCGGCGCTGGGTCGCCGTCCGGTCCTCCCAACGCTCGTCGAGGCGGTCGAGTTCTGCATCGAGCGCGTCGAGGCGACCGTCCGTCCCACCCGGTGCGTTCGTCGCGCCGTCCCGCTGTGAGCGGGCGACGGAGCGGCGTTCGACCCGCCGCCGTTGTCGTTCGCCGAGCACCGTCGCGACAGGGTTGCCGCCGTCGGCGAGTACCTCCCGGACGACGCCCCGGCGATCACGCAGCCGCACCGGCGGCAGGCGCTCGGCGAGGTCGACGAGCTGTCCCGGATGGACGCGGTGGTCGACCGCGAGATACTCGATGTCGTCGGTTGCGATCCGGTCCGCGATCCGATCGACGAGTCCGGGGCCGAGGTTGTACCGGTTGTGTTCGGCCCGGTTCTGGCAGAGGACATCGACTGGCTCGTATCCGAGCCCGGCGACGTGCTCCTCGAAAGCGGGCGTCGACGGCTCTACTCCGTCTCTGGTGGCGATCAGTGCACGGCCCGACGGCGGAACAGTCACGTGTCTGGGGAGGCGTTCGAGCGGCTTTTGTCTCCCGGTTCCGGTGGTCGACCGCCACGCTTTTTCGGCTCAGTGCCGGAATGACCGTATGATCTCGCCCGGCCAGAAAGCCCCCGATTTCTCGCTTCCCGGCGTCCTCGACCGCGACCCCGCGATCTACGATCTCCACCAGTTCATCGACGATGTCGAGGCTGTCGTGCTCGCCTTTGTCCCCTCGGCGCACGCGCCCGTCTGCCAGGACGACCTGCGCGCACTCGGGGAGTCAGGGTGGGCCGAGCGCGACGACCTGCTCGTGTGGGCGATCACGGGTGACTCGCTGTTTGCGAACTCCTCGGCAGCACGCCGACTCGGACTTGATTTTCCCGTCATCAGCGACTTTCACGCCGGGATCGCCGACTCCTACGGCGTGAGTCTGGACGACTGGCACGGCCACCGCGACATCCCCGGTCGGGCGCTACTGGTGATCGACGACGACTGGACTGTGCGGCACGCCTGGTCCCCGTCGGATCCGTTCGAGGTGCCCCGTGGGTCCCCGTTCGCAGCGGTCGCCGAGGCGCTGAACGAGTGTGGCGTCGACGTCACCGCACCCGGGGTCGAGTATCGCGTCGACGACTGAGTTGGGATCCATTCCCTCCCGACGGTAACAGACGGCACATATTAGTGCCGATACCGGTTACACTGCGACAGGATGCCATCAGATGTCGACTTCGGGGAGCAACTCGAAGCCCATACCACCGACTACCTCGATCGGTTCGAGGACTGTGTCACGCTGTTGCCGGAGCTGTTCGATCAGTACGCCGGCGGCGAACCGACGGCCGAAACCGTCGAGCGGATCGAAACGCTCGAAAGCGACTGTGACGATACCATTCACGATATCAACGCCGCGATCACGAACGCCGGTCCCGGCGAGATGGGGCTGTTGAACTCCCGGATCCACTACAACGCCTCGGCCCTGCTGGAGTTCTACAAGAACCTCGATACGGTCGCGAATCTCGCGGAACGGATCGCCGACGAACTCGTGATCGTCAACCCGCCGCACGACAACGAGTGTTTCGAGGGGCTCCACGAGCTCGCCGAGCACACGGTTGAGGCGGTCACGGTCCTCAAAGAGGTCGTCGCCCAGTTCATCCACGCACTCTGTTCCACCGACGCGTCGGTCTCGCTCGTCGACGGGATCGATCGAGTAAGCGAGATCGAGAGCATCTGTGACGACATCCGTAACGGCGTGATCGAGCAAGCCTTCGCCGACGACGCGATCGAACAGCCGCTGGTCTACCGCGAGTTCGCCATCCTCCTCGACGAACTCCACAACACGATGGAAGACGTCACCGACCAGATCATCATCATCGCGAGCAACGAGCAGGGAATCGTCACGGAACCGAAACCCGAGAACGACGAGTAGTCGACGTTCGCAGGTCCGGCGACACCGGGTTGCTGGATCAGCAAACATTATATTCCCTTACGACGAAGTGACATTTATGTCTCGCCTGATCAAACTGCTGCTCGTGGTCGCCGTAGTCGCCGCGCTCTGGAAACTACTGTCTACCGAAGAGGAAGTCGACATCGAGTACAACTGAACGAACCACTTACCCTTCTCGCCGCCCATCCGTGAGTATGTACGGCGTCGTCACCCGCAACGAGGAGGAACTCGACTGGGCGGAGTTCGACCGGGGCTTCTACGAGGTCAAAGACGTTACCGGCCGTGCCGCGGAGCCAGTGGCCGATGCGGTCAGTATGATATCCTGTTTCGGCGACAACGCTGCCGCGGACGCCGAACCGTCACTGGTCCCAGTTAGTGAGGACGGCGATCGAGCGACCCGCGAACAGCCCTACTTCGACTGGGCGTACATCTGTCCGACCCATCCCGAGTACCGGGAAGGGCTGCTGGAGATAATCGAGGAGAGCGCGGCGCTGGGCGATGTCCGACTTGACGATATCGGCTTCCCCCGCGAGGAGTACTGTCACTGCGAGCGCTGTGATCGGCTGTTCGCCGACAGCGAGTTCGAGGACCGCTTCGCGTGGCGTGCGAACGTCATCACCGAGTTCGTCGAGGAGGCTTCGGCACTCGTCGACGGAAAGACGTATCTGACGCTGTATCCCGACCCCTATCCCGGCCATCTCTACGAGCGGGCTGGGATCGACGTCGACGCCCTCGCCGAGCACGTCGACGAGTTCGTCATCCCCCTGTACGACATGGCCTATTCGACGACTTACTGGCTGGAGACGATCGCAAAGGGCTTCGAGTCGCTACTGGAGACGCCGTTTAGCGTTGAACTGTACGCTGTCGACGTCGATATCGACAACCTGATCCACGCCGCAGAAGTCGCGAGCGCCTACGGCGACTCGGTACTGTTCGGCTACGACGCAAGCAACGCCCGGGCAGCGCTACGACGAATGCGAGCCGACGAGCGAGAGGGCGTCAGTCACGGGCCGTAGCTGCCCGACCGAACGATCACTATTAAACACCTGTAATATGGGGCTTTACTGATACCCCTGTGGGGAACAGTACAGTATCATATGAGTTCGCTCTTTCCGGGTGCTGAAACGCTCGATCTCTACGTCGAGCTGGAACTCGGCCTCCCCGGCACGCATCCGTGTGCGATGCGGAAGCTCGGTTCTCAGGAGGATACGCTCGACTCCGTTTCCCGCCGTAGCGACGGGAACAGATGCTCGCTAACGGTCGAGGGAGCACCCAGTGACAGAAACGAGGCGCGAATCGAACAGGTCGAACAGCCCTGCCACGAGGGGCAGTGTTACTACGAACTCCTCGATCGTGATGGGTTCAGTGCCGAGATTGCGGCCGTCACCGAAACCGGTGTTCGGGTGGAGGCACACGTTCGGTCCCGCACGATACTGACGGAGATCGTCGAAGACCTCTCGGCGATCGGTGATGTCACGGTCCAGAAGTTGGCCCAGCACGGGACCGACGCCGAGCTGTCCGACCTGCGAACGATCGATTTCGGCATTCTCACCGAGTTAGAGCAGCAGACGCTACAGCGAGCGGTCGCAGACGGCTACTACGACCAGCCCCGGACGACATCCCTGGAGGAACTGGCCGAGCAGTTCGATATCTCGAAAGGGACCCTCTCCCAGCGGCTGCGATCGGCCGAGCGAAAACTCGTTCTGGAGGCGGCCTGCGATAGTTTTGCCGAGGGGACTTAAAGAGCCTCACAGTTAGGAGTGACCCTCTGGGTAGTCACGTTGTTACATACTACCGAGGGAAATCATGAACCGAGGTGGCAGTAGATGAGCGAGGGGGAATCGAACTCAGTACGGCGGCGGACGTTCCTCAAGGGCTCTGCCGGAGCGCTCGCAGCCGCGGTCGCTGGCTGTGTCGGCCGTGGAGACGAGGAGTCCGCCACGGCAGCGAACCGACAGACGGTCCACAACAACTGCTGGATCTGTCGGGCGAGCTGCGGGCAGGAGGTCGTCCTCGAAGACGGCGAGGCTGTCGATCTCACCGGCGTGGATGGTCACCCGAAGGCCAGCGCCGGGGCCGGGACCGAGGGAACGCTGTG
The DNA here is from genome assembly GCF_023638055.1 of Natranaeroarchaeum aerophilus. Lineage (NCBI taxonomy): Archaea > Methanobacteriati > Methanobacteriota > Halobacteria > Halobacteriales > Natronoarchaeaceae > Natranaeroarchaeum > Natranaeroarchaeum aerophilus. The sequence continues at coordinate 43,576 of NZ_JAKRVY010000002.1, read as the reverse complement.
CTCGAAAGGGCTCGCCCAGCTCGATAAGACGTACAACCCCAACCGGATCACCCGCCCGTATATCCGCGAGGACGGTGACTTGCGCGCCGCCGACTGGGACGAGGCGATCACGTACGCCGCAGCGCAACTCGAAACGTTCAGTGAGGAGCACGGTCCGGAGAAACTCCTCCGCTACCAGGGCTATCCCCTTGGCGGCGATTTCCACGACCTGCTCTTCCGGGACCTGTACGGCGCGCCGCTGCAGGTCGGCCGCAAAACGACCTGTCACGGCCCCTTTTCTGATTCCTGGGAGTGGATGGCCGGCTACGGCCGCGAGTGGCCCGACTGGAAGAACTCGGAGTTTATGATCGCGTGGGGCCGGAACCCGATGGAATCGTTCCGCGGTCAGTGGGAGCCGAAAGCGATCATGGAGACGATCGAGGAAAACGACGCAACGCTCGTCTGCATCGATCCACGGTACACGAAGACGGCCGAAATCGCCGACGTGTGGATCCCGATCGAACCGCGGACCGACGGGGCGCTCGCGCTCGCGATGGGCCACGTCATTATCGAAGACGAGCTCTACGACGAGGCGTTCGTCGAGGAGTGGACCTACGGCTTCGATGCCTACCGCGATGCCGTCGCCGACAAGACGCCAGAGTGGGCCGCGGAGATCACCGATGTCGACGCCGAGGTCATCAGACAACTCGCCGTCGGCTTCGCCGAGGCGGCCCCCAGTTCGGTCGCGTTCCCGTGGACCGGCCTCGCGTTCCAGGGGAACGGCTTCAAGAACTGCCAGAACGTCCACGCGCTCAACGGGCTGGTCGGCAACATCGATCGGGAGGGGGGCACCCGCCACTGGCAGTCCGGCTTCTCGCTCGCCGATCCGTTCGAGGAGCGGGGACTCGACGTCCCGGCCAATCACGAGGATCGGCCCACGCCAGAGTACGACGACTATCCCTACCAGCGTCACATCCGCGACCTCTCGCACAACGCGGTCCCCACGGCGGTCGACCGTGGCGACATCCGTGGCTTTGTCAACAACTGGTCGGCCCCACTCAAAAGCGGTAACAGTGACGCGTGGGCCGAGGCGCTGGAGGCGATGGATCTCGTGATCACCGTCGACGCGTTCTGGAGCGGGGTCAGCCGTCGCGCCGACGTCGTGTTCCCCGCCGCGTCGACCCTCGAACAGCCCTTCCTCGATGCGGGTGGGGACGGCTCGTACAGCGAGTCGGGCTGGGTGACCGCCTCGAACGCCGTCATCGAGCCGATCGGCGACTGCCGGACCGACTACCAGATATACAGTGCGCTGGCCGAAGAGCTGGGCTGGGGCGAGTACTTCCCGTGGGAAGATGCTGCCGAGTTCTACGACGAGCAGCTCTCGGGTGTCGGACTGTCGTTCGACGAGGTCGCCGAGCAAAGCTACGAGATCGTCTCCGACGTCGGGTACGAGCAGTGGCTTGAGGACGGCTTCGACACGGAAACCGGGAAGTTCCAGTTCGATCTCGATGTCGTCGACCAGTACGCCGAACTCGCCGAGGAGACCGGTGCGAGTACGGCTCCGGAGTGGCATCCGCCGGACGACGATCAGTACGGGAACACGAGGGACGAGGAGTACCCCCTGTTGCTGACCGACGGCTTCGTCGAGCAGCTCTCCCGTGGCCACTGTCAGGCCCTCGACGAGGCAGTCGAGGAGTATCACGACCGGTTTGGCTTCCGATACGAGGAGTACGACGGAAACTTGCTCCATATCAATCCGGTCGATGCAGAGCCTCGCGGCATCGAAACCGGCGAACGAGTGCGGGTCGAATCCCCCGACGGCGAGGTCGAGCTCGTTGCACACGTCTACGAGGGCGTCCGCCCCGGCTGGCTGTTTACCGCCGCCGGGTTCGGCGAGTACTCGATCGCCCCCGATCAGGCCGGGGCAAACATCATGACGATGAACACCGAACGACACGTCGAGCCGGTCTCCGGACAGACCGATCGGAATCATCCGGTCGAAGTCGCGCCCGCCGGAGGTGACGGCGTATGAGCCAGTGGGGCTTTTACTTCGACCCCGACAAGTGTATCGGCTGTCACGCCTGTACGCAGGCCTGTCAGGTTCGGAACGATATCGACCCTGACGAGGGCGTCACGTGGCGACGGGTCGAACACGTCGGCGAGGGCGAGTTCCCGGACTACGAGGAGGTCTCGATCTCGATGAGCTGTTATCACTGCGGCGAGCCCGAGTGTCGGGACGTCTGTCCGACCTTTGCCCTCGAAAAGCGGGAGGAAGACGGCATCGTTACCGTCGATCAGGACCGCTGTATCGGCTGTAACTACTGTTCGTACGCCTGCCCGTACGGTGCAGCGCAGTTCGGCGAGAACGAACTGGTCCAGAAGTGCCACGGCTGTCTCGGCTCCGGGGCCGGCGACGGGCACGGCTCCCCGCCCCGGGAGGAGTCCGATACGGCGCGTGAGACGCCCGCCTGTGTCGACAACTGTGTAACGGGAGCGCTCGATGCCGGACCGATCAACGAGCTGATCCGTGGGGCTTCGGAAGAAGCGGCCGAGGAGTTCCAGGCTGACGATGGCGGGCCGGCGCTCGTCCTCGAACCCGCGACCGGGAGCACTGCGGAGGTGGACGGCGATGATGGATAGTCCGGACGGACTCGTCTGGATGGCCCAGCAGGAGTACGGCTGGTATATCGCCGCGTACCTGTTCTTCAGCGGGCTCGCCGGCGGTGCGTATCTGACCGGCTTCGCCGCCGATCTGTTCGGCTGGCGCTCGGGCGATGAGGCCACCGAGCAGTCGATGCGTGCGATTACGCAGTGGGGCGTCGTCCTGTCGCTTGGAGCCATCGCAGCGGGCATGTTCTTCCTGCTGTTTTTCCATCTCGGCGCGCCGCTCCGGGCGATGCTGTTCCCGGTTCTGTTCGTTAACTTCGGCTCGTGGCTCGTGATCGGGACCTGGATCATCGTGCTGTTCTCGATCGTTGCGGTCCTGCAGGCACTCTGGTTGCTGTGGGACCCACACAGGCTGACGGCGACCGGGCGCGTTCGCGGGGGACTCACCGGCACGAGTGCGTTCCCCCGGCGCCTCACCGCGTGGATGGAGACGCGCTTTAGCGTGCCAGTAGATACGTGGCTCGCTCGGCTGGCAGCCTGGACCAATCCGGGCCGGACGGGACGTCTGGCCCTTTCGGGCGTCGGCTCGGCGCTCGCGCTCGGGATGGTCGCGTACACGGGCCTCAAACTCGGCTACGTCTCGGCGACCGTACCGCTGTGGGACGGAACCCTGCTTCCGTTCCTGTTCCTCGCTAGCGCGCTCTCGATCGGGCTGGCGGCCACGATCGGGGCGACGGCCCTGTTCGAGGGGATCCACGGGACGAAGGTGACGACGTTCAGCATCGCCGATGACGTCATCATTCTCGGCGAGGTCCTCGTCCTCGTCTTGCTGCTGGCGACGCTGTCGGCCGGCGGGCCGGGCGCCGTCGCGGCCTTCGAGTTGCTAACGGCGGAGTACGGGCTCCTCTTCTGGGGCGGCGTGGTCACGATCGGGCTTGCGCTCCCGCTGGCGCTTTCGGTCGCCCTGATCGCCGTCGAGCGGCGGGCCGACGTCCACACCAGCGAGCGACTGGGTCGGCTCGTCCGCGGTGCCTACACGATGAAGTTCGGCTTCGTCGTGCTCGGCGGCGTAGCACTGCGCTATCTGATCATCGCTGCGGCGTACAACGCGCCACTTACCACCTGAGAATCGACATTCGACTATCCTCACCACACAAACATGTCCAAACGATACTCGAACGACGATCACGGATCGTATCGACGCCCCGCCGCGAGCGCGGGTGACCTGACTGACCGACGCGAGACGTGGGTTGGGATATACACGCTGCTCGCAGAGGGGCTAAAACACCCCGACGACCGACTGCATCGTGACGTCAGGGAAGAACGCTTCGCGGACGAGCTGGCACGACACGCCGACGAGCTCGATATCCCGCTCCCCGTCGAACCGGGCGACCCCACGCACGCGCCGGAGACGCGCGCGGCGTTCGACAGCGAGTACATCGCGCTGTTCGAGGGGCTCGCCACACCGTACGCACCACTGGTCGAGTCGGTGTACCGCCCCTGGCGGGCCGGCTGGTCGAGCGACGGGCTGCTGTCGGGACCGGCGGCAAGCGACATGCGGGACCGATACGATGCCGCAGGCGTGTCGATTCCCGACGCTTACGAAGCCGACCATCTCGCACTCCTCCTGGAGTATGCGGCTGCACTCCTGCAGTCCGGAGCGGACGCCGCCTACCGAACGTTCGTCGACCAGCATCTCGACTGGCTACCGGCGCTCCGCCGCCTCGTCGACGACGCTGCTGCGGATGCCCCGTTCCACAGATACTGTGTCGTCGCCGTCTGTGAGACCGTCGCCACCGCCAGACGGCGGCAACGGCTGCCCGCTCCGGAGCCGGAGCAGATCGACGAACAGGTCGACAGAGCGAGCACCCACGTCGAATAACGATGTCACACCAACGCTCCACCGCCGGGACCGCCGTCGAGCCGTCGACAGCACACGTTAGCTTCTACGTGTCCGTCGTGGATGGGGAACGGGCCAGGGACGTGCTGGGGCATCTCACGGACTGTCTCGGCGAACCGGACCGATACACCGTGCGGTGGGCGGAGGATGTCCAGTCGGATCCGGTGTTCTGTACGACGGCTCCGGCCGCGGATGACGTGACCGAGCCCCAGTTGCGCGCCGCCCGACTTGCGGTCGAGCGTGGCTACTACGACCGGCCAAAGTCCGTCAGTCTCGACACGCTCGCGGACGAACTCGATGTCAGTCCCTCGGAAGTCTCGCGACGACTTGGCGAAGTCGAACGACAGCTCGTCAGGTCGCTGGTGGAGTATCGAGGGTGATCGAACGGTCAGGAGAGCACCCGGTCGCGCCACGCGAGGATCTCTCCCCGGTCCCGTGTATCCGACGGCAGTTCGTCGAACCAGCGCGCGTCGCTGATCTCCCCGTCCGGGTCGTCGATGTCAATACTCGTCGTCTCAGCCTGTGCGGCAAAGATCGGCAACACACCCCACGTCTCGGTCGTCCCACAGCGAACCGTCACGTCGGCCCGAAGCGCTAGCCCGTCGTACGACGCTTCGATCCCGGCTTCCTCGCGAAGTTCGCGGCGGGCCGTCTCCCGAAACCGCTCCCCACGGTGGCCACAGCCACCCGGGAGGACCCACCTGTCGGCATCCTCGTGGTACACCAGCAGTAGTTCGCCGGCGGGACGGTACACGATCGTCTGTGTACCGTACGGCGTTCCTGACTGCTGGATCCGCTCGACGAGGGTCCGGAAGTGGTGTCGGGAGACGGTCCGAGTGCGCTCGTAGCAAAGCGTGGGCTCGTACCGGCTGTCGAGGTCATGAGCGGCCTGTTCTGCGCGCTGTGTCGCCTGATCCGCGAGATACCAGAGGCTATCAACTGTACTCATATCTGGAGAGTATCGTCTCGTGGTCGGGGACTACACGATCGCAATTCGGGATGGAGGGTGCCGTTCATACCCCGTATATTGACCCCATTCGTGAATATATTTCGGTGACTGACAGTTTTTGTCATGTCGCTACCGGCCAGCACGGAAGACGTAGCTCGATGCGCCGAGCAGTGCAAACACCACGAGTACGGAAAGGACGCCGACACCGAGCGAACCGTCACCCAGCTCGGCGATCAGTCCTGCAACGCCACCCGCTGTGACCCGGACGCTCACCGTCTGCGCTCCGGTGCCGTCGTCGACGGTGATGCGCTGAGTACCCGTTTCGTCGAAGCGATGAGTCGCCACGACGGTCGTTTCACCGTCGGCGTCGAGATACACGGTCGTTTCCTCGATGGTCTCGCCGCCCGTACGAATCTGGACGTCTGCCCGCCCAGGGAGCGGATTATCGTTGGTCACGGTCGCCGAAACGGTCACGTCCTCGCCGGGAGCGACGCGACCGTGTGAGCGTGTCACGTCGGTCACTCTGGCCGTTGCGGGCTCCTCGACGATCACGCGGCGCTGGTCGTCGCCGAACGCGACGATCCGCTCGCCCGGCTCCTCGAGCTGGTGAGATACCGTCGTAGTCGTGCGGTCGCCCGGATCGAGCCGACCGGTCCTCCGGTCAACCACCTGGCCGTCGACGCGAAGCCGTGCCTCGTAGTTGCCAGCGCTATCGCCGGTGTTCTCGACGATACCGTCGATCGTCAGACGCTCGCCCGTAACGACAGTGATCGGGTCTTCGTGGCCGATCGATCGCTCCCGGTAGTCGCCGTCGACACGGAGTCCGTCGGCGTCGTCGGGTAGCGAGTAGCCGATCCGTGCAGGCGAGGTACCGAAGGCGGCGGCGTGTTCATCGGCCGACCAGACGGCCGCAGTCTCGCTCGTCGTCGTCAGCCGCCGGGCGGCCTCGCGTGGCTCCTCACCGCCAGCCGATTCGACGTAGTCGAGGAAGTCGTCGCTGTCGACCGAGTCAGCGGCCTCGTTCATCCGGCCGAACGGCTCCTGCAGGCTCGCACCGCCGTCGGTTTCGAGCCTGAGCTGTCGGTCGATCTCACCCGCGGCCAGCGCGCCCTTGTTGTAATCGGTGCCTCTGGCCCAGCTATCGGGATCGGCGAGGACGGCGTCAGCGTGGCGGTCGCGTGTGCCGGCGTCGAGCCGCGCCTGGAACTCGGAGAACTCGATGCGGTCCTCTTCGAGGGTGAGCAAGGCAGCGTAGTACGTTGCCGTCGCCTCGGTGAACCACCGCGCATCGCGGTCGGTCTGGTAGCCCTGACGGGTGTGGACGTACTCGTGAACCCAGACGTTATCGGCCGTGTCGAGGACCTCGTTGTCCCGCACCCACAGATCTGCGGCTCCGGTCTGGAGGCCGCGGACGCCCCACCGGACCTCGCCGGTCGGCACCGCCAGCATGAACACCTCGTCGTCGCGGCTCCCGACCTGCATCGCTTCGCTGGCGTGGCTGACTGAGTCAAAGATCTCGTCGGGCGACTCCGCGAGTTCGGCGGCCTCGGGGACGACAAGGTCGAAGCGCTGTCCGTGTGCCTCGTGGGTATGGGTCGTCTGCTCGCCGAGGAACGCGATCCGGTCACCGGACGCGCCGGGGCCGTCGATGCTCGTCGAGCGTTCGAGCCCTACGGGACCGCCGCCGCGCCAGCCCCAGCTGTGGGAGAGGCGTGGCTGGGCCATCACCGTCCAGTCTTCGGTGTTGGCGAAGATGTAGGTGCCCGGCCCGGCGATCGGGCCATCCTGCTCCAGTTGCTGATTGACCGACATGGTGTATCTGATCGTCGGACGCTCGGTGCTCCCGTCCCAGACGTATCGGCCGTCCTCGTCCTCGGTGAACCCGTCGGCCTCCTCGACGTTCGCCTCGTCGAAAATCCGGAGGTCGAGCGAAGCGAGTCGGTCCGGAACCCGATACTGGAGTTCCACACCGACCTCGCCGGGCCGGTCGGAACGCTGTGAGAGTTCGACGTCGAGTTCGATTCCATCAGTAGGCTCGCCCTGTACCGTCTCGGCCGCGGCGTGGTTGGCGACGCCATCAATCGAATCGTCGTCGAGGCCGTCGACGTCCTCGCCGTGTGCCAGAACGGCGTCAGCAGGGGGATCGGTGTGTGTTTCGGTGGTGAGTGACTCGCTGGTCTCGACACTGTGGGCGTGGTCGCCTGCAGTCGTCTCGATACCCGAACCGCCCGCGGCTGCGACGGCCACGCCGCCAGCCGAAAGCGTGACCGCGATTACTGCAATCAGGAGAAACGTTCGCCAGTTCACTGCTCCGATGGAAGGAGTACGGTAACTTTAGCTTACTGCCCGGTCGACGCGTCAGATCGCCGCTATACTTTTCGAAGTATTATACTTCGATAATTGTAGCATTGGTCTCGCGGGGGGCAGTACCTTCCGTCGGCGATTTTATACCGGCAGGCCAGATCCGGATCCAGTACGTTATTGACGGTCGACCACAAAATCGTGGGTATGGACGGAACACTCGACCACGTGATGATGCGCACCGAGGACCTGGATGCCGCGCTGGAGTTCTACCAGACGCACTTCGGCTACGAGGAGAAGGGCCGCTGGGACGCCGACACCTTCACCAACGTCCACCTCGGTCCAGAGGATATGCACGAGGACGGCGCGACGCTCGAACTCACCTACAACCACGACGGGCGAAGCTACACGATGGGTGACGCCTGGGGCCACATCGCGGTCCGCGTCGAGGACGTCTACGAGGCCTACGAGGAGCTGATGGACGCGGGTGTCGAGGACTACCGCGATCCCGACTCCTGTGGCGGGAGCTACGCCTTCGTCAAGGACCCGGACGGCCACGAGATCGAGATCGTCGAGCGAGACCACGGCGCGCGCTGGAGCCTCGACCACACGATGGTTCGGGTCGAAGATGCCGATGCCGCCATCGGCTGGTACGCCCGGAAGCTGGAGTACGATCTGTTCCGCCGTTCGGAACACAGCTCCTTTGCACTGTACTTCATGAAGCCCGAGGACGCACCCGACGAGGCGATGTCCGTCGAGTTGACCTACAACTACGACGGCCGCAGCTACGAGCTGGGCGACGCCTGGGGCCATCTCGCCGTCCGGGCCGACGACCTCCACGGCGACTGGGACACACTGCTGGAACGCGGCGCGGAGGACTACCGCGACCCCGAATCCTGTAACGACCGCTACGCGTTCACGAAGACCGTCGACGGCCACGAGATCGAAGTCATCAGGTCGGACTGAGCTGTTCGGGTTTCTCCACCGTGCGTGAGCCGGTTCAGCTGGGACCCACCCTCCATCACCACCCGACACCCGTTACCACTCGATACCGGGTGCGATCGGACCAAACATTTCATTACCCGTACCGATAATACAACCAGTAGATGCAACCAGACGAACAAACACGCCGCGACTGGATTGGCTCCTGTGCAGTGGTGACGGCGGGGATGGCGGGACTGGCGGGCTGTATGGACGGGTCGGACGGCGAAAACGGCTCCGACGGTTCGTCGACCGGCGATGAGACCGAAGCATCCGGGAGTGAGACTGGCGAGTTCGGTGCCTGGCCGATGGTGCGGTACAACGCGGCCAACCGGCTTTCGACGCCGCACGACGGTATCGACGGGGAGCCCGAACTCGCGTGGCTCGCGGAGTTCGAAGGGTGGGTCCACCCACCGGTCGTCTACGACGACGTGGCCTTTGTCGGTCACGGCGACGACACATACAGTGCAGTCGATCTGCATGACGGTACCGTACTCTGGGACCACGAGACACCGACCACAGGCGTCCCGACGGTTACCGAGGACGCGGTGTACGTTCCTGGTGATGGCGTCGAGGCCCTCGATCGGGAGAACGGCGACGTGCACTGGACGACCGAGCACGAGTCGGTGCGGACGTTACGGAGCTACGACGGTGAGCTCTACGTCGGACTCGAGGATGAGATTGCAGTACTGGACCCGGACGGGGAGGAACAGCTCTCCTTCGAGACCAGATCTATGGTCCATGGGATCGCACTCGACGATGACGGGATCTACGTCCGCTCGCTGGTCGATCGTGACGAGCTTCGCTACGCACTCGTCGGATACGACAGAGAGACAGGAGAGGAGCGCTGGGAGCACGAACTCGAGCACGAAAGCGTTCTCGGGACGAAACGCGCTCGGACCATGCCAGTCCACGAGGGGGCAGTGTACACAGTCGCATCGGAGTCAGTCGTTCGTATCGACGCTACGACGGGCGATCTGGAGGAGGTCGTCGAGTTCGAGCACATTTCGAGTCGGCCGACGATCCATGACGGAATGGTGACTACACATATCTCGATGGAGCGATACGACATCGAAACGGGCGAGCAACTCGACGTGGGGGACAACGACACCGGGCTGGCATCGCCACCCGTCCATGCCGGCGGGTCGTACTACGGTCTCGGTGTAACGGTCGTACTGGAGGGAACAGATCTGTTCAAAATAGATGCCGATTCGATGACGGTCGACTCGAGGACAGAGGCTCCAAGCGAGGGGTTCGTCATGCATACCACCCCAGTCGTCCTCGACGGGCTCGTGCTGACATCGATCGATGACCACGGGTTGGCCGCATTCGAATAGACGGGCCAATATTTACCCCGCACTGGGACTGGTGAACCTGTTTTCCCGTTCAGTCACAGCCTGACGAGTCGGCGTCCGGTCCGACTTCTTCCCAGGTATCGGAACAGAAGACCAGTCCGGTTCCCGGGACATCATCTGAGGTGTCGGCGACAGCGGGAACTGGACCTCCACGCTGGACGACCGCACCGGGCATGATGATGACGACCTCGGTCGAGCTCTCGAAGTCGATCGCGTCGTTCTGTCCGACATCGACGGTCTCACCGTCCGAGAGCTCTACCTCGACAGGGGCGTCCTCGGCGACGTACGTGAGGCGGTCACTGCCGGCCGGATCGCCGACCGTCGAACTGACCTCGAATCGCGAGTACTCGCCTTTCACCGTGACGTCCCACGTGTTGACGGTGGCGTACCATTTGCTCGGCACCAGGGGGACGATCGGGACGCCGGGCCAGGGCGTCCGGTTGTCAGTCTTGATGGCCAGCGGATCGTGGTCGACATCCCCGTCGGAGTCGAAGTCGGTTGCGGTCTCGTCGGCGGCCCTGATCGCCGGCTCTTGGTCCCGTTCGACAGTTGTCGCTGTCAGATAGGTCGGGGACCCGGACACCTCGTACTGGGCGTCATCGAGCACCGGCGAGCCGTCGAGATCCATCGGCTCCGGGTCGAAATCGGCGTTCGCAAAGCCCTGTACGAAGCCAAGCGACTCGTCAAGGATATCGAGGTCGACGGAATCGTCCACTTCATCCAACTCATCGTCGTAGTCGTCGCCGAACTCGTCGAGCCAGTAGTGGAGCCGATCGAAGTAGGCCCGACGCTGCTGGATCTTCGCTTTCTCCTCCGGGGTCGCGTACTGGGCGTCGCGGTAGGTCAGCTCCTGCTCGAACTCGTCTTTGATGTAGTCTCTGGCCTCGTGTGGCGGTGTATCGTCGGTCAGCTCGTTGAGCTGGACTGTGTAGGGCTCATCACTGTAGTTCCCAACGAACTCACCGTGGACAGCCTCGAGTTCTTCGTCCAGTTCCCCGATTAGCTTCGAACGCTCGGCGTCGGTGAGCACGTCGTCACTGTCGAGCGTCGTGGAGCTGGTCGAGACGAGCGCACTCTCTGCGGAGCTACCGAGTGTACCAGTGCTGCTCGATGAGAGCGCACTGGACACCTCGCTCTTTAGATCGCTTTCGACCGAGTCGTACTCGTCGACACCCGTCACTTCGACGAGTCCGTCCTCGAACGCCCGATGGAACGTCACGGCGTCGGGGTCCTCGCCGAAGTCGGTGAGGACCTCATGGTCTGCGACCGGGTAGTCGAAATCGTAGTGGGCACCGAGGTGGCCGACACTGTACTCGCCATCGACCGACAGGTCCGCATCCACGTCGACTGTTCCGTTAGTCGTCGTTTCGGTGAAGTTCGGACTCGTCTGCGTCTTGTTTCTGGCCTCCCAGCTGTCGACGCGTTCGACGTCGACGTCCGCATCGACCGTGACCTCGTGGATCTCGCCGCTGTAGCTCGAACCTGTTCCGTCAGGTTTTGGTGTGTGACTGACAGCGACCGAATCCACGCTCGTTACCCGTCTCGTCGAATTCGTCGCGTCGTACGTGTACGCCGTTTCGTTCTCCGGCGGCTCGGCACTCGGGAACCCGCTGGTGTCGCTGTCCGTATCGCTCGTCACCCCGACCTCGTACAGGTCGTCGATGATGGCCTCGGGGCCGCGTTCGGGTCCGTCACTGATGTCGGGATCGAGGCCAACATCGCGGTCCTCACCGATGTCCGATTCGAGATCGTCGGTGTTCGATTCGAGAATCTCGGACGGCTCCGTGCTGTTGGTCGTCTTGAAATCGACGTACGTCGCCGTCCCCAGCGTATCGGCCGGCACTTCGACCTCGACTTCGCCTGCGCCCATACTGTCGATCCCCCCAGACAGCAGCTCGGAAAGCGGCGGGACCTCGGGCAGTTCGCCCGTCGCTTCGTCGCCGAAGACCCACTCGTTGATCACCCCGTCGTCGCCACAGAGCTCCTCTTCGACATCGACCTCCGCGTCGTCGACGATCACGACCTCGCCGTCCTCGGCTTTTTCCAGGTTCTCGTAGTCCTGGGTCAGCGTGACGTTTTCAGCCGGAATGAGCTCGTCGACATCGTCCGCATCGATCGTGGTATCGACATCCCCTGCCGTCGACCCGAAGTCGATCGCCATGCACAGGTACTGTGGGCGCATCGTCCGGTCGGCGTACGGATCCCGCGTACCGAACGTGTCTTCCTGAACGGAGAAGATGGCGTGGTTGACGAGCACCTCCGTATGATCGGTGTCGATCACCTCCTCGAAGTTGTGATCGTCCGGCGACTTGGTGTTCTCAGCGAACCGGTCCCAGCTGGCTTTCATGTAGGAGGTCGGATACAGCCGCAACGCCATCTCCTGGCCAAGCCCGTCCGGGTCCGACGGATCGGGACCGTCTCCGTCAAAAAAGCCCATGTTGAGTTCGGACTCGTACTCGTTCATCTGCTCGTTGAGCTCGAACACCGGCGTCCCCACGCTGACACTGACCGACCGTTCCTCGGTCGGTAACGCCGTCCCGTCGACGGTCGCATCGATCTCGACGCCCTCTATTTCGGCGTTGACAACGCCCTCTTCGACACTGTGGTCGTGCTGGCCGATCTCGAGAGACACCCTGTCGATCGCTTCGTCCGAGGTCACCGCCGACCCGGCGTCGATATGGCTGGCACTGCCGTTGATCGTCACCGGTTCGAGCGAGACGTCCGACTGTGCATCGTCGTCGAGGCTCTGTCCCGCTTCGGGGAGCCGATCGACCGCCTCCACGTAAACGAGTAGCTTGACGTACTGTCTGAACGCCTCCTCCTGTGTGTCCGCATCGTCGATCGCGTCGACATCGCTAGCTGTGGTGCTGTTGATCGGGGAACTACCGGCGGTCTGTGTCGCATCGAGGACAGCAGTCCGCAGCTCGCTCTGTGCCGCGGTCTGGGTCTGGTCCATCACCAGATCGGCGTCCTGATCGATCGTCGGATCCGATCGCTGTTCGAGCGTCGCGACGATCCCGACACTGCCGACGAGCAGTAACAGCCCGATCATCGCGAAGGGAATACGTGCTCGCTGGTCGTCCGCAAACGATACCGTTCGTCGCTCCGATGTGTCTCGTGTCATTACTCCCAGGTCTGTACCGTGATATCGATCGTCCCCGTCGAGACGGTCTCCTCGATCGTTTGCGCGAGCGCTTCGTCCCGTTCGCTCTCACTCACGTCCTCTTGATCCATCTCGTCGTACGTCGCCTGGATGCGGTCACCGGCGTCGCTGTCACGGAGATCCTCGGCGATCACCGCTCCCATCCCGGCGTCGCCAAAGTCACCGACCAGCACCTCGTTGGCTTCGGTGGCGTTCGGTGGCGATTCGGTGATTTCATCCTCGATCTCGACGCCCGCAACGTCGGCCATCTGTCGATAGTTGTATAGCGTCACCGCGTTCTCGCTGAGCGTTGATTCGAGGGTGTACTGGGTCTGTTCCGGCGGGAAGTACCCCTCGACCATTTGGTCGCCGATCGCACCGCCGATCGCATCGAAGCCGTCATCCACGCCGCCTCTGTCGTGTGTTCCTTCCTCACCTTCGCGGAACTGCTCGGCGAGCAGATCCGGATCGACTGCCCCTGTCGGACTCGACGCCTCCATTGTCGCGGTCGACGTGTCGACCGAACTCCGCGGCGGATCGCCGACCGTCGCGGTGCCCCCGATCGACGACCCCTCGTAGGGTTCCCACGTTGCGACCACGTACACTGTCCCCTCGGTGCCGACGTGCTGGCCCTGAATGGCGCTCTCAACCGAACGTTCGACGTCGTGGCCGTACGCGAACAGCTCCGTGTCCTCGATCTCCAGATTCGTCAGCGCAGCCTCGGACAAAAGCGCCGTCGACGAGCCGTAGGTGGTGATCTCGTGTAGCTCTTCGACGTCGCTGTCGTCGATATTCTCCGGCAGCTCGAAGTTGTCGCTGTCGGTCGCGGCGTGGCCGTTCTCGTTGGGCGCGCTCACGTCGTAGGTGATCGTCGTCGTCGATCCCATCAGACTCTGGAGCGCCCGTTCGCCACGGTCGTCGTCGATCGACTCCTCGTCGGCCGCGAGGAAGGTTCCGATCAGCAGGACCGATGCGCTGATCAGCAACAGCGCCAGCGCGATGTCCATCACGGTCGAGATACCGCGTCGGCTCACCATACAGCGACCTCCAGCGTGCCGGTTCGGGTGTTGGCCCGGTTCTCGACGGTGATCGGGATCGTTCTGGTCGCGACCGACGCGCGCTCGGGGATCCCCTCGGATTCGACGTCATCTTCCAGCGTCCACACGTCCAGCACGCTCGTATCGTCCGGATAGCCCGACGGGAACCCGGCCGACGCCTCGTACTCCTGGCCGTCCTCGTCGATGGCGGTGACACGAACGTACACCGTGGCACCGGCCGGGAGCGCGTCCGCCGTAACCGAGTCAGTCAGCACCTGCTCACCGTCGTCGTGGCCGTAGAAGGTTCCGTCCTCCTCGATATCGTTCCAGACCAGATCGATCGTCTGGTCGGCTGTCGCGGACTGGCCGCTGTTGGGCACCAGTCCGCCCATGTACACTGCGAAGATCCCGATGCCGATCACCAGCATCCCCACGGAGATGATCGCCGCGAACGGCTCGGTCTGGGCCCTAGACTTCGACCAGCGTGACATAATGAACACCTCCGCGGTCATCGTGCCAGTGTGGGTCGTCGAACGCATCGAGCGTCAGGTCAGGGCCACAGAGCTCGGTCCAGTCGTTTGAATGCGTGACCGTTCCCGAACAGTTCTCGAACCCGGATCCTTCGACCTCGACGTCGAGGTCGTACGTCCCGCCCCAGATTTCGACCGTATCCTGGTCAGCCTCCTCAACGTCGTCGAAGTCGATCGTCGACAGGTTGACTTCGACAGGGTCGGGCGCACCGTAGAACTCCCCGGCGTCGAACTGGTCCGTAGTCTGGTGGTTCGGGACCACCTCCGGTGGTTCATCACACCAGTATCCCCGTGTGATCGTACACGAAACACTGTTGAACAGGTTCGACCAGAACCCGTCGATCGTCTCAACCTCGACAGCATCGACGAACTGTTCTCCCTCGACGGTAACCTCGATATCCGACTGCTCCCCGGTCACGTCGAGTTCCAGCCGTTCCGGCAGCGAGACTTCGTGCGCGCTGAACTCGTCGGATTCGTCGGCGAGGTTACGCACGAACTCGTCGTTGTTGGTCGTCCGCACACGAATACCGGCTGTCGAGTCCTCTTCAACGGGGATCGTTCTGGCCTGCAGTTCCCCGTTTGAGGCGATCGGGTCACCCGTGTTGTCTGCATCGGCAGCCTGGATATCGGCGAAAAGCTCCGCTGTGGCATCGGTGTGGGGGTCGGCGAACTCGTCCTCGTAGGCCGCCTCGACTGACTGGCCGTTGACGATATCCTCCAGCCGCTCGTCCCCGTTCACCGCGACGACCGTGCCGTAGGAGAACGATGCGTGTGCCTCACCGTGTTCGTTCTCCATGGTGATCGTGCTACGTTCGACGATCACTGTCTCCGCGTCGTGCTCGTGGCTTGCACTTGCGGTGTACTCGGCGCTGGTCGCACCTTCGATGGCGTTAGCTCCCTCCTGAGCGTCAGGTGGAACACCAGTCGAGACCCCCAGTGCCAGTCCCGCAAGCGCGACGCTCACGATCCCGACCGCAATGAAGACGTACCAGGCGTCGACCGGAGCCTCGAAGTCCATACCGCCTGTACTGAACGCCGATATTTATATTTTGATATAGAAATGAACTTATGTGGAAATAGTAGAAATAATTTATCCTGTCAGTCTCACATCGGACCAACGAGCACCACGTCGATCAACCCGACAGTCAGCACGAACAGGACCATCGACGACAGCAGCGTTCGCCCGATATGATACGCGAACAGCGTTCGGTCCATCCCGTATCGGAGCGCGTACGACAGCGGCGTCATAATGAACGCAAGCATGATCAGATAGATAGCCACAACCACGCCAAGGTTCTCGATAGCCAGCGTCGTCGCATCACCGAGTCCCTGAGCCATCTCGAAGTCCTCGGCACTGAGCATTTCGGCCATGCCGACCGTCGCGCCGCCGACCATCGGCCCGAAGTACGCGGCAGTGTTGTCCAGCGTGCTGGTGACCTGGACGAGCTCGCGTTTCGTCTCGGCCTCGACCTCCTCTAGCTCTTCGAGATGGTCGGCCATCGAGACGATTGCGCGTCCCGCAGGCTTGCCTTCCTCGCCAGCGATGGCGAGCAGGGCAGCCATGCTCCGCGCTCGCTGACTCGGGACGTCCCGGAGCGCGCCGTAGGTGCCGAGAAACGCCTCCTCGACGCCGGTGTGGAGTCGTCGCTGGACGCCAGCCGCATGATCGAAGACATCGCCGGTCTCGGCGGGGACGCGTTCGGCGGCGAGATCGATCGCCGATTCGACTGACTCGCCCTCCGATACCTGTCGACCGACGATATACAGCGCGTCGGTAAGATGCTCCTCAACGTCCCGAACGTGATTGCGAAGCGTCAGGACGGGGCTGTAGATCGCCAGTAGGGCGACACCAGTTCCGATACCGAGTGCACCAATCAGCGAGAGATAGCCCGGACCGACGGCTTCGATGACGAGGTACGCACAGACCGCAACGAAAACACCCCAGCCGGCCCGGATCCAGAGTCGATCCGGAAGATCGGGATGATCGCGGCTGATCTGCGGCGGCGGGAATGCCACCGGACGGCGCACCAGTAGCCACAGCGACGCGGCGATCAGCGACAACGGTAACACCACGTTGTACAGCAGGACGAAGATCCAGATATTGAGTGAGATGCCAGCCATCGGCGCGGCAGGCACCAGCGCAATCAGGGATAATGGAAGCAGGATGCCAAACGCGAACAACATCGTCGTCGGCGCGCGGATCGAGGCAGTAAACTCCGCCATCTGACTTCTCGTGCCGTTGAGGATCGCCGATAGCGATCGATCGAGCGTGCGGGCACGCTCGCCCTCAGGGGCATCCTGTGCCGTCGACAGCAGCGTCGAGGAGCGCCGGAGTGCCGGAAAGTACTCCGACCACTCGTCCGAAAAGGAGAGCAATCCGGCGTGGGGCGTCCCCTTCGATCGTTTGAAGTGAGCCCCGAGGCTCCGCGAGAGCGGCCCGTCGCCAGTGTCGGCCGCGAACCTGACTGCGTTCTCCAGAGAGGGTTGGATCTGCATCCGCAGGACCGTCCGCCCGATGAGGTTCGGCGTCTCGCCGAGTGCCTCGGTCCGCCGAAACGCCGCGGCGAGGTGGGGCCACGAGTGGACACCGTGAACCGCCGCGAGCGCGCACGTTACGACGAACACACCCACGAAGAGGAACGGAATATCGAACAGTACGAGCGGTAACGGTGCCAGTCCGCCGAGGACCCCCGCACCATAGCCCGCACGGACTACCGTCTCCGCGTCGTACGGCGCGTCGATAAATCGCACCGAGTCGACCAGTTCCTCGCTAGCGTCGACCTCGTAGGGATACAGCGTGGCCAGTCCCCGCAACCCCGTGTGTTTCACGTGCATCGTCACCCTCGATCCATATACGCCGATGCTACCTCCTCCGGCGAGAGCCGGCCGTCGGCGGCCAGTCGTTCGATCCGTTCGGTCCGCTCGGCGATCGCCGCACGGACATCGGCGTACTCCTCGGTCGGTCCGGCCATCTCGTTGACAAAGCGACTCTCCCCCCGATCGATCCGTCCGGTCGCTGCTGCCGTCTCGCCGTCGAGTTCGTACAGCGGCTCGAACCAGATCTCGTCGCCATCGCCCAGCACCTCCTCGATCCGGGCGACCCGCCGACTCCGCCCATCTTCTGTCCCGTACGCTTGCACCGTGACGACAAGGTCGGTCGCACCGAACGAGGACGGCTCGACGTTAAGATCGGAGACGACCCGCTCGTACACCTCATCGCCCCCGTCGCCGTGGATCGTCCCGAGCACTGCGTTGGCGTTCGCGCCGACGCGCATCGCCTCGTAGAGCACCTGGGCTTCGTCGCCCCGGATCTCTCCGACGACCAGCGCACCATCGCCGAGACGTAGCGCGGTCCGCAGAGCGTCGGCGGGCGAAATCTCCGGTCCGTCGCCCGTCCCAGTCCGTAACGCCTGCACGTCACGGCCGACCGACTGGAGCGGCCCAACCGGAAGCTCCGGCGTATCCTCGATTACGACCGTCCGGGTTTCTGGCGTTACCTCGTAGAGCAGGGTCCCGAGCAGTGTGGTCTTCCCGGAGCCGCGCGTCCCCGCGATCATCGTGGCCGCGTTGCGCTCGATCGCGGTCGACAGGAAGCCTGCGACCTCGGCGGGCATCGTCCCGTTTGCGACCAGGCCGGGAATCGTAAACCGGTCGTCGGACTGCTCGCGGAACGCGAAGCCGATGCCGTCTGCTACCGGGTCAGTGACGCCCGCGATCCGCAGGCCGCGACCGTTTGCAAGCGAGGCAGTCGCATCGATCGTCGGCTTCGCTCGCGAGAAGGCCCGGCCACTGGTCCGGCGCACTCGCGAGGCAAGTGCCTTCGCGCCCCGCTCGGTGAGATGGACGTTCGTCTCCATGGCCTCGCCGTCGAGTTCTACGCGAAGCGGGTTGTTCGTCACCGGCGAGGTGACGTACACGTCCGTAACTGCCGGGTCGGAAAACAGATCCTCGAGGATCCCGTACCCCTCGGTATGCTTTTCGAGGACGGTCGTCAGCTTCGGGTCGACGGGGTCGTCGGAGACGAACTCGATCGCCCGGGAGGGGGCACGATCCCCCTCGACCCAGCCTTCCGCGATCGCCTCGTAGCCCCCCACGACGAGGTCACGTTCCTCCGGCGATAGCGAGAGATCCACGATGTCGAGGGCGTACAGCGGCAACCGGTCCTCGCGCTCGTAGATCCGTGCCGTACTCCCGGTTTCCAGTTCCCGGACGTCCTGGAGCCGTGCGGAGTCGTCGATCGAGCGGTCGACGTAGTAGTACGCGATCTCCAGTCCCACGCGCGGGGCGAACACGTCCGCATACGTATCGACCCCCGCGATGGCGTCGAGGAGCCCGGATTCGAGCGCCACGTCGCCGATAGCATCGACCCTGGTCTCCAGTTGGGTGCCGGCACCGATCGGATCCCGGGCCACGTCACGGGCCAGCACGTCGTCGCGATCGCCGAGCAGCTCGACGAACCGTCCAGCAGCCCCGAAAAAGCCGGTGCCGGCACTGTCGTAGCGATGTTTCAATCCCTCCGAGTAGACGACGATCGCCTCGGCGTCCCGCGTCGCGAGTTCCTCGACGACGGAATGGCGACACGCGGGTGACGTTGCGAGGTCGCCGCTACAGTCGTCCGCCTCGACGACGAGCGTGCGATCCTCGAACTGCAGGCTACAGCCACAGTGGGACTCTGTCGACTCGTCGAGCAGGCCCTCGAGGCCGAGTTCGGAGAGCCACCCCCGGACCGTATGCTCGACTCCGTCCGTAGACATGTCGTATCTGGCTCGGCATTTGATTTAAAATTATACACTGCAACGACAGGCCCCCGCGCCTCGATCGCCCGGTGTGAATCACCAGTACCCGACGGTGACGGTCGGTCGTGCGACAGACGTGGCTTCCCTCTCCGGTACGTCGACCGGGGCAGCGACGCGACCCGGTGCCTCGCGTGGCGGGGGATTGGCGACGACAACCGGATCACCTGAGCCGTCCCGGCGGAGTTCGAGGGTCAGCACCTGCGTTCCGGACGTCCCGACCCGCGTCGTTCGGTTTTCCGTGGGCTCGTGGTAGACGATCCGCTCGTCGAGGAGTTCACGGCCGGTCGTCCCGTCCTCGAGCGTGTACCGGACGACGCTCGCGTCAGCCTCGGGTAACGGTTCGATCTCGAAGTGGTCGACGCCGACGGTCGTCAACGACGCCTCCGGTATCGTCACCTCCACGACCCGGCTGGGGTTCGGATGTGTCTCCGGCGTCGTCTGCTCGGTTTCTGCGAGATCGACTGCCGCCGCTTGGATCTCCGAAGCGGTACTGAGAAGCTGGCTTTCGGTGTTGTCGACCGCCGTGGCATCGATGGCGATGACAGCCATCCCCAGGATCGCCACCGTCAACAGCGCCGCCAGCACGTACCGGATCATCCGAACTTCGATCGCAACGAAGTAAAGAGTCCGTCATCCTCTTCATCGCCGGTCGCCGTGGTGGCCGGCTCCTCGCTGACCGCAGTGTCGACGGTTTCCTGGTCGGCAGTGGAGACCGGCCGGTCCATCCCGTCGTCGACCGTTGCCGTCGGTTCCTCGTCGACGATACCGTCGATCGCCCGCTCGGGCGTCGGTTCGTCCTGGAGAAAGACGAACTCGCTGTCGTCGTCGGCTTCGTCGCCCGGCTCCTCGTCCTCGTTCGAGGCGTCCGCGTCGCCCTCGTCCTCCAGCAGGACGCCACCCCGCAGGTCGTCGAGTTCGACCTCGATCGCATCCAGCTGACGTTCGAGGCGATCGACCGTCGCGACGGCCGTCGCCGCCTGCCGTTCGACCTCCTCGTTGACCGACTCGACGTTGCCGACGTAGCCCTCGATCGACTGGGCCGTCGCTTCGAGTTCCGCAATTCGCTGTTCCTGTTCTTTGACCCGGTTCTCGAGCTCCGCCACGGTCTCTGCCAGCTCCGTCAGCTCGGATAGCTCGTCGAGCGAAACGTCGCCATCGACGACGACGCGTTCGACCGCCGAGAGTCGCTGGTCGAGCCGATCGATATCAGTCATATCCCGTTTGCGCCCCGATCGTATTTAAATTTCTACAGTCTCCGTCGATAGTAGTACGACGATCAGTCCAGTTCGGCGACTTCGCGCGCACTCGGACTGCCACCGCCGTGTGGGGTATCCCGAAACCGGACCTGGGCGGCGTGGATCGTCTCCGTCGCGTCGTCGATTACGACGACTTCGCCCGGCTCGGTGGGGAGGCGTTCGTCAAGCGACTCGTTCATGTACGTCGGCTGGGCGGCGGTCAGCGCCTCCAGGTCGGCTTCGGCGGTCAGCCGGTGGGAGATCAACACGTCGGACTGGGAGATCGCGGTATCCGACACCGCGCTGGGCCGTTGTGTCGCCAGCACGAGGCTCACGCCCGGTGCGCGCCCGCGTGTGAGGATCGTATGCAGCGCGGGCTGGCCGACGCCGCCGAAGAAGGTGTGGGCCTCGTCGATCAGCAGCCACGGCAGTCGGTCGATCGACTCGTCGATGCGCGCCCGGTACAGTGCCTCGCCCACGCCCCGACAGACGGCGTTCATCGGCGCGGCGTCCAGCCCCGATATGTCCAGTACAGAAATTTCCGTGCCCGAGAGTGCCGCGGCGTCGAGCCCATCGGGATCGAAGACGCCCCACGAGTCCGCGAGGTCGATGTGGTTCACTGCCGCGCGGACGTCGTTGGCCGGCGCATCGCTGGCCTCGACGTGTCGGCGCATCCCCGAGAGCGTGCTCGACTCCTGGGCGGCCTGCCAGACCAGCCCACCGGCCCCGCTTTCGGGCGACAGCCCGAGCAGTGAACACCACGACCGCGGATCGAGCGTGTCCGCGGAGACCGCCGGGGCGTCCAGCACCTCGACCGGTACCGGCTCGCCATCTGCCCCGTCTCCAAGCGTCCCGAAGACGCCCATCGGGTCGATGACGACCGGTGCGACGCCGGGTGCCCGCGCCAGTTCTTCGGCGACGACGCCCATCGTAAACGACTTCCCGTAGCCGCGTTTTCCCACGATCAACATCGCGTGCGGGCCGTCGAGATCCACGTGTAGCTTTGCCCCCTCACTGCCGTCGAGTGCGCGATACCGCCCAAGATAGCCCGCTTGCTCGGGATCGGCATCGTTGCCGCGACCGATAACGAAGCTCATGCTAATATTTGTCCCGGTATCGGATTTAAACTTTTGAGTCAAAGTTTAAGTTACAAGACGAGCCAATCGGGGTATGAAGTCGAAACGACCGCAGGACACGACAGAATCGGACCGTTCGTTCCTCGGGGACGAACGGGCGATCGAGGGACTGCCGATCAGACTCGTCATCGCGCTGGTCATCGGCGTCGCCTCGCTCGGGATCATGCTGCAGATCCTGGGCGGCGTCGGAACGTTCGAGACCGATACCGAGGTGGATGTAGAATTTGAGGACCCATCTATTGAGGAGGGTGAAAACGACGTGACGGTCAATGTCGTTGACGAAGACGGAAACGAAGTAACTGATGCCGTAGTTGTCGCAGAGGCAGGTAGCGTCCGGATGGATAATGCGTTGTCCGCCCAAACGGGCCCTGATGACAACTCTGTAACCTTTGCATTCGGCAGGGATGCCAATATGGAACTTCCCCCGGATCAGTCGACTGGCGAAATAGAGTTTATCGTTCAGCCACCAGCCGACTCAAACTGGGCGGATGAGGAACCAAATAATAAATTGCTGGTAATCGAAAGTTAGTGAACGGTATGGCAAAAAAATTAATTTGCGTCTGTTTACTGGTTGCCTCACTAGCTCTATTAATTAGTCCTGTTGCCGTAGTAGGTGACAGTTCAACATCATCATTTGAGCTGGACGGCGAAGGAACAGAAGCCGATCCCTACGTCATCACCACAGCCGAGGAGCTCCAGGCAATGGAGCAGGACCTCGAAGCACACTACGTACTCGGGAATGATATCGACGCAACTTCAACCGACAACTGGAATGCAGGGGCAGGATTCGACCCGATTGCAGAGGACACCATTGGAAGCGGTAGCGGCCCAGCCTTCAGCGGGACGCTTGACGGACAGGGACATACGATCTCCGGACTCGTAATTAACCGTCCTGGCGAGCAGTATACTGGTCTGTTTAGTGGCCTGTCAGGGACGGTGAAAAATACGAAACTCGAAGATGTTGAAGTATCCGGCAACAGGTATGCCGGCAGTGCAGTCGGACATCTCACCGGAGAGGTCCGGTCAGTCGCCGTCACGGGGCAGGTCGAGTCCTCCGACGAACCCGTCGGTGGGGTCGTTGCTCGTAGCTCGGAAGGCGTTATTACGCGCGTGTCGGCAGATATCGATGTCTCCGGTGAGGGTCGCGCAGGCATTATCGTGGGGAGTGGCGGTGCCACGATTTCGCAATCGTATTCGACAGGCACTGTACGAGCTACTGATGGCCGTGCAGGTGGCATCGTCGGCTACCATATTGGCTCGAGTCAGATCCGAAACTCGTACAGTTCCGCCGAGGTGGTCGGAGACACCGTTGGCGGTGTTGCAGGCCACGTGGATGCACCAGTAGCCAGTACGTACGCTTCTGGACCAGTCGATGGAACTGAAGAAGTTGGCGGATTTGCTGGAGAGGTTCACGTCGATTCGCCATCCCCCTCTGACACGTACTGGAGTATAGACAGTTCGGGCACCACCACAGGAACCAGCGTAATGAATACTGGGGAAGAACCAGCACAAGAGTATAGTACTGGACTCGGGCAAGCCGAGATGACCGGTGCAGCAGCCGAACAGAACATGAACCTCAACTTCGAGGAGTACTGGACAACCACTGACGAGTACCCGATCTTGCAGTGGCAGGTCGAAGACGTGGATCTCTCGGTAACCCAGTCGACGATCGGTGAAGGCGAATCCACCAGTGCAACCGTCGAGTTGGTCCTGCACGACGGATCGACTGTCACCGCCAGCGAAGTTGCGGACTACGACAGCGAAACGGCCATTGCCTCAGTCGATGATGGCTCTGTCGAAGCGAATTCGATCGGCCAGACCGACATCACCGCAACCGTTGCTGGTCAGTCCGATACAGTGAGTGTCGAAGTGCTGGAACCGCCGAGCATCGAGTTCCTCGACGCACAACTGGACACGGAAACTGTCGTTGAAGGGACCACCGCGCAGGTCAGCACAACCTACGAGAACACTGGTGGGCCAGGATCGGAAACGGTCTCCGTGGCGGTTGCTGACGAACAGGCGAGCATCACGACGTTCCAACTCGACGCTGACGAGGAAACGGCCGAGACGATCACCTGGTCGGCCGACGATGAAGGAATGGTCTCGCTCGACGATGAAGAGTTGGCCGAGTTGGAAGTCGTCGATCCGGCAAACGTCACTCTTCAATCAGTCGAGCTGCACGAGGAAGCGACGCAGGATCGTGAGTACGAGATCGAACCGGTCTTCGAGACTGATCTCGACACGAGTGTCTGGACCACCCTCGAACTCCGCGTTGACGGCGACCGGGTCCTCGAAGACGAGTTCGAGGTGAGCGAGGACGGAGCGGTTGATTCCATCAAGTACGCTCACGACGAGGACGGTACAACCACTCACGTCGTCGAACACTATGACGAGACCCAGACTGGGACCGTCGAGGTTCTCCCACCTGCTGACTTCGAGCTTGACGACCTAGAAGTCTCCGAGGCAGTCGAACAAGGTGACACCGAGACGGTGAGTGTTACAGTACGCAACGTCGGCGGCGGCATCGACGACGCCGACATCACGCTCGCACTCGACGGCGAGGAGGTCGACACGCAAGCAGTCACTCTCGACCGCAACGAGGACACGACGATTGAACTCGACGCCGCGTTCGACGATGCAGATGACGTAGACCTCACCGTGAGTTCGCCCGACGACGAGATGACCCAGTCAGTGACCGTCGAAGCTGGGGAAAGAAACGGGGATGACGAAGCCGACGATGACGGTCTGCCTGGCTTTACCGCAGTTGCTGGGCTGTTGGCCGTCCTACTGACGGCCGGTTCCATCGCTCGTCGCCGCTAGTCCAGCACTCTTTTCCAATCGAGACCGGTGTTGTCCCACGTGATTCATTGTCTTGTTGTTGTCTAAATTTAAAAAGCAGGACGAGCCAACCAGAGTATGAGCACGAGACGATATCGAATACTTGCTTTCGCTGGAGTACTCTTGACAGTTCTCGCTGTCTCCGGGCTCGCCATCGGTCCGGCAGCAGCCGACGAGGCAGCCGACCTTGACGAGCTGGCCGGCGAAGGAACGGAAGCAAACCCATACGTTATCACCACCGTCGAAGAGCTCCAGGCGATGAACCAAGACCTCGAAGCACACTACGTGCTCGGCAATGATATCGATGCGAGCGAGACTGACGCGTGGGATGCTGGTCAAGGATTCGTTCCTATCGGCGACCGTGTCAGTGGTGACCGGAGTACCACGTTGTTTAGCGGAAGCTTCGACGGACAGGGACATACGGTTACAGGGCTAACCATCGAGCGTCCCGGGTCCGATTATGTTGGTCCCTTTGGTGGTTCTTCTGGAACCATCGAGAACGTGACGTTCGAGGACGTAGATATGCAGGGTAACACAAATGTGGGTGGTGTCGTCGGTTACACGACCGGCGAAGTCCGGTACGTCACTGTCACTGGAACCGTCGAGAGTAAAGAAGGGGACATCGGTGGCATCGCCGGGCGAGTAAGCGAAGGCACTGTCGAACGGGCTTCTGTCGACGCAACTGTGCGTAGTGGTGAGTCACACGCCGGAGGTGTTATCGGAACTACCTTTTCGGAAATAACAGAGGTGTCATCAGCTGGGACCGTCCACAGTGAGGACGCAGTTGCTGGCGGAGTCGTTGGCCACCACGCCTCGGACGCGGTTGTCACACAGGCGTACAGCTCCGCGGATGTCAGTGCACCCATCGGTGTCGGTGGAGCCTTCGGATCACACGACGAACCCTCGATCGGCGTGTACTCGACCGGCGCTGTCGATGCCAGTGAGGAAGATCCCTATGGGTTCGCCGGATTCATCCCTAACAACGGGGCTGCTCCGTCGACCGCCTACTGGGATGTCGATAGTTCGGAGACTGACGTAGGAATCGGCAACGATGACGAGCACGCAACAGGGCTCCGAACGAGCGAGATGACCGGTGCAGCAGCCGAGGAGAACATGGATCTGGACTTCGGCGAGTACTGGACGACCACTGACGAGTACCCGATCCTGCAGTGGCAGGTCGAGGAGGTCGATCTCTCGGTAACACAGTCGACGATCGGTGAAGGCGAATCCACCAGTGCAACCGTCGAATTGACACTACACGACGGATCGACTGTTACCGCCAGCGAAGTTGCAGACTACGACACCGAAGAAGCCATCGCCTCAGTCGAAGACGGCTCTGTCGAAGCGAACTCGATCGGCCAGACTGACATCACCGCAACCGTCGCTGGTCAGTCCGACACAGTGAGTGTCGAAGTGCTCGAACCCCCGAGCATCGAGTTCGTCGACGCTGAATTAGACACCGAAACTGTCGTCGAAGGAACCACCGCGAAGGTTAGCGCCACCTACGAGAATACTGGTGGGCCCGGCTCGGAAACAGTCTCCGTGGCAGTCGGCGACGAGCAGGCAAGCATCACGACGTTCCAACTCGACGCCGACGAGGAAACGACCGAGACGATTACCTGGTCAGCTGATCGATCAGGAACGGTTTCGCTCGGCGACGATGAAGAATTGGGCGAGTTGCAAGTCGTCGAGCCGGCAAACGTCTCACTCCAGTCGGTCGAACTGCCCGAGGAGGCAACGCAAGACCGAGAGTACGAGATCGAACCGGTCTTCGAGACTGATCTCGACACGAGCGTCTGGACCACTCTCGAACTTCGCGTTGACGGCGATCGCGTCCTCGAAGACGAGTTCGAGGTACGGGAGGACGGGACGGTCGAGCCGATCGAGTACGTCCACGACGAGGACGGCACGACCACGCACGTTGTCGAACACTACGACCAGACCGAAACCGGCACCGTCGAGGTGCTGCCACCTGCTGACTTCGAGCTTGAGGACCTAGAAGTTCCCGAGACCGTCGAACAGGGCGACACCGAGACAGTTGGCGTGACAGTTCGCAACGTCGGCGGCGGCATCGACGACGCCGAGATCGCGCTCGCACTTGATGGCGAGGAAGTCGACACGCAGGCTGTGACGCTCGATCGGAACGAGGACACGACTGTTGAGTTCGACGCCACATTCGACGACGCGGGCGATGTGGAGCTCGTGGTCAGTTCACCCGACGACGAGATTGCCCAGTCGATGACAGTCGATGGCGGCGACGAGGGCGAGAGCACGGACGAATCCGACGACGATGACGGCTTGCCTGGCTTTACCGTCGTGGCAGGACTGGTCGCCGTCCTGGTAACCCTCGGAGCTGTGGCTCGTCGGGAGTAACCGACTTCAGAAACCAGATTGTTTTTCAGAGCGATTCGGCGCGATCGGAGAGCCGTTCGTCCGCGCGTTCCAGTCGATCGGCAAGCGACTCGTAGGCTGTCGCCGCGCTCGCCTCGGGCTCGTAGTCACGGATCGGGACCCAGCCGGCCTGTGCCTCGGCCAGCGCGGACTGGCTCTCGATCGTCGTGATGTCGACGCCGAGTTCGCGGCCGAGTCGGTCCGCTATCTCGCGATCCCGGTCGCTTTCGATGCGATTGACCACGACGCTGGCGACTGGTGTATCGAGATCGTCCGCCAGGTCGTGCGTGCGATACGCGTCGACCAGCGCGGGTTTGTGCGGCGTCGTTACGAGGACCGCCAGATCGGCAGTTCGGAGTTCGACGCCGACGTCACGGGCCAGCCCGGCAGGGCAGTCGACGACGACGCGGCCCCACTTGCGCTCGACGCGCTCGATGATGTCACCGAAGCGATCGAGCTCGGCCGCACGAGCACCGGAGAGGGTGCGGCCACAGGGGAGAATCGGAACCTCGCCGACAGTTTCGACGGCGTCGACCGGCTCGACGCGTCCGGCGAGCACGTCGTGCAGATCCGGGCCACTACCGGGGGGCAAGTCCGCGGTCGACAGGTCGGCATCGACGACGACGGCGTCCAGTTCACGGCCGAGATTCCAGGCCGTCGTGGACTTGCCAACCCCGCCCTTGCCACCGGAGACTGCGACGATCATGGCTCGTTGTCGAGCACCTCCGAGGTCGGTCGCCAGTCGTCGAGATCCGCAAGCACGGCGTCGGGTGATCGATCCGGCGCGTCGGCGTCGTGGCGTTCGGTTGCGACGACCGACACGGGTGGATCAACCGGTGGTGCCGGACTGGCGAACCCGACCCCGCGATTCCGGCCGGGCTGGATCGTCGCCTCCCAGACACCGTCCGTCCAGTGGGCATCGACGACGCCGTTGCGCTGTGGTGGCCAGACCGGGCCATCCAGTTCGCTTCGGAGTCTGACGGTCTGTGGTGTCGAGCGGTCGTTGGTCAGGATCACACGGACCGTTGTCACGCCGCCCGCCCGCTCGACGTGTGTCCGGGGGCCGTTCATCGCTGCTCACCAGCCAGTTGCTCGTTGGCTGGCGGATTGGACGGTGGTAGTTCGTCGGGCGAACCGAGTATCCAGACATCATCGTCGGCCTCCAGGGTCTCGTTGTCGTCCGGTAGTGGGAGCAACTCGCCGTCCCGGTCGATCAGCAACGCCCGGCCGGGCAGCCAGCCGACGAACTCGCCGGCGGCCGGGCCGTCGGCACTGACGGTGAGCGTCTCAACGGTCTCGTCGACTCGGCGGAGCGCCGCTGCAAACTCGTGGCTGTCCGTCGGATCGTCGGGACGTGTCACCAGCCGGTAGGTCCGCTCCTCGTCGATATCCGCCCACTCCTCGTCGACGATGACCGTCGCTATCCGCCCATCAGTCCCCCGAAGTGTTCCGGTAGTGATGAGTCGCCCATCGTCCTCCGGCGACCGGATCTCGATCGGATCGCCGAGACTGGCGTCAGGTGTCATCTCCGCGCGAATCGCGACCGCGACACGACCGGGCGGGAGCATCGATCCGAGCCCGGTCGGCCGACGACCGACCTGTACCCGATCGACGAGGCCCTGGTCGGTCATCCGGACATCGACGATATCGATGTCGTACTCGAGCTCGATGTGTCGCTCAAGTCGGTCTCGCCGCCGTTCGATCGAGAGGTCAATCGGGAGCGTGACGGTCGAGCCAGCGATCGCACGACGGGTCGCGTCGTCGACCGCCCGGTATCCCTCCACGCTACCGATATCCCCTGGTAGATCGAGTGCCATCCCGAGCCGGGACGAGCGGATCGTCTCGGCCGCATCGCCGTCAGCATCGATCGGAGAGAGACCGATAGCCTGACAGCCGATCCGATCGCCGATCTCGCCAGCCCATACGGTGATCAGCCCGGCGGCCAGAAAGGTTCCGAGAAGATACCCGGCGGTAAGGTGGTGATCGAGAGGGAGGTCGGCCAACAGGTGGCGGGTGTTGAATGCACTGCCGGTCAGGTAGAGTGCGACTGCCGTCAGTCCAGCAACTGGGGTCGTCCCGGTGGGCGGGGCACGCATCGTCACCCAGCGGTACGCGAGCCCGAGAAGGAGCCCGACAGTACCGGCCAACAGTGCCATTCCCACGACACCGACTGCAATCTCGCGGGCGAGTTCCGGAGTAAAGCTGCCGATCATTCCGTCCCACCTCCCTGCTGCGGTTCGGCGACGAACGCCTGCCGAGCAGGGGAATCGATCTCGTCTGGAGAGAACTGCCATTGGTCATCCTCTCCTCTGACGGCGATTGGTTCGATACCCGAGTTGTGATCCCTCTCACCCTCAGTTATCCGAACCGGATTACCTGTTTCTTCGAGCAGCGTTGTGACCTCGAACTCGTGGTTCTCCCCGCTCGGGACAACGGCAATGCGGTAGGTCACATCGTCTAGCAACAGTCGTGCATCGGCCGTATCTACCGCCACAGTGAGCGGTCGTTCGGCGACTGCCACGCCGGGACCAGCGTCGCCGACTGAATGGCCCCGTTCACCCACGGCGAGTACATCACCCTTGACTGGGTCCGCGGAGGTGCCAAGCATAACGCGGTCCCCCGGTTCGATCCCGGTCGGGACGAGTCCGGTAACGGTCACTGCCCGGCGGCCATCGTCGAGCGTCGATGCCACGCCCTTGACCGACGGGGCAACAGTGAGCGTCGCGATCCCCCGTCCATCAACCGAAACATCGACAAGCGAGAGATCGTGTTCGTGTTCCAGCCGTACTGCGAGTCGGCGTTCGATTTCCGCGAGCTGCAGGTCAGCAGGGAATCGCCACCGCGCAGCCTCCAGACGCTCTCGGAGTGCCGGTGAGGGCGACGGACAGCCGTCGAACGTACGGATCTGTCCACTCGATCGAATCGTCACCTGTCCGGCAGCATCGACTGCATCGATGGCATCCTGTCCGAGACTCGCGCCTCTGACCGTTACAGCGGCTCGGTCCTGGGGAAGGTTGCGTGCTACGGTCGTGCCGTGGGTCGTCGCCACGACCCCCAGCGTCATCACGACACCACCCCCCAGTAGCATCCGCGGAACCGCAGCGGGACCGTCGGTCGGCACAAACACGCCGAGCATCGTGCCGGTGCCGACCGCGAATGGTACCGCGACAGCGCCACCAGCAAGTGGTGGCAGTTCCTCGTCCCAGCCGATAACGGCTCCGATCGCCGCGAAGCCGACGAACAGGGCGGGAACGAAGCCAGTTAGCAGTCCGTACGCGATACCCAGCAAGGCCTCGTTTGGTAGGTCGAGCATCGTCGGTCCCTCTCAGTTTGATCCCGTTGGAGACTCGATCGGCCCGGTTCGCGAGTCAGTAGCGAACGTCAGGGTAACCGGCTCGGTGGCCGTATCTGCCGGGCGATACTTCGGGATCGTCACGTAGTGGGCCGCATCGCCCTCGATACCCGGCCGGATCGTTTCGAACTCGAGTACGATATCGGCAGCGCGTAACGTTGCGGTTCGCCGATGCGAGCTGTCACCGAGACAGTGGAGCAGTCCGATGCTGTCAGTATCCACGAGTCGCTCCTTGAGCGTCCCGAGAAAGGACAGATACGTGGATCGATCCTGTTGTTCGAGGGGGTCCGTGCCGTCGATGATCAGGTTCGCCGCGTTCGGGAGCTTCTCGATGAGCTCTGTGGCGTCCTCGATCGGCGTCTCGCCACCGACTTCCCTGATGGTGGGATTGCCGGTCGGCAGCCCGGTCGTATCGATCGACTGCCTGACGGCTCCGCGGGGCTGGAGAGTCGATATATATAGAGTGCCGCGGACATCGGTCGCAGAGTAGAGAAGCTGCTCTGCCTGACTGGAGGGCTCTCCGACCAGTGCAACGATCGATCCCGGTGGGACGCCCCCATCGAGTTGATCGTCGAGTTCCGGCGTTCCGACCGGGAGCCGGTCCCCGCCGTATTCGGGCAGGGAGCGGTCGGCGGCCGACTGTGCCGACAGTCGCGTGACGATCTCGTCGAACGATTCCTCGACGGTCTGGTTCAGCAGGGGGGAGGGCCGGTCGGGAACACAGCCCAGCAACGGAACGCCCTCCCAGCGGTTGGCCTGGGTCGGAACCTCCGAACACTGGTTCAGTACGGCACCGTAGACCGGTACGTCGAGTCGGCGTGCCAGTTCGATCGACGTTTCGGCGGCGTCGAGCCCGCGGTCGGTGTCGGTCGCAACGACGATCACGCCGTCGGCCTGTCGAACCGGCTCGACGACATCGGGCCCGGCTCCGGACGGACAATCGACCAGCAACTGTGTGCCGTCGGTATCAAACGCCTCGCGATGGGGCTCGAACTCGAAGGGCTGGGAGGGTTTTGGCGCAGGGACGACGCCGACAGTCGGCGATTCGGGATCGGTCTGTGCGATCGTATCGAGCGACTGCCCTCGCTTGAGTTCCGCGAGGGTCGGCTCACGGTCGAGACCGGTCATTACGTGCAGGTTCGGGAGCTGTCTGTCGGCGTCGACCGTAATCGCAGATGTCTCTGACCGGGCGAACGCACGCGCAAGCCCGACCGTTACGGTCGATTTTCCACAGCCACCTTTCGCACCTGTAATTGCGATCATGTCCTTATTGCTGCGCCATCACTTTTGAACTTAGACAGCTACGGGAAAGTTGATATGTGGCTGAAATACTCAATCGAGTTCCTTCAGCTCCGTGATCCGCGACCGAATCGTCATCCGGGAGACGCCGGCAACGTCCGCGGCCGCGGTCTGGGTGACGTCGACGCCGAAATCGTACGCAGCCATGTACAGGCAGGCTGCTGCGACGCCACTCGGGTTCTTTCCACCGAGCTTACCGGCCGTAACGATGGCATCGACGTACTCCCGTGCACGCATCTCGATGTCGTTTGCCAGTTCCAGTTCGCTGGCATACCGGGGGAGATACGTCAAAGGCGAGATCGGGCCGGTCGGTAGGCCGAGTTCACGGTTGAGCGCGTCGTATGCGACACCGAGTTCGTCCCGATCCGCCCGGGCCACGGCGACGATCTCCTCGATCGTCCGGGGGATCGACTGGACACGACAGACGGCATACACCGCCCCCGCGGAGAACCCTTCGATCGACCGACCACTCAACAGTCCCTCCGACTGGGCTGACTCGAACAGCGAGCAGGCCTGCTCTTCGATCGATCTCGACAGCGATCGGGACGAGACGATCCGCTTGATCTCGGTGAATCCGTATGCTCTGTTGCGCTCTGCCTTCGATTCGAAGCGAGAGCGGTTGTGGAGGGTTCGGATTCGAATCAGTTGCTGTGCCCGCGCTTCTGTGATATCGGTCCCCTCCCCGTAGCCGATGCATGTCGATATCCCGCCGTCGTGACGGGTCCGATCGACCGGCGCGCCGGTTCGCCGCTGCCCAGTATCGTCGAGGCATCGCCAGTCGGGTCCGCGGTCGATCCTGTCTCGCACCAGTACCAGCCCACACTCCGTACAGATCCGTTCGTCGTCTGTATGGCGTACTTCACCCCCACACTCATGACAGGTCTTGCAGGCTGTGTCAGGCGGCACAGCGATAGTAGGAGTATTCATATCGGTCATCTGTCGTCGGTGCACTACGGTGTCGGAGTCGTGGAAGACATCCATCAATGGATCACTATGGTGATTATGAAGCAATTGGAACCTTGGTAAATTAAACTGTCGTTATAGATAATATATTGTTTGGTGGTTGAACAAGCAGCGCCAATAGACCGGCAATATGCAGTGCCCCGATGACCCCATCCCGTCGTTAACAGGGAGGGTTCGGAGATCCCGCAAGCATTCGGGCAAAGTCCGACGATGACCGGGCTTCCCGAACTGTACCACAACGGTGGGGAAGTTACTCGAACGGCCGAACCGATGGCTGGCCCAGACAGCCGTACCCTCCTGTCCATCTGGACTCGGAGTTTGCAGGTTCGGCCCTGACAGAGAGACACACCAGGTTTCCGGTGGAACACTTGCTCTGCGTGTACTTCACAGATATCCAGTATACACCGCATTTCCGATGAAATGCGTATGGAGGGGCGGCGACAAAACGGGTGTTAGGGCGGCTCCGCGGAGAGAGCGGTCCGCATCACTCGATGTTCACGAGGACGTCGCGGACGACGTCGGGGTCCTCTAGCAGTCGGTGTTTCGTGAAGTTGCCTTCCGCGCTCCCGCCGGAGTGTCGGGACTGTTCGAGAACATCGAGGAACGCGTGTTCTTTCAGCAGGTCGCGGACCCGGCGTAGCGAGAGTGGGTCCGAGCCGACATCCTCACAGAGTCGTTCGTAGACATCGTAGATCGCAGTCGTCCGGAAGCCGTCCTGTTCAGGCTCGTTGACTGAGAGGTGGGTCAGCGCCTGCAGGACGTACCGCGAGTGTGGCGTCGCACCGCGGATCAGCTCGCGGAACCGGTCGGTCTCGGCCTTCTCGCGGGCGTCGGTGACGAACTCCTCACGAACCGTGTCGGCGTTGTTCGCCTGTGCGATCTCACCGGCATATCGCAACATATCGATTGCCTTCCGGGCATCTCCGTGTTCCTGAGCCGCCAGTGCGGCGGCCCGTGGAATGACGCCGGATTCAAGCACGCCGTCGCGGAATGCGTCCTTCCGCGCGTTCATAATCGACCGGAGCTGGTTTGCGTCGTACGGCGGGAAGACGAACTCCCGTTCACAGAGGCTGCTCTTGACACGCTCGTCCATCCGGTCTTTGTACTTGATCTTGTTGCTGATACCGATCGCACCGATCTTGCAGTCGTCGATCTTGCCTGCTTCGCCCGCCCGCGAGAGCTGCATCAGGATCGAGTCCGATTCGAGCTTGTCGATTTCATCGAGAATCACGAGCACGACATCGTACTGGGCGTCGAGAATCGACCAGAGGCGTTTGTAGTAGGTCGCCGTGCTGATTCCCTTGTCCGGGATCGAGACGCCAGTTTTCTCGGGGTCGTTGATCGACGCTGCGAGCGACTGGACTGCCTGCGTTTCGGTCGTATCCTGCGAACAGTCGATGTACGCGTATGTAATGGTCACGCCTTCCTGGTCAGCCGTCTCTATCAGCCGTCCGGAGACGTGCTTCGCACAGAGGGACTTTCCGGTCCCCGTCTTCCCGTAAATCAGCAGGTTACTCGGGCTTTGCCCGAAGATAGCGGGATTGACGGCGTTGGCCAGCGACTGGATCTCGTCGTCGCGGCCGACGATCCGGTTCTTCTCGGGGAGGTGGTTGATCTCCAGTAACTCCTTGTTGGCGAAGATCGGATCCTCCCGGGTGAACAACTCGTCGTCTGCATCCATACGCACCACACCGTGTTTCCGGTGAAAGTAGCTTCCGTTTTCGGGACAGACGTGTGAGAGAGACACACCGGATTTCCGGTGAAAATAGGGTAGCGGGAGTAGGGGCTGGTCTGAAATAAGAAGTGGCGGGCTGGTCCGGCAGTAGAGCGAGTAGAATGGCGATCGAAGAAGAACAAGACATCCTTTCCGCCCGGCTCAACTCCGATTCGTTCCGGTCACAGAACGACTGCTCGTCGTTCCATGTATCGATCGGCGATTTAGGCAATGGCCGGTACTCGACACCATCGTATAAATCTATGCACTCTATGCTGATAGTTATGACGGGACGTTGTTTCTATATCAGTTATCACCCTCCGTTCTCCACCATATTTCATCGGAAATACGGTGTGTACCCACGTGATTGTTAGTTGATGTTTGTTGATGTAGCTGGCTCGTCCCATCCACCCCACTCCACCGGAAATCCGGTGTGTCTGTCCTCCCAACGAACCACCCATCCCTGTCCTCACGACACGCTTCCGCCGACATCGTCGGGCTCCACGGGCTCCAGATACTCCGCCGAGATCCGATCGGTCGTGTAGACGTCTTCGCCCCGCTTGAGGATCCGCTGGCCGTCCGCTTGCAGACGTCTGGCATCGACGACCAACAGGACCGGGTCATCGGCGTGACGTTCACCCACCGACAGCGCGGACTCCCGCGTTCCCGAGAGGTGGACTTTCTGGCGGCTCATCGGTTTGAGCCCTTCCGCCAGGATTGCATCGACGTGTCGCGGCGCAGTACCGTGATAGAGCGTGTCCGGGACCGGCGTCTCCCCCGGATCGAGATTGACGTCGACCGAATGGCCGTACGCGGCCCGGATCCGACCCGCAGCGTAGCTGTCTTCACTGCCCGTGTCCCGCTCGAAGCGCCCTTTCGGATCGGTGAGAACGACCGCTTCGACGTGCTCACGCGTCGCCCAGTCGTACCGATCAGTGACCACGTCGACGACCGAATCGAAGGTCGTCCAGCCTCGCTCGTCTAGCACCAGCCCAGCGTCATCGGGAAAGTGTCTGAGCGCGCCGCTGAGGAACTTCGAGAGCTGTGTCCGGCGACCGCTCGCAAGCACCACGTCGACAGCGTCTCCGCAGTCCGGGCAGGACGTCCCCGAGACGTAGCCGTGGCGATTACAGATACCAAGGTTACTCATTCACGGAAAATAACAGTGCGATGTATTTCCATGCCTCGGTGAAAGGTTTATGTCGCCGACGGCTCAAATCCATACATGACCTACGATACCGTCGTCTTCGATAACGACGGTGTCCTCGTCGAGCGAACGAGCTTCGAGGTGCTTCGGGACGCGACCCACGAAACCTTCTCGCAGTTCGGTGTGACCGACATGGACGCCGACCACGTTGACGACATGACCGTTGGGGCGACCCCCGCGGACGTTGAGTACATCTGTGGCCAGTACGACCTGGTTCCCGACAAGTTCTGGCGCGCACGGGAGGACGCCCTCGCCGCAGTCCAGAAAGACGAGGTCCGAGCGGGCCGGAAGACGCTGTACGACGACATCGACACACTGGCTACCCTCGACGTCTCGATGGGGATCGTCAGCTCGAACCAGCAGGAGACGGTCGATTTCGTACTCGATTACAACGACATCCGCCATCGGTTTGGCGCGGCCTACGGGCGCGAGCCGACGATCGAGAGTCTGAACCTGCGCAAGCCCAACTCCCACTATCTAGATCGTGCGCTAGCCGATCTCGATGCTGACTCGGCGCTGTTCGTGGGCGACAACGAATCCGATATCAGAGCCGCTGAAAACGCGGGGATCGATTCGGCCTTTATTCGTCGCCCGCACCGGACCAACTGGGAACTCAACGTCTGGCCGACGTGGGACATCCAGTCGCTGGAGGATCTGCACCGGATCTGTAGCTAGGCCTGTTCGCTCTCGGACAGCGGCTCACTCGGCTTTGAGGAGCTCCACCACGAAGACCGCTCCGTCGGGCTCGTTGTCCTCGACCCAGACCTCGCCGCCGTAGCTCTCGACCAGCGTCCGGACCAGATACAGCCCAATCCCGGTGCCCGCGCTCTCTAACCCCTTCTCGCCCTTGCCAAAGATCTCGTCTTTCAACTCGTCACGAACCCCGGGGCCGTTGTCGGCGACGTGCACTCGCACGTGTTCGTCGTCCTGTTCGGCCGAGATCCTGATTCTGGGCTCGGCCGTATGGTTGTGCTGGACTGCGTTCGTCAGGAGGTTTTTGAACACCGAGGCCAGCAACTCCCCCGCGCGGACATCGACCTGTGGCACATCGTCGACGGTCACCGCCGCCTCCGGCGACGTCGCCCGGAGCGCATCGATCTGCTCGGAGAGTATTCGATCCAGCGACACGGACCCAATCTCTCCATCCGACTGGAGCATCACTTCGGCCAGATCCCCGGCGGACTCCGTGAGCGACACGGCGTTGTCGGCGCTTTCACGCACTGTTGCGAGGAACTCGCGGCCCTCCTCGTCGACGTGTTCGTCGAGCGTCTCCGCGGCCCCCTTGATCAACTGGAGATCGTTTCGGATATCGTGGCGGAGGACCTCGTTGAGCGTTTCGAGATCGTCGCGCTGCTCACGGATACGCTGTTCGTATGCCTTGCGCCGACTGACGTCCCGGCTCATCGTCACGTAGCCATCGATCGGGATCTCCTCGCCGGGTGCCGTGCCGGTCACTGACAGCCAGATGTAGCCCCGCTCTTTCGTCCGAAACCGAAACTCGGTCGTCTCCTTGATCACGCCGCTGCCTTCGACCAGACCGGAAAACTGTTCGATGACCTGGTCTCTGTCCTCGGGGTGAACGTAATCGAGGATGTTCTCACCGACCAGCGTTTCGGGAGCCCATCCTTTGATTCGTTCGGAGTTGGGAGACTGATACCTGATCTTCCCCTCGGCGTCGACGATGGTGATCACGTCGGACGCATACTCAAGGAGCGCACGGTGCTGCGCTGCGGTGAGCGCGTCCAGATCCA
The DNA here is from genome assembly GCF_023638055.1 of Natranaeroarchaeum aerophilus. Taxonomy (NCBI): domain Archaea; kingdom Methanobacteriati; phylum Methanobacteriota; class Halobacteria; order Halobacteriales; family Natronoarchaeaceae; genus Natranaeroarchaeum; species Natranaeroarchaeum aerophilus. The sequence continues at coordinate 6,113 of NZ_JAKRVY010000002.1, read as the reverse complement.
CGTTTCCATGGGGAACTTCGGTCACTGTACGGATCTATTAACGGAAGTCAAATAGCTGTTATGCAACGTCCAGTCCAGCCGTTGCCATCGACACTCGATGTTCCGAAGCTATATACTCAGCTCCAAACATGTTACACCTGCCACGATGAGTCCCCGTTCACGACCAGTCGAACCAGCACAAACTCCCGTCGGATCCGACGACGATACCGACCGCGGACCGACTGAGCCAGAGGATCGAATCGTCAGTCTCGACGTGCTCAGGGGGTTCGCACTGCTCGGGATTCTCGTCATCAACATCTGGTTGTTTGCGCTTCCGACGATCGGATGGATCAATCCGTCACTCTACGGCGACTTTTCAGGTGGCAACTACGTCGCCTGGCTCGTCAGCCACGTGTTCTTCGAACAGAAGTTTATCACGCTGTTTACCTTCCTCTTCGGTGCGGGAATCGTCCTGTTTACCGAGTCCAAAGAGCGAAAGGGACAGCCTGCCCGGCGATTGCATTTCAGGCGGACGTTCTGGCTCCTTGTGATCGGTCTCGCCCACGCCTACCTGCTGTGGCACGGCGATATCCTCGTCACATACGCACTCTGTGGATTTGTCGTCGTCTTTGCGCGTAACTGGCGGCCAAAGCGGCTCCTCGTCCTCGGCCTGATTCTGTTCATGCTCCCCACAGCGTTGTACCTGCTCGGTGGGGTCGGCTACACGGCAGCGGACGCCGGGACGCAGGCCGAGATCGAGGAGAGTATCCTGGCCGGATTCGGAGCCGATCCCGGCGCGATCGAAGAGGAGATCGCTGCGTATCAGGGGGGCTGGACTGGACAGGTCGAATACCGAGCGCCGGAGGTCTTCCTCGGACAGACGCTCGGATTCGCTACCGAGTTGTTCTGGACAGTCGGCGGGCTGATGCTCATCGGGATGTCGCTGTACAAGTGGGGTATCCTCTCGAACGAGCGGAGCACGTCGTTTTACCGACGACTGCTCGTCGCCGGGGGCGTCCCGGGACTGGCGCTGATCCTCACAGGCGTGTGGTATCGCGAGCTCGTCAGCTGGGAGACCGGCTACGTTCTCCTGTTTGCCCGGCAACTCAACTACGTCGGCTCCCTGCTGCTGGCACTCGGCTACGTCGCAGCAATCATGTTGCTGTGCCGGGCTGCAGCGGGTGGGCGTATCACGACGGCACTCTCCGCAGTCGGACGCACCGCGTTCTCGAACTACCTGTTCCAGACAGTGGTCGCGACGACGCTCTTCTACGGCCACGGACTGGGGCTCTTTGCGACTCTGAGCCGCCTCGAACTGCTCGGAGTTGTACTCCTGATCTGGGCGATACAGATCCCGCTGTCTATCGCCTGGTTGAACAGGTTCCGGTTCGGTCCCGTCGAGTGGCTCTGGCGAACGCTCACCTACGGGTCACGCCAGCCGATGCGGCTCGATTCCTGATCAGTGCTGACCCACTCACTGCCCGAGCATTTATTTGCGGACCTACCTACCATCGAACAATGACTGACCACGCTTTCGACGAGTTCGATCACGACGCACACATGCGCGAGGCGCTCTCACTTGCCCGCGAGGCGGCCGCCCGCGGCGACGAGCCCTTCGGTTCCGTGCTCGTCCGGGACGACGAGGTGATCATGGCCGAATCGAACCGGATCAATACGGAGAACGACCGACGTCGCCACCCGGAGCTACATCTGGCCTATCGGGCCTGCCGGGAGCTGACGCCCGGAGAACGCGCCGAGACAGTGATGTATACGAGCACGGAGCCGTGTCCGATGTGCGCCGGTGGGATGCGAAAGGCCGGGTTCGCACAGGTCCGATACAGTGTCGGGGGCGACGAACTCGACGAACTCGGTGGGGACAGTCCGCCGGTCCGTTCCGCGGTAATCCTCGAGGACATCACGGCCGTCGTCGGACCCATATGTAACGAGGCAGGCCGGGAGGTACACGAAGCGTACGGATGGTGAGCGGCTGTTCCGCGCTTCAGCACGCTATCACGCCTATCCAGTTTCCCACGCCACGTACACACAGTGTCTCATAGTTGTCTTGCGAAGAGCGGACAGTTGTCTGACTGATCATTAAGTCGATGTACTCCCGTTCTGGAGTATGTGGCTATTGACCCGGGTTCGACGGCGGCTGTCGTCACCACACGGGGCAGACCCTGCCAGCCGGAGTGCCTCCGCGGAACGCTCCTTCGAGATGGAAACCGACGATTTCGTCGTGATCCCCGTTCGCGAGGAATGTGACGATCGGTGACGCCGTAGCGATCATTTCTGTCGCTCCGTAGCTGTTTGGGACCACCCCGGAACGCGGGCTCCATTGGCTAGCAACCCGTATCAGGTCGTGTTGCGCGTTGGAATGTCAATTGTTATCAACTAGTATGATAAACTGGCACGACCTATGCATAGTTAGCATGGGTATCAGAACCGAGGGCTGCAGCCAGAGAGAACTATGAAAGCGATGGACCAGATCGTACAGACGATCCAACAGACGGCTCACTACGTGAACACGAACCTTCCCAACCACGCTCAATCACGAGTCAGCGTGAACGCAAGCGGTGATAAACAGACGGACGCTGATGTCTGGGCTGATCACCTGTTTTTCGACAAGCTCTCGGCACTCGATGCTGTCGGGAGCTACGTCAGCGAGGAGCGTGACGCGGCGATCGACTGTGGCGAGGGCTACGTCATCACCATCGATCCGCTCGATGGCTCCTCGAACCTGGCCTCGAACAACTCAGTCGGGACGATCATCGGCGTCTACGACACGGAGCTCCCGGCCACCGGCAGGGAACTTTCCGCCGCAATGATGGTTCTGTACGGCCCCTACACCACGATGACGGTCGCCCGAGATGACAGGGAAACCGTTCAGGAATATCTACTGCGCGACGGCTTCAGCGAGCGCTGGGGGGAGTTCTCGCTCCCGGACGATCCGAAGGTCATCGGCCTCGCCGGAAAGAAGTACGCCCGCTCGGAGGGGTTCAACGAGCTCGCCAAAGAGCTCGAACAGCACCTGAAACCACGGTATGGCGGCGCAACAGTCGCGGACCTCGCACAGGTGCTGGAGTATGGCGGGCTGTTTGGCTATCCGGCGACTACAGAGTACCCCGACGGCAAACTCAGAGTCTATTACGAAGCAGTGCCGCTTGCCTATCTGGTAGAGGAAATCGGCGGACGATCGACGGACGGCACGCAATCGTTACTCGATGTGGAACCAGACGGACTCCACGCGCGGACGCCGACGTTCACTTGGCAACGAGGACCTGATCGATCGGGTCGAGGCGCACATGGGTGACGGTTCGTGAGCAGGCAGGGATCAGCCCGCAGTCACCGAAATTTCAGTAGCAATTGCTCGAATGACAATAGATGACGCGACAGGAGGCGAATGGAAATAATATGATCGACGAAACCGTCAGAGAAATCACAGAGATGCAGACTCGTAGCGCCTCGCACATCACGGTCCGGGCGGCAGAGGCGCTGCTCGAATTGCTCGATCGAGAGTATCGCTCGACAGAGGAGTTCCAGCAGGATCTCGAACGCAACAGCCGGGTGTTGAAAGGCGCTAACCGGTCACACGCACCACTTAACACCACTCAACGGCGGATTATCACCGCTGTCTCGGATGCGAACCTGGAGACCGTCGCCGACGCGAAGACGGAACTGGAGCGGGCCGTCGACGAGGTGATCACGGAAGTCGAGGAGAGCAAAGAGGGTGCAGCCTCGCGAGCAGCAAGTCTCATCGAGGATGGTGACACGATTCTCACCCACTCGAACTCCTCGACGGCGACGCTGGCTCTCGAATACGCAAGCGATGCCGGAACGGAGTTCACACTGTACGTCACTGAAACGCGGCCGAACTTCTTCGGTCGGCTGACGGCTCGCCAGTTCGCCGACGACGAGAACGTCGACGTGCGGCTGATCGTCGACAGCGCGATGGGGACAGCCCTCCCTGACTGTGACCGGGTGATTGTCGGCATGAACTGTCTCATCGGAGACGAAGTCTACAACCGCGTGGGAACGTACCCGATCGCCGCCACCGCTGCTGATCTGGACGTGCCGATGACGATCGTCGGCTCCTCCTCGAAGTTCATCGGCGACGGCTTCGAGTTCCAGCAGACCTACCGGTCGGGCAGCGAAGTGATGCTCGAACCGACGGAGGGCTTTGACATCGAGAACCCGCTGTACGATCGCACGCCGACGCGCTTGCTTGATCAGGTCGTCACGGAAGACGGTATAATACAGTTCTGAGCGGAGCGAGGTCATCTCGTTCTATACCGAGTTCACGATCGGTTGCCGCCCCAGCGGGATTCGTTGTATTCGGGTAGTACGTTTTTGTAGTGCGTCCAAGCAGTACGAACTATGGCTGACAGACTGGATCCCACTGAGAAGTACGACGGTACTGTGACGGTTCGACTTCTCGACGATCATGAAGGCATCGACGAACTCGCCTGTTCGTCGTTCCGGGAAGCGATCGAAGCGGTGAAAACTCACACGGACACCGTCACGGTCGCGAAGATCGTCGACCGGGACGACGATATCGTCTTTACGTCACGAGAGATGGACATCGAGGACTGGGAACGTGAGTGGCAACGTGCGAAACGTAGTCTCTCGGTCGATATCGAAGAGTACGACTGTCCACACGACAACGTGGCGTGTTTTGCAGACGACCTCTGTATCGAATGCCGGATGGATCGGGTACAAGAGCAGTTTCGTCGCCGCGGCTGATCGGGAGCGGAGCCTGAACTGACGTGCCTCTCTGTTGTGGACACCTACCGTTATTGTCCTCCGCCAGAAACTACGTGATCTGGTATGACTGATGCTGTCATCGTCGACGCGGTCAGAACACCCTTTGGAAAACGCGACGGCGCGTTTCGTGACACACATCCACAGGATCTTGCGGCCGAACCGCTCGCCGCGCTCGAAGAACGCGTCGGGTTCGATCCCGCAGTCGTCGAGGACGTGGTGTATGGCTGCGTGACGCCGGTGGGCGAGCAAGGGCTGAACATCGGCCGGATCGCACCGATGGTGGCGGGGTGGGGCGAAGGGGTCCCCGGCGTCCAGTTGAATCGGATGTGTGGCTCCGGGCAGCAGGCGGTCAACTGGGCAGCCTCGTCGGTGGGAGCGGAGTTTCACGACGTGCTCGTCGCGGGTGGCGTCGAGCACATGAGCAGAGTGCCGATGGGGAGCGACGGGAACGCCGAGCACGGTGTCGTCGATAAGCACGCACTGACCGACTCGTACTTCCAGCACTTCGAGGAAGCGACCTCGCAGGGTGAGGGTGCCGAGCGGATCGCTGAGGAGTACGGATTCAGCAGACAGGATGTAGACGAACTCGCCGCCGACTCCCAGCGTCGGTGGGCCGAGGCGTGGGAAGCGGGGCGGTACGACGACCAGATCACGCCCGTAGAGACGACGCTCGAGGGCGAGCCGATCCGGGTAGAGCGCGACGAACACCCCCGACCGGGAACGACCGCGGACGACCTCGCCGAGCTCCCGCTTGCCTTCCGCGAGGAGGGTGATGGGATCCACCACGCTGGCAACTCCTCGGGAATCGTCGACGGGGCAAGTGCCCTCCTGGTGACGAGCGATGCTGCCGACGAGAGACACGGCTGGGATCCGATGGCCCGGATCGTCGAGACAGCAGTCGTCGGCGTCGATCCAGTCACGATGCTCACGGGGCCAATTCCGGCGACCGAACAGGTACTCGACGACGCCGGGATGACGGTCGACGATATCGACCTGTTCGAGGTCAACGAGGCGTTTGCCTCTGTTGTGCTCGCGTGGCTCGACGAGATCGGCGCAGACTGGGCAGACACCAACGTCAACGGCGGTGCGATCGCACACGGCCACCCACTTGGCGCGACCGGCGCGGCCCTGCTGACGAAACTCGTCCACGAACTCGACCGGACTGGAAACGACGTCGGCCTCTCGACGATGTGTATCGGCTTCGGACAGGGGATCGCGACGATCGTCGAGCGGCTATAACATATTCGGCTTGCGAGCGTCATCTATCGCTACAGAGGAGTCGTTGGTTGCCCCGTTCTGGCGGCTGGTCCACCCGATTCGGCGGTGTTCAGATAAGGATTGAAAAGTGAGGCGGTGCGTTTTCAAAGTGATTC